>JACRGE010000027.1 GCA_016212465.1 Microcaldota archaeon
GGGTTTTAGCTGTTGGTTTTCTGGCCAAAAGACAATGGAAACCCGTCATGGGACTGTATGCGGTTATGTTGGCCGCCTATTTTGTGCATCCGTTTGGAAGATGGTTCCCACTTTGGACAATCCTTGATGTGTTGCTTGCTCTTATCCTGATTTATCCTGCTGCAAGGCTGAGCCGAAACCTGTTTGAAAGTGACCCGAAGCACTTATCAATCTCTTTAGTTTTCATTTCTTTCATTGGCACGGTTACAGACTCCTTGACGCGAATTTTTCTGCTCGTCCCTGGTGGACTTTATCTGTTTCTTGGTTGGCCTCCAGAAGCGGTTTTTGATGCTTTTGTTGTTGGGGCAGCTTGGTCTTATGTCGAAGACGTTTTATTAGTTTTAGTATCATTTCTAGTTGGCGTGCCAATTCTCTTTGCCTTGCGAAAAATCCCTAGCATGAAATTTCCTCTGACTTAACTTTTTATTCGCAAATCTGAAAAGCGTTGGACATGTATCTAGATTTGAAGGGTGAAGTGATGTACTATGGAAATGCTCCAATCAAAACTTGGGAAAGTGGTTTTCGCAAGACTTTCGGAAGATGAAGACCTCTTGGAAACCATAACTCATGCGGCAGAGAAAAGCCATATTACCGCTGGCTTTTTCATCCTTGTAGGGACTTTGAAGAAGGCAAACCTAGGGTTTTATCGCAAAGGAAAATACGAGACGATTAAGATTGATGGTCCTGTTGAAATTGTTTCGTGCATGGGCAACATCTCATTGAAGGAGGACAAACCCTTCGCTCACGCTCACATCTCTGTCTCAAACGAGAAGGGTGAGGTCACGGGCGGCCATGTCATGTCAGGATGCACAATCGCTGCAACTGGAGAATTAGTCTTAATTGAGGCTGCCGATGCGAGATTGCTTAGAAAGCTGGATAAAAAGACTCAACTGTTCTTGTGGTCGATGGAAAAGTGAGCGTTATTTCTTTAACTCTTTTTTCATTCGGAGACCGTGCCTTCCCTTAGCATAGAAATTTTCCAAGGGTTCAAGTTCAGTGTAGCCCTTCTTGCGGTAGAGTTCTCGCGCCGCTTTGTTGTCGATTCGAACCTCAAGATAACTGGTTTTGACGCCTCTCTCCAGGAAAATGTGTTCGAGTTCGTCTAGGAGTCTGAGTCCTACTCCGGCTCTTCTGTGTTTGAACGCCACGTCTATGGTGTACACGTGACCAACCGTGGTTCTGCCATAATTTTCTATCATGCCAACGATGAAACCCACGATTTCATGATTTGCCTCTGCAACAAGGCTCACCGCGTTTGGGCTTTCCAATAGGTAGGCAATGTGTTCCTTTGTGAAAGCTTCCGACGTAAAGCATTCTCTCTCAATTCTGTGGAGCGCATCCAAATCGTTGAATTTTGCATGTTCAATTTTGAGGGACATCTTAAACAACATTATGTTTGGTAGAATAAATAATTGATACGGAAGGAAAAATCTAAAATGCTGATGCAGCAATTGATAGTGGACCTTGCTGGTGAAAAAACAATGAGTGTTCAACCTTCTAAAGAGGACCCCTTGAAAATTCATCGGGAAGGAACAAGCCTATCCGACTCTGGAAAGCACAAGGAAGCCATGGAAAAGTTTCTAGAAGCTTCTGGACTATACGAGAAATTAGGCAACTTTTTCGACGCCTCTTACATGCTGTTCAAGGCAGCCGAGTGCAACTTTTTACTAAAAGACTACGACACTGCTATTGAACGCTTCATGAAATCAGCCGAAATTGCACTGGAGAAGGGTTACGACCGCTTCGGACTAGGCGCCCTAGAATACGCACTGGACTGCTACAAGGCGGCTGGAAAAGAAAAAGGCAAGAAAGTGACCGAACTTAAGGGCAGGATTAAAAAGGTCAAAGAGAAGCTCGAGGCTGCTGGATTTTAGTATTTGGCTTTTTTCTCGTATTGTTTCTCATAGATTTCCCTGACCTTTTGAATTGTATCGGCTTCTTCGGGTGTTTTGTCGTCTCTTATGCGTGTTATTCTGGCGAAGCGCAGTGCCATTCCGCACTCGTATTTTGGGCTCTTTTGAATCTCATTATAGGCTATTTCAACCACAATTTTTGGAACAACCACAACCCCATGCGGCTCCTCACGTATGGTCAGTTCTTTAAGTCGTCGAGTCATCTCGATGATTTCTTGGTCGGTCAAACCTTTGAACGTCTTTCCAAGAGTCATTAACTTTCAAGTGTCGGCGTGTTGTGCGGA
>JACRGE010000028.1 GCA_016212465.1 Microcaldota archaeon
GACTTGGCTGACCGGCTCAAGGGTTTGAAGGAAACCCGCGAGATGCCGCAATACCTCATCAACAAATCCATTCGCATCCTGCAGGTGATCCAAAAAGTTCACGCTTCGTTATTCGCCAAGAATGCCGGCGAATGGCCGTTACAGGGCGGTAGAATAATGAGAGTGGATTTGTCGAAGCAGCCTGAAAGCATTCAACATCTATTGATTCAGTCATCCATTTCCTTCATGAAATCTGAACCCATGCCAATTGTGGTCTTCGAGCAAGATGCTTCTTCTCTTCCAATGGGATTGATTGAAAGCGTTGTCCAAGCAAACGCGGGATTGATTGTTCATTCGGAGAAGGGAATTAACCTGAGTGCCTTCGGTGGAGAAAAGGCGAAAATAGAACTAATCGGAAACGAGGCGGTTCTTACAGAAGAAGGAGAGCGGCCAAAGAGGTTCTTGGTGAGACCTAGTCATTCCCAGTGCACTGGAAAAAGCTGAGTGTTGATTTTCCCCAGGCTTTTGCCGAAGCAAAAGGCTGAAAGCATTAGTTTCTGTGCATTGTTTTCTGTTCACGCATAGTCCGCGAGCGAGAACTGCTTGCACTTGTCGTCCTCGAAGATGCTCTTGATTTCTTTTTCCAAGAGAATGAGCCGTTGTTTAAGGTAAAGGGGGAGATTGTATTTCTCGACCATTGAAAGGGAAATCTGCAAGTATTTTTCTATGCCCCCGCGACTGATCGTCAGGAGCAGCTTTCCACCGCACTTCGTGCACTTCCCGACCAACGGGATTCTCCGGTACTTGGCGTTGCACTCAACGCACCGCACGATCTGCCTGCTGAACGAACGCAGGTTGCCGTAAAGATCTGGTAAAAAATGCGCGAGAATGATCTTTTCAGCTGCTCCAGCAGAATCAACTGCTCTTATCCTCGCCATCAAATCAAGCTCTTCCTTTACTTTGTCAGTCATGTTCTTCAATTGAACGTAACGACTCTGAATCGGGCCAATGCATTTCGCAGAGTGGGTGAAACCGAATCCCTCGTACTGGCTCTCTGAGCCCAGCCGTGTTGCGACTGTTTCAATCTTTACTTCGGACGGAGAGGCTCCCCGGAGGGTTGCTTCATAGAATTCAAGCGGATAGCTCCAGCAAACATCCATCGCATGCACTTCGTCATCAACTTCCCTTGGGTCAAGCACTGTGGTTAAAACAAGTGGCGCGTCCATCCACCCCCCTCTTGTTTCAGGTAAGTATCTCTTTGAAAAATTCAGTAACCCGTCGAGGAGTAGCACCACGCACAACTCATCTCCATCGCAGTTCCTCCTGCACGCGCAGTGGAAATAGGGATGGGCGACGATGCCTTTGACGGAAGTAAATCCAATGAGTCTCCCCAGAGCTCCCGCGCTCGTGTGCGGCGCAATCCCTATGAGCAAGGTTCCAATCAAGTCTTCCTTCTGTTTCGCGTTGTAGTATGGCGGCATCTTATAGAAATAGACTAGTAAGTCATCGATGAATTGGGATATCCTGACCAGGGTTTCTCCAGCGTGCTCTGATACGATGATGTCCTGGGCCTTCAGCTCAACAATTTGCTCCTTGCTTTCAATGGGTTTTTCGTACGCATCGTTTTCATAACTAAGTTCCTTCAACTTCTCTAGGCTGAGGTCTATCTCTGCTGGAACGAAGTGCGTCATTGGAACCTCTGTCGCATCGTATCTGCAGGTGCCGTCCCTGAAAACCGATGCGTCGTACTTTGCCCTAAGAAACCCTTTCTCGAGCGGCTCGGCTGTCTTGGCTTCCGATATTAGTCCAATGACTCCCTTTATTTCCTCTGGTTCAAACCCCGCTGTCCTCTTGGCGCTTTCATACAGTTTCGCGAAGTCCACCATCTGCTTTTCCGAAAGCCTTGTTTGACCACCGCAGGAACATTCCTTTTTCTCAGACATCTTCCCGCACTTCACACACCTGCGCATGCTCTTTGTTGGAGCGTTGCAGTCTACGCATATGCTTAAGTACGTGCTTTTTCCGCAGTTGGGGCAGACTCGATTTGCCAATTCAAGCTCCATCTTCTCGCCGGTTCCCTTCACCGACCTGTATGCTTTCACGAGCGAACGGGTTTTGCCGCCGTGATGCGACACGGGAAAAAGCACGTGCACTGGCGGCTGCATCTTTCTTTCCTTTGATTTCTCTGGTCTTCCCATGCTCGCGCCCACGTAGATACCGGCTCTTTTAAGAATTTTTATGCCCGAGAGCTCGTTCACCAACTCCATGGGGCTCTTGCTTTCCGAATACATTTTGGTAAATTTTTCATCAGACAGTTTCCTGTCCTGAATCAAGCCAAGAGAACTCAGCAATGCGAACCCGTGTTCTTTATCTAGTATGACTTGGTTACCGTTTAATTTGTGTGGCACCCCAAGTAGTTCGAGTATTCTTTTTCTCTCACTGCTCTCGACCCTGAATCCCTTGAATTCAAACCACTCGTAATCAATCCTGCCACTCACCAGCCACTCCGCAAGCTCTTTTAGATTACCGGCCGCAAAGTCATGCCAGAAATAAGTAAACCTTGGATGAAGGGGGACACTGTATCTTGAAGAAAGTTCGAATGCCTCTTGGGCCCCCATTCCTTTTATCCCTTCAATTGTTTTCTCTAGACCTGCTTTCTTGAGTTCCAGCGCATACCATTCCTCGCACATGCCGCTTTGGACAAGCGGGTGATTGGCTTTCATGAAATCCCCGTAATTCACCAACAGGTCGCCGAGGAACAGGATTTCCTCTACCTCGTCCTTTATCTCCCGTGCTTCCCCCACGGAATCTATCTGCCTTACCTCTCCGCTCTTGAGTCTGACGATGGGGCCTTCAATGCTTTCGCAAGGAGTTGTGATACAGCCCTTGCCTGGCCTTTCAATCTTTACCTGGGTTCCAATCGCAGGAAATTCATTCAACACCACCATGGTTGCTGGATGAATGGCTTTCGATGCAATGCCGCACAACCTCGTCCTTCCATACCTCAGCCTAAACCCTCCGGGCCGCATTGGATATGCAAAGATGGGCCTTCCCGCAACCAGCTCCTCCATATACTTTTCAACTGGCTTGATTTCAATTCCCTTGGCCTCTTGTTTCGCTACCTTGATCAATGCTTGAATCCATCCCCAGTCAACGCCCGCTTTCTTTGAAATCTTCAGAATCTTGGCTGCCTTGAGGCACAGCCCCTCGCTTATCACGAGACAAACGCCTCCTCTAACCCTGTTGGTTTCGATTCCCGACACGTTCTTGTGCACACTCACTTCATAGTCTTCAGTTGGTTCGCCCTCAATGCAAACCGGGCAGTTCCTAATTATGTGCCTGACCTCCTCTTCGGTGGGAATGTACTGACCTCCCCTTGTTCTAATGGAATAAAGGTTCAATTCCTCCACGTACCTCTCCACCTCATCTTCAGTCGGCCGGTATTCCATCAAACCAGTGAGTTTCCTGCAGTAGTCTGCAAGAAGTACTGTAAATGCCTCCCCAGTTCCACCTGCTCCCCTAATGGGTCCAGCGAAATAAACCGCCAGGCAAGTGCTTCCATCCTGGTTTTTCTTAGCCTTGACTCTGCTCACTCCCTCGATTGGAGCAGAAACGACTCCTTCAGTGAACAACGCCAATCCAGTTCTGACCGCCTGCTCGAACAGTTTTTCCTTCGGCTCTCCGCCGTTGTACTTGCCTTCAAGGATTTCTTTAGCGAGTTCAAAAATCGCTTCCTCCCTGCTCCTGTCATGGCTTAATTCCCTTATCCTGTCAGCTATGCCCTTCGGTCCAACCAGTCCCTCGACTCTACTTGCAACATCCTTGGCGGGCTGTATCTCCACTATTTCCTCTGGATCTAGCCTAAGAGAACGGGCTTCGCTCGCAATCGAATAAGCTTTTTTGAATTCTTCCTCAAGCGAATCAAAGTATTTCTTCATTTCAAGAGAACAAACGACCATTTAAACACCTTCACCTGAATCTAATCAAGATCGTCGTGCTGGCAGTTTCATCTGAACGACAAAACCACAAACACTTCATTTGTCCATACCTCTTCCCATACATTAGGTTAACTACTTTTGCCGAAATTCATTACATTCAAGCTGCCGGTCCTAAGATTATAGATTGGAAACTGTGACGGCGTTGGAACATGCCCCAAGCGAATCTGATAATCAGTTACACTCTGCCATGTGCCGGAATTGATTATCATCGTACCCCGGTAATCTGAATACCCATTTTTATGAACGTGTCCAAAGTGAAACAAATCCGGAACTTCATCGATGACCATATAGTCTCTTTTCTCGGGAACAATAGGTTTCTCTCCGTACACGCTCGAGAGATGCCTTCTCTTCAGCATTTCAATAGCAACCTTCTCGGGGTTCTGGTACCCTGCTTGCAGCGACATATTTGCGATCATGGTGTCAAGCGATGTCCCGTGATAGATTAGTGTTTTAAGCTCGTGGATCTCCAGTAGAGCAGGGTTTCCAACGAAGTGCATGTTCTTGAAGCCCTCCAAATCCCTTGTGAACTCCTTCAACAGACGGGGCTGTGGCTCCGCGTTTCTAACGGCATCATGGTTGCCTGGAGAAATTACGACTTCAATGTATTCTGGGACATTTTTCATGAATTCCGCGAATATCTCGTACTGCGTGTAAATGTCCTTTGAAACCAGTTGCTTTTCTTGAGTCGGGTAGATGCCGATTCCATCTACGATGTCTCCCGCAATCAACAAGTACTTTATCTTGCCTGCAATTTCTCTTTCGTAGTCACTTCCTTCGCCATTCAGGAATCTAAGGAGCCTCTCGAAGTCCTCACTCAAAAAGTTTTTGCTACCTATGTGCAGGTCCGAGAGAAGTCCCACTGAAACATCTTCTGCAATGAGTTTCTTGCTTCTGATAGGTACCTCGGGCCACAGCACGTTTTTCACGATGAACAAACCGTTTGAGACGTATCCATCGAGGCCAATGACTTCATCGAGCAGGATCTCCGCTCCCAGCGGAAACAACGGCGAGTCCTTTGGAATCAAGCAGGTGATGAAATCCTCCTCATCCTCGACCTCGATCAGCGCATGACCGCTTCTCGCATTCCTTTTCTCCCGCACCATGCCGATTATTCTCGCGCTTCTTCCTTTAGTGAAACCCTTTAATGCGGCAATTTGGGTGACCCCGCCCCCTCCTGGCCTAGATCTAATATACGGAGAAATCCTCCTGAACCTATCCCGGAAGTAGTTCACGAAATCTTCTATCACTCCAGTGCAACGCGACTTTTCTGAAACATCATAGTCTTCCCTGTGCTTCAGCGCAGAAGGAATCTCTTTGGCAGGTGGAGAAAACTCTATTTGGGGCTTGATCACCACCTGGATTGCCTTCTTTTCAGCTGCCTGAGACTCCATTATAGAGTCAATGAGTTTATGGGTTATTACGAATCCTTCCACTTGCTCTAGTGCTTTCTCTAAAATCAGTTGAGCATTTTCGAGGTTCAGGAGGCAGTCCACTGCACTCCTTTCAATCAAGAGCTCCTTCTCCTGCACCTTTGCTGTAATCTCTTGTGCATCCATCGCCCCACCTGCATTCACCACGGAATTATCCAGGAAATTTGGTTCCTAAAGAAAAAAATCCTTTGTTTGCCACCCACCAAGGTATTAAAGAAGAAAAAGTATAAATTGATGTCAAGCATTTTTCCACTCGTTTTCTGGTGTTCTCTTATGTGGGATGTGGTGGTAGTTGGTGCAAGTGCGATAGGCGGAATGTGTGCAAAGGAATCCCGGCGAAGGGATCTTGAAACGGTTGTGCTTGAGGAACATTCCTTTGTGGGCAAAGGCGGGAAGTGCGCTGGCATTCTTTCAAAAAAAGGGTTGGATGAACTCGGAGTAGATTACAGGAAAAGCATTTTGAATAACATAAGCGGAGCAGTAATACACTCTCCCAACCATTCCTTGAAGGTAGAACGCTCTCAAACAGTTGCGTTCGTTATAAACCGGCAAAAGTTTGATGAGCAATGTGTTGAGGAGGCCGTTGAAGCTGGAGCTGAATTAGAGTTGAACCACAAAGTGATCGGGTTCCAGAAAAAAAATGATGCACTGATCGCAAAAACAAAAATTAATCAATACGCGGGAAAAGTGCTTGTGGGGTCAGACGGGTTTAATTCGTTTACAGCCAATTTCTTCAAGTTCCCTAAAATAAAAGAGTTTGTCATGTGTTACCAAGCTGAATATGAGGACATTGAGGTGGAACACAGGCATCTTGTTCACGTATTCTTGGATGCGGAATTGTTCAAGGGGTTTTTCGGCTGGCTCATTCCGACCAAGCGTGGAGCGAGAATAGGATTCGGCACCAATCGTCCAAAAGAGATTGAGGCTGCGATGAAAAAGTTTTTTGAAAAGGATGAGCTCAAGAGGAAATTGGGGCATTCAAAAAAATTGTCCGAGTTTTATGCTTCTATTCCCCTGTCTATTAGGGAGAAGACTCAGAAAGAAAACATCTTGCTTGTCGGAGACGCAGCTGGGCAAACAAAGGCCACTACAGGAGGCGGAATTATTTTCGGTGGAAGGTGCGCAGGGGTTTTGGGAGAAGAAATTGAAGGGCATTTAATCAACGGGGAAGCTCTTGATTATGAAAACGCTTGGAGGAAGCAATGGGGGAAAACGCTGGAAATGCATCACATCCTTAGAAAAACTTTTAATGCGATGAGTAATGAGCAGATAGACCTCTTGGTTGGCTTCTCACGGAAACTTGGATTCAACAAACTACTCGAATTCTTTGGTGACATGGACGACTTCTTGCGGCTCTAGGTCCAGAGTTACTGAGCCACTCCTCTGCATCTTACCCTACCGAGAAAACAGTTTTTTAAGTACAACTTTTTTTATTCTATTATTTAAAAAAAGTCCAACTAGCCTCTTTCTCAGCTTTTCTTTGAGAACTAGTAATAAAAGAGTCTTGGAAGAAAGAAAACAACCTACTTTCCGAATCTTCTCTCCGTATTATAAAAAAAGTCGACCGCGTCTTTGAAATCCTCCCTAGAGAATTCAGGCCACAGCTTTGGTGAAAAATATAGTTCTGAGTAGGCATTCTGGTATTGGAGGAACCCGCTAAGACGCTGGACGTTTCCAGTCCTAATGATTAGGTCTGGCGAAACCGGCAGGTAAAGATAGCGCCTGAACGTTTCGTCGTTGAAATCGTTTTCTGAAACACGACCATTTTTCAAGTCAAGTGCAATACTTCTCGCGGCCTGTACGATCTCATCCTTTCCGCTGTATGCAATTCCAATATTCAACCTGAAACCGTCTTTGTCTGCAGTCTGGAATTCAAGCTTCTTTAGGGTTTCAACCAAGCTTGACGGGAGCAGCTCAAGTCTGCCGAAGAAAACAACGTTCACATTCTTTTCTATGAATTTCTTCGATCGAATTGCCTCCTCGGCTTCCTTCCTCATGAGCTTGAAAATTATTTTCTTCTCCAACGTAGAGCGTTTGCTGAAATTCTCCAGAGAAAGCGCCCAGAAGCTCATTTCACCGACGTTCTCTTTTTCAGCCCAGCTCAGCACTTCCTCGACCTTCTGAAATCCTTTAAGGTAAGCTTGCTCGAACGAAAGGCCGTGTTTCTCTTTGTACCGTCTATTGCCATCAGGAATAGCTGCAATATGATTAAGCCGCATTACATCACAGGAACGTCCCAAAAAAGGAACGCAATATTAAATTATATCACAATTATTATATTTAAAGTCTCTTTTAAAAGGTGGGCGTTGGACACAAACGTTTTTCAATTAACTTAATCACGTGTTCAAAAAGAGCTTCTGAAAAGCCCGAGCAGGAATAGGTTCTCCGTTGGACGGTGGAAAGCATGCCTTTAATTAGAAAAGAAAAAAGGAGAGTGCTATGGCGGGATTTCGAGAAAGCCGATAATTTTTTAAAGAGACTTATCGGCATCATGTTTAGAAGAACGTTGGATGCGCCAATGGTTTTTTATTTCAACAGGAAAGGCAGGCATGCTATTCACTCCTGCTTCTGTGCTTCCTTTGACGCCATATACCTTGACGAAAAGAAAAAAGTGGTTGATGTCAGGGACGGAGTGCCGCCTTTCACTCTTCTGGTTACTCCTAAAAAAGACGCGCTTTTCCTCATTGAAGCGCCTGCTGGAAGCGCAAGGGAACTCAACATCTTGGAAGGGGATGTGCTGGCTTTCTGAAATTCTTGTTTATAAAGTTTGTTTTTTATGAGATTTATTCAATGAATCCTTGTTTCTGTTTCAGGGAAGCTGGTGCTGGAAATGAATGGTTTTGAAGCAAGAAAGAATTTCCTTGGCTGGTGGGTTGAGCCCCCTGGTGAAGCGTTTGGGGAAGGACAATCGGTTTTAGTGGCAAATGGGAAGTACCTTGTAAACTGGGATCCCCTTTCCGCAGGCGAGGAAAACCTTCTTGAGCTCCTCATAAAAAAATTCCGTGAAAACGTCAAGGAAAGCGAGATGCAGAATGCCGACAATGTAAGGAAGAAACTTATTCTGGTGCTTAGGGAAATCTGTGAAACCAATAAATACATACTTGACCGAAAAAAAGCAGAAAGGCTGATCAGCCTCGCGGTCTCAGACGTTTACGGGTACGGAGTATTCGATTTGGTGCTTGCAGACGACTCGCTTGAAGAAATCTCTGTCATAGGCCTCAACAGACCCATCTACGTATTCCACCGCTCAGAGGGCTGGCTTAAGACAAACTGCTTCATAGAAAAAGAGGAGTTTGCGATAAACGCGATAAACAAGATGGCGCGCCCTCTTGGGAGGAGAGTCACTTACCAGAATCCGCGCTTGAATGCAACTCTGCCGAGTGGAGCAAGGCTTCATGCAAGCATTTTGCCAATCACGCTTAATGAAGTGGAGATTACAATCAGAAAGTTCAAGCAAAACCCCTTGAGTATAGCTGATCTTATTACGAACAAAACAGTTTCTTCGGAAGTGGCTTCCTTTCTTTGGATGGTATCCTTCGGAGACAAGTCGGTGCTCGTCTGCGGAAACTCTGGCTCCGGTAAGACAACCACTTTGAACGCGCTTTTTTCCTTCATTCCAATGCAGGACAGGGTCGTGATAGTGGAGGAAACCCCTGAGATAAACATCCCGCACCCGCATCAAGTGAAGATGGTTGCAAACGACGAGCTTGGAGTGCACTTGAAGGACCTCGTGAAGGATACTTTGAGGATGAGGCCAGATAGAGTTGTCGTGGGAGAAGTGAGAAGCAGTGGAGAAGTCGAAGCTCTTTGCGATTCACTGCTTTCTGGCCAGGCCCGGGGCACTTACGCAACTTTTCACGCCGGCTCTTCGGAGGAAGCCATAATGAGGTTACAGGCCCTTGGCATGAGGCGAGAAGACTTGGGTGCAATAGATTTGTTGCTCGTGCAGAGAAGGATTCCGCTATATAGTGCGCCTGAAAAAAAACAGTACGAAGTCAGGAGGATAACTGAATTGGTAGAAATAGCGAAGAACAAGCGGCGCCAGCTTTTCCTCTACAACCCCAAAAAGGATTCACTTGAAAAAAAGAATGACAGCATGCTGCTTGAACAGGTTTGTGAAAACTATGGC
>JACRGE010000029.1 GCA_016212465.1 Microcaldota archaeon
AGGAAAAAGAAGGATTTGTGGGTGTTTGATATTGACACTCTCAATATGGTCGCTGGACCAACTGGACCAGCGACTTTTTACTTACCTCGTTAAACGGGATTTAACCGAATTTGACAATTTTTTGTTTTATCCTCAAGATTCCGGGCTTTGACTTCTTTGAAAACCTGCTAAAATAAAATTAGAAAGGTTGTACCTTCCCAAGAGAATAGGGAGAGAACAGATGATAAAAGAAAAGAACGATTAACTCTTGTAATTTTTCTGAAAAAATTACGATAAAAAGAAAGGAGGAATGAAAATGGAAACGTTATTTGTCTGGATTCTTATCTTTTTGGTTGGAATGGTAGTGGGCGGGCTACTAAGCTATTTAGTGCTGTTTCGTCCAGGTTCTCGGATTCTTAATCAACGGCTTCAAAACATGGAATCTGAATTACGCAATGCCCTGGAAATTAAGGCCCGGGCTGAACAAGAGGCAAAGCGAATACCGGAGCTTGACCAACAACTCACTAGTCTTAGAAGCCAGGCTACTGAGTGGCAAACAGAAATCGCTGCTTTAAAAACACATCAAGAAGCTGATAAGGAGAAAATCCAATGGGTAAAAGAGGCTGAAGCATACCTGCGTGAGGCTTTTCAGTCTCTGGCTGCTCAAACCCTTCAGGGCAATGCCGAGGAATTCCTCAAGCGGGCCAAAGCGCAATTGGAGACCTTGCTTTTGCAGGTGAGGGGTGACTGGTCTGTTCACAAAGTGGAACTCCAAAATCTAGTTCAGCCTCTTGAGAATGCTCTCTCGGGCCTTGACAATCAGATTCGGGAATTAGAGCAAAAACGGGAGGGTGCTTATCAGGGCCTGCAAGAACAGTTACACCAGCAAGTAGAGACTGTTCAACAACTTCAGAAAGCCACCATCAGTTTAGATCAAGCTTTGAAGTCACCCATTATTCGTGGCCGGTGGGGCGAGTATCAACTGCGACGGCTGGTTGAGATGGCCGGCATGGTCAGCCACATTGACTTTCAAGAGCAGGTAGGGACTGATGAGGGACGGCCTGATGCCATTATTTACCTGCCTAACAAAGGTGTGTTGCCAGTGGATGCCAAGACGCCAATGCAGGCTTATTTTGAAGCTGTGGAAGCAACTGATGAACAAACACGCACTAGCAAATTTAATGAACACACCAGGGTGATGCGTGAGACAATCCGGGGACTAGGTCAACGCCACTATTGGCAACAATTTGAGCGGACACCTGAAATGGTCATCATGTTTGTGCCCAATGAAGCTTGTCTAAGTGTCACCTTTGAGCGAGATCCTGGATTATTGGACTTTGCCATTGGACAACGCGTTATTCCTGCTACGCCGATAACTTTTCTGGCCCTGCTGACCGCTGTGGCCTATGGCTGGCAACAGCATCAAGTGGCTGAAAACGCCCGCCAAATAGCTCTCCAAGGTAAAGAGTTGTATGACCGCTTAAGAAAGTTTATTGAACATCTCCAAAGGACAGGAAAGGAATTGGATTCAGCAGTCAGAGCTTACAACGAGGAGGTTTGTTCCTTGGACAGTCGGCTCTTCCCAGCAGCCAGAAAATTCAAGGAATTGGCCGCTATTGCCGAAGAGATACCTCTTTTGGCACCGATTGAGAGTCAAGCCCGCGGGCTAGTCAGTTTGGAAGCAACAGAAGACAAAAAAGAATGAAAGGAGGAAGGAAAATGAAAGCAGTGAGAAAAGCAATGTTAAGTTGGTGGAATTTGACGGTACCGGTCAAGGTCATGCCTTTAATTGACTCTGAGGTACATCGAATTCCTAAGGAAATTTCTGTCCATCAGAAGTGCAATCAAAAGGTGGCGGAGGAAAATCTCTGCCCTAAATGTAAGAAAGTTTTTAAGCCAGAAGTTCAAACTGCTTGCCCTAAATGTCATCGGGTTTTTAAACCAGAGATTCAAAATCTTTGTTCAGAATGCAAAACTAAAGTTAAGGAACCGAGTACAAAGAAGTGGTGTCCAACCTGTAACAAAGCAATAACTGACAGAGTTATTAAAGAAGTATTTCCTGTTGATAAAGACCAGCTGATGGAACTAAGTGATAAAGA
>JACRGE010000031.1 GCA_016212465.1 Microcaldota archaeon
AGGCACGACACCATTCTTTATGCAAAGCAAAGCTATACCCCAGCGGGCATTGGGCTTCCGCCTGCTGTCGTGGGCTACGTGGAACCGCTTCCAGAGTTCTATAACCGCCTGCTTTCTCTAACGAAGATGACGAACAAAGGGCTTTCGGAAATGGACGTATTGGACGACGCTTCAAAAACTAGGTTGACGAACCTCGAAAACATCTTGGACAGGCTCGTAAAAATCTCGGAGAAAGAGCTCCAGAACCAAGAACTTGAGCAAAACGACTACGATTTCATCAAGAACTTCGGAGAGCAATTGACTGGAGTCATTCAAGACGTTGAAGAAAAAGCAAAGAAATCCACCATCGTAGCAGACGTGCACACTGACCAGAATTCAAGGAAGGTGCTGGAGGAAGGAACTGGTTACGTTAAGCTGATTGCAGTTGCTTACAAAGTCCCTGACGGCAGGATCTTGATCGGAGCTGGACCGGTCTTCAGCTACTATGAGTTCAAGCAACCCATTAACGACAGGCTCACTGACGAAAAATGGCGGCAGTTACTGGATTCCAAGCCACCAAAACAACCCGAATGGGTATCCAATTTTGCTTCAGGCTAACAATCACAAAGAATTATTTTCGCCAATCATTTCCTGAAAGCATGCTTTTTTAAGGCAGCTACCTTATCGTATTCTATAAATCTGTTTTTTATCGGATTATTTTTCAAACGGTCTTCAGCTCTTTGCCTGAAAATTTCGAGTCGTTTTTAAACAGCTCCTCCCTATAAGTTTATGTGCTCTTTCAAGCATGTTTCAAAAAGGTGATCTTGATGGAAAAAAACTATGCGTTACTTGTCTTGCTTGTGATGGGTGTTTCGCTCTTCTTGTTCGGCTGCATCAAGCCACCCATTATATCAAATGCCACGACTTCAACAACTGCTTCAATCACAACCACCACTCGCCAAATCGGGGACATTAGCTCCATGAAGTCCTTCAAATCATGGGATGAAGTCTCTTCTTTCATAAAGGCTTCTTCCGGCTATGGGCGTATGGAACGCATGTACGCTGATGGAATAGCGGTTCCAATGGCTGCAGGCACAGAAAAGGGCGTTCAGGAAATCGCTGGCGCAACAGATTATTCAACCACCAACGTTCAAGTTGAAGGAGTGGATGAAGCAGACATCGTGAAGAACGACGGGAAATATATTTATGCCGTCAAGAACAGTGGTTACGGCTATTACGGTTCAGGGGGAAACGTGGTAATCCTTTTAGCTTATCCTCCCTCTGAAGCAAAAATCCTTTCAGAAATTGATGTTAATGGTTCCGTCAGCGAGTTGTTCGTTTACGGCAATAACCTAGTTGCATTTGGCTCCAGCTATGGGACAAAGACTTTCCCGACTCCCGGAATTACTGGAGCGCACTGTGCTGCACCCGGCGGGTGCGTTATACCACCTTATTACTACGACAGAAGCACTGCGTTCATGAATGTCTACGACATTTCAGACAGGTCAAACCCTGTTCTTGTCAAGAGCATAGAGTTAAAAGGAAGCTACAGGGACTCGCGCATGATTGCTGGAAAGGTTTATGCAATATTTTCGGAAAGCGCTTACTATGAATATCCGAGGCCGCTTTACGCGGTTGATGGTACAATCCGGGAATTGGCTCCGTCTGAAGTAAAGTATTTTGATTGGCCCGGTGACAACTATGTGTTCAACGTCTTTCTTGGAATTGATTTGAATGATTTGAGCAAAAACGAGTCCAGGAAAGTCATCCTCATGGGTTATTCCCAGAACATATACGTTTCAAGGGAGAACATCTTCATAACCTATACTAGATACAATTACTACACTCCCCAGTGGGAAGTATATAAAGAGGTTTTGTGGGACTACTTGAGCAACGATGCGAAAGCAAAGATAAAAGCAGTCGATGACTCGGATCTGCTGGAGTGGGTGAAGGACAAGCTCAAGGTGCAGGAGGCGACTAACGATATTGCAAACCTAACCAAGGGAATAGACGACCCGCGGACAAGCGAGCTCTATCAGAAACTGCAGGAAAAGCTCTCTAAGATATACGAGAGAATAGAAAGGGAGTCCGAGAAAACAGTTGTGAACGAGGTTGCACTTGACGGCGCATTTACTTATCTCGGGAAAGGCGAGGCGCCTGGCCATGTGTTGAACCAGTTTTCCATGGACGAATTCAACGGGTATTTCCGCATAGCGACCACTACCGGAAGGCTGATGCGCGAGGGCTCAACCACTTTCAACCACATCTATGTTCTCGACTCTTCCCTCAAGGTAGTCGGAAAGCTGGAGGACCTTGCTCCAGGAGAAAAAATTTATTCTGCTAGGTTCATGGGCAACCGCGCTTATCTGGTGACGTTCAAGAAAGTCGATCCCTTCTTCGTCATAGACCTAACTGAACCAACGAATCCAAAGCTGTTGGGCAAGCTCAAGATTCCCGGTTACTCAGACTATCTTCATCCATATGATGAAAACCACGTCATTGGATTGGGCAAGGGAGCGGTTGCTGCAGAGGAAGGGGATTTCGCTTGGTATCAGGGCGTAAAGCTCTCCTTGTTTGACGTGAGCGACGTCTCTAATCCGAAGGAAACAGCAAAATACGAGATCGGCGACAGAGGAACCGATTCGTATGCACTGCATGACCACAAGGCGTTTTTGTTCAGCAAGAGCAAGAACCTGCTGGTGATTCCCATCCTGCTTGCCAAAATCAATCCAGAGAAGTATCCAACTGGGGTTCAACCAACTACCTATGGAGACTTTGTTTTCCAGGGAGCTTACGTTTTTCGCTTGACTCCAGAAGAAGGATTCGTTTTGAAGGGAACTGTAACACATGCAGACAACAAGAGCTTTGCAAAGAGCGGCGAGTACTATTGGTCTAATGCGAACGTGAAGAGGAGCCTTTACATGGATGACTACCTTTACACGGTTTCAGACAGACTCATTAAAGCAAACGACTTGAACACGATGACAGAACTCGCATCAATTCAGGTATCCAACGCAACCTACTACCCGAAGCCCATAGAATAAGCCACGGAAAAATGTCAGAATCATTTAGGCAGCCTTACTTCGCATTTCCTTTTTTACGCCTTTCCACAATTGCCTCCAGCGTCCTCAGTTCCCTCTCATTCAATGGTATTGCAAGCTTTGGATTGAGGGAAACGGTTATCCCTTTGCTGATGAGCAGGTGATAGACTTCGCCCACGCAGCCGGCATAGCCTCTTAAAAAATCTTTCTTCACCAATGCCTTGAGGCGTTCTATGCGTTCAGCGTTTCTCTCTGTTTTCATTCCCTCCAGCTGGCGAATCTTTCTTTGAATGTTCCTTTTCTCAAGCATTGATTCGTATAAATTCAATATCATCGTTATCTCGCCAGCCTCCCCTTCGTGTGCCCGCGTATCCCGACGAAAGTAAAGGCGTCCTCCCACCAAAGCCTTTTTCAAACCTGCTTTGCGCATCGTATTGAGAATGCCTTCGTTGATCGGTGTTGCAGAACCAACTTGCGTGGGTACCACGAATATGGGTTTCTTGACCCCCCAATCTTTAAGCCGCTTGATAGTGGGTTTAACTCTGTGGTGCTCTTCGAACAAAATCACTGGATTGTTTCCTTCCCTGCACAAAAAGGATTTAAGTGCTTCAACGTATTCCCCTCGCGTGATCACCCGGAATGCAAAAGGATGCACTATTACGTGCGCCCGTCCACCAAATCTCTTCAGCAATTCCTTTAACTCACGTCTGACATTTTTTGCTTCAAGCTCTCTTGCAATTCCCATGTTTCTAGCCATCCTTCTAAAATTCATTCTTCTGAATAAAGATCCCAGAACGATTTTGGTTCATTCAGATCAGCTCCGGTTGCTTCTTGTGCAAGTTTGGGATGCAGTGAAACGATTACTCCTTGTTTTATAAGCAAGTAGTAGAGCTGGCCAATGCAACCCCTATGATATTGCTCCAAGTCTTTTCTGACGAGTTTTGCATATCTCTCTAACGTCTTTGCATTACGCGGAGTTTTCATTCCCTCAAGTCTCATAATCTTTTTCGCAACATTTTCTTGCCTCAGCTTACTGAGTTCAAGCGTGAGCTCTGGTTTGTAGTTTTTCATGTACATCCTTCCACTTATTACTGCCTGCTTGAGACCCAGCCTTGCAAGCGCAGCAAGCATGCTCTCATTGAGGGGTATAGCAGAGGCTCTACCCGTTTCAACTAGAAAAATGCTTTTTTTAACACCCCACGCCTGGAACTTTCTCTCGGTTTCAGCCACTCTTGCCTTATCCTCAAAAACTATGATTGGATTGTTTCCACTTCTGCACAAAAGGTTTTTCAATGATTCCAGGTATTCCTCAGGCAGTTTTTCCTCGTATTCGTAGAAAGGATGCACTATTACGTGCGCCCGTCCACCAAATCTCTTAAGGAATTTGCCTAACTTTCTTCTGGCTTCCTTTGTTTCAAGGTTTCTGGCTGTGATTATCTCACCACAATTTTTGTTTATAGTCAAATAATCTTCAAACTTATTTATAGATAAAAAATTTGACTCAAAGTGCCAGCCGCTTCCCAAAAAATCTGGTAATACGTTTCGTCTTTCAGCACTTCAATTAGTCCTCTACTATTATCTTGCCTTTCATTGAAGGATGAATCTGGCAATGGTATGCGACAGTGCCTGTCTGGGCGAACGTAAAGATATAGCTCCGGCCATTACCCAACTCGTTGGAAGCAAATTCAGGCAAGTTAATGTGAATGGGTCGTGGGTCTGAAACAACCTTGTGCACCACACTGTCTTCGTTCACCCATTTAACTACAGTGCCGACTTTCACTTTAAGCTCAGGTGGATCGAACGCGGAATTCTTGATGGTCACTGTTTTGACTGAGGCTCCTTCTCGCGTGGTGGTTACCTGAGCCTCCGGAGTGGTTGTTGACTGCGTTCCAGTTGTAGTTGCCTCGAATGTGCTTGTAGTAGTCTGTGTTGGTTGTCGGATGCAGCCGAAAAAAAGGAGTGCAGCAACCAATATCAAAACCAAAACAATTTTTTTCATGAATTTGTTTTACATCCAAAGTTTAAATGCATTCCCGTCTCGTAGATTTGACTTGTTTGATTAATTCGGTAAGAATTTCGTTCGCGTCTCCGACTATCCCGAAGTCAGCGATGTCGAATATGGGGGCTTTAGGGTCTTTGTTCACTGCGATTATTACCTCCGATGATTCCATTCCAGAGACATGTTGCACAGCCCCAGAGATGCCGAATGCGAGGTAAATCTTTGGGCTAACTGTTTTCCCGCTGAGTCCGACTTGTTGCTCGTACTGAGCCCATCCTTCCTCGACCGCAGGCCTGCTCGCACCTACCATTGCACCAATTTCTTTCGCGAATTCCTTTAAGAGCCTGAATCCCTCCTTTCCCAGACCCTTGCCTCCGGCGACGATCACTTCCGCGCTAACAACATCCTCTTTCTGGTCCCTCCTCGTTTCCTTCAGGATACGTACCCTGCTTTCCAGTAATTCATTTGGGGCTACTCGTTTGATTACTTCGCCCTTTCGCGCAGGGTCATAAACTGCTTTCTTCATCACCTTGTAGCGCACAGTTGCCATCTGCGGCCTGCCGTTAGGACATATGATGGTCGCCATAATGTTTCCGCCGAAAGCAGGCCTTGTTTGCACGAGCAGCTTTTTCTCTGAGTCTATGTCGAGGAAAGTGCAGTCAGCTGTCAAACCTGTTCCGAGCCTTGCAGCAATCCTTGGAGCAAGCGACCTCCCGAAATCAGTTGCACCAACGAGGAAAACACTGGGTTTGATTTCGTTGATCAATGCCGTTATTATCTTGGAGTACGGTTCTTCAAGGCGTTCTTCGAGGAGAGGGTGTTCGAAAACAAAGGCCTTGTCCGCGCCATATCCCACGAGCTCTTTTGCGTGCCTTTCAACATCTCTTCCAAGCAAGACACAATAAAGGGGTTCATCCAATTTTCCTGCCAGCTCCCTTCCCTTTCCAAGGAGTTCGTAAACTACTTCAACAAGTTTGCCGTCCCTCTGCTCTGCGAATACCAGCACGCCCCTGTGCTCAGTTAAAGTGGTTTTCTTCAATTCAATTACAATGGCTTTCCTTGGACACGCTTCCACACAAGCGCCGCATTGCCTGCACTCCCTTAATTCGGGATAGCCTTTAGCTAAATCAATGGAGCCGAAAGGGCAGGCTTTGGCGCAGAGTCCGCAGGAGACACATTCCTCTTTCTTTATCTCAATCATTCTTTCACCAGCAGTCAGATGTTACTCTATTTGTTTAATCTTCTTCAATTGCTCTAAGAGCCTTGCGCTTGCTTCTGCAGGCAAACCGCCGAACATCACTCCCTTCTTTCTTTTTTCTGGTGGGAAAACCCTTATGACCTGCGTCGGCGAGCCGTTTAATCCAATCCTCTTATGGTCAACGTCTAGATCACTTGCTTTCAATAGCTTGATTGTCGCGTGCATTGAATTGATTTTACTTTTTAAGTTGGGTAGCCTCGGCTCGCTCGCTTCCTTCGTTACCGTCAGAACGCAGGGAAGCAAAACGCTTACGAGCTGGATTGTTTCATCGAGAACGCGTTCGGTGGTTATCCGCCCATCATCTATTCCATCTATTCTCTGCACAAACGAGATATTCGGTATCCCAAGCTGTTCTGCAAGCTCTGGTCCCACCTGGGCAGTATCCCCGTCAACTGTCTTGGCGCCGCATACTATTAGGTCGAATGAGTCAACTCTTCTTATTGCTGCAGCAAGTGCGTACGCTGTCGCCAGCGTATCCGAGCCACTGAGAGTCCTGTCACTCAACAGGATCGCCTCATCTACTCCAACTGCAATCGCATTGCGCAAAGCTGCCTCTGCTGGCGGTGGACCCATGCTTATTGCAGTAATGCTTCCACCATATCTTTCTTTGAGCAAGACTGCCGCCTCCAACGCGTGAAGATCCAAGGGGTTTATCACTGCTTCAACCCCTTGTCTCTTGAGTGTTCCCGTTTGGGGGTCTGTTTCTACTTTAGTGGTTGCAGGCACTTGCTTGATGCAAACAATTATATTCATTTTCTCAGCCTATTCTTTCTTTCCTGTGGTTGTGTCAAATCAAACAAGCAACTTCCAAATTCAAAAAACATTTAATTCAATACAGCTGTTTTTCTATTCGCTTAAAACCACTTGCCGAACTGGTTCAACTTTCACATAAACTTCCTCTGGTTTTTTCTGCACTCCATCGACGTTCAACAATGCTTCGACTGGAATGCCGAACAACCTCTCGTTCTCCTTCAAATACGGAATTATCAGTTTCCAGTCTTCTTCAGACAGTTTCGAGTATCTGCCTCCGTTCAACTGGTTTTCGTCAAGCCTTCCATGCGGGTCGCGGACATATATTGCGCCGCCTGAAGCAAGTGAAAGCAGGTTTCCGCCAGGATAAGGAGTCTGCTGTTCTACGATTCTTCCCTCTTCGAACCTCAGTCCATTAACGATTGCAAATCCGCCTCCCTTCAATGGATTTCCTGCCATAAACGATTCCGCCAGATAGTCCAAGCACGTTCCGTTTATTACTACCCGGGGTTTTCCGACTGCGTTGATGAGCGGCCTTCCCGCTGCATTACCAAGCACGAAGCACTCGCCACCCTTTGCTCCATAGAGAAAGGTCTGCCCTACATCTCCATATACGACGAGCTTTCCTCCCTTCATGATTTGGCCGAGTTGGTCTTGCCCGCTTGCATGCACACGAATTTCCAGGTTGTCTGCCCCCGACCCAAGGTAATCGCCTGGGCTTCCGAAAACATCTATTGAAATCCTCTTCTTGTGCGGTCCAAACCCACAACCAAGGAAGCGTTGGCCCATTGCATCAAAAACAATGAAGTCCGTCCATCCATTCCTATGCGCTTCAACCAGAAAATGTGTGACCCCCTTCAGTCCCTCCATTGGAAAACCTTTTGCGTCAACGACCAGGATTTTGCCGTTTTCATACGCAGGAGCAAGAGAACCACTTTTCACTAGCCTATATTTTTTTGAGTTTTCAGGTGTTTCCCCGAGTATTTCATAAAGCGTTTTCTGTAGGAGGGCAAGAACCGAGCTTCTCTTCTTCCCGCCGACAGGGTACCTCCGGTCATGCAATAGAGTAAGCAACGAAATTACGCCTTCTCTATTCTCGTCGCTTTCTTCAGCAAACCCCTTAGCTTCCTCAAGGAAATGAATGAGTTTCCCGTAGCTCCACTCACCAATTTTTTTAATGCTTTCCGTGGGGTTATTGAAAATTGTTTTCTCTAGACTGAATGCCTCTGCTTTCTCGCCAGCATGCCTTGTTTCATTCCCAGTTTTCACCGGCTTCCCGAATTTGTTCACGCACTCCAGTCTCCCGTCCTTCACCGAGAAAACAAATGCGCCACCGTCTGTGTGGCTGCCCCCACGCGCATTCCAGTACTCGTCCGCAATAGGACAAAACCTCGAATCCTCTTCGGCCAAAGACCTCAAAGTTCCATCAATCGCCTGTTTTTCTGAAGCAATGAGTCCGATGCTTGCCTCTCCTTCTTGTAAAGCAAACACCTGGGGCCTCAGCATGGAAGTGTCGGTGATCCCAATCAATTGGGCTTCGCCTTCCTTGTACCTACCTATGATAAAAAACCAAGGCCCGTCTGGCGAGCCGTGCATGTGCGTTGCCTGAATCCCCTTATACACTACCTTCTTTTCCTCTGGCAGCATGAGAAAGTCTCTTTCCGTAGTCGGCGCAAGAGCTTCAATCGTGTATTCGAGAGGATATTTATAGACGCGGTCCCACAAGTCAAACAACAGAACAGATACTTCAGTGTCAGTGAGAAAAAGCGGCTGGATTCCTCTTTGCTTCAAGTACTCGCATACCGCGTGGTAGTTAGCGAAATCGCCGTTATGAACAAGAGCTTCGTTCAATCCGATGAATGGGTGTGCTCCAGCAGGATGCCACACCCGACCTTTGGTTGGATAGCGTTGGTGAGCAACCCACACGTTGGCCTTGATGTCTTCAAGCTTGTAGAAATGGATAGCCTGCTCAGCATAACCAACTATCTTGAACACGAACATGTTCCTTCCATGAGAGAGCACGAATGCCTTCTTCTCTCCAAGAGATGCATAAAATTTTTTATTCAAATTAAAGGTGTTCCGGTAAACAAATTCGTCTTCTGCAGCCCTTTCACTTTCAGTGAATCCATTCTTTGAAGCGAATTCCTTCAGCTTTTCTTTCTGCACGCGCACGAAATACCTGCATACCAGCGGGGGTTTCGCTTCAAGCCCGATCCCTCTACAGTCTCCAATGGTTTCAACCCAATAGGCATTGTGCACATTGAAATTCGGATATATGAATTCGTTTTCAACTTCTTTTCTTGAGTTTTCCTCAAGGAATGCGATTTGGAGCAGATAGTCATTCTCCAGTATTTCTTGCGAGACGCCCATCTGCTCTGACGAAAGTCCTACTGCAAGAACCCCTCCTCCTTTCCCGTTTCCACGGTTATGCATCTGAACACTGGAAGCCAGTACGTGCCTTCCGGCAATTTTTTCGGAGCATGCAAAACCCACTACCCCACAGCCTCCTTCCACTTCCTTCCTCCATGAGATTTCTTCATCTTGCAAGCGAATCACTTCTCCAGGTAAATGAGGCAGTCTGTTCTACCCCTCAACGCCTTTACGCTCTTCATGCCGAGTGCTTTGAGAATCTGCCTCAATTGAATATGCCAGGAGTTGCGGAGGTTCATGATTCTCTCCTTACCCCATTCAGGCGATATCCTTGAAGCCAGTATCCTGTCAGTCGTCGTTATTCCAGCCGGACAGCCTCCTCCCTTCTCGCATCTTCCCAGCCTCTCGCAGCCTATTGCAACCAAGTCCGCTGTTCCAACCATCGCCCCGTCTGCTCCAAGCGCAATCGCCTTTGCTATATCGTATGCACTGCGGATTCCTCCTGACGCCATCAACACCATTTCGTCCCGGATTCCTTCTTCAACAAGAAAACGGTGGACTTTCGGAATCGCGTATTCAATGGGCATCGCAATGTTTTTCTTCGATATCTCCGGCGCTGCGCCTGTTCCTCCGTAAGAGCCATCGATGTTCAGGATGTTTGCTCCAGCATAATAGCTTCCGACTGCAACCATGTCTACGTCAGTTGGAGTTGAAACCTTCACCAAGACCAAGGCTTCGGGATTGATTTCTTTAATCCAATCAACGTGCTTCTTGTGGTCTTCAACAGAGTAAACGCTGTGGAACGGAAAAGGCGAGAACAGGCTGGTTCCTCCGACTGCCTCCCGCGCAATTGCAACTGCTTCAGTCACCTTTCCGGCAAGCAAGTGCCCCCCGAGCCCAGGCTTTGCGCCCTGCGCGTATTTGAACTCAACTATAGGAGAGCGTTGAATAGTCTCCTCGCTTACACCAAACAATCCAGTTGCAACCTGCGTTATTATATGCTCAGCGTAAGGAATCAGTTCATCCGGATACCCTCCTTCGCCTGTTGAAACGAATGAGCCCAATTCCCTGGCTGCCATCGCCCTTGCCAGCATGACGTTCAAGCTCACCGAACCAAAGGACATTCCTCCTCCGTAAACCGGTTCTTTCATCCTAATCCTTTTCCCCTCGCCTCTCTTGTTCAATTCAATTGATAAGTCAATTCTTTTATCGTCCTCCCTTGCTTCACCTCCCTCACTCTCTTCAAATTTAAACGCAATCCTATCAAACCCGCCGCCAGACTTTCCTATCTTGAATCCCTCCTTCGGCGGCCTCCCAGTCCTAGCCTGCTCCATGGTCGCGTAAACCAGGCTCATGGGCCACCTGCAGTCCCCCACCACCTTTTCAGTGCACGGCTCCGGGAAATGCATGTTCACCTTCTTGAAGAGGTTTTTGAAAATCTTTTCCTCAGTATCATAGAAGATTGCCCGTCCTCTGTCTCCCCTCATTCTCCGGACCTCCCGCATTCCCATCGCTCCCATTACCTCAATGAGCTGGTCGTGCCAGGCTGCCATGAGGTTGACTATCCGTCCACTCCCGAACTCTGGGTCGGTTTCCCGGTGTTCAAGCGGGCACGGATACTTTTGGTCAGCCCAAAGCCCACATCCCAACGCAACTGCAAGCGGGTAGTCAATTGCAACGCAGTCTGCTCCACAGATTAACGCCTTTGGCACGTGCTCTGCTGCAGCAATCCCTCCACTTACCATAATAGTAATCGCATCCCTCAACGTGTTTTCCAAAAGGCTTTCATGGACTTCCCTCATTGTTTCAGTAATAAACCTTCCATCCCTCCCTCTTCCATATAAATCAAAATAAACGTGAACGATCTCAGTCCCTTCGCTTGCAAGCTCCAGCACGGTTTTCCCACACTCCCTTTCTGCAGGCACGCGAACTGAAACCAGTGCGTTTGGGTTGAGTTGCTTTACTTTCCTCCAGAGTTCCTTCTCCTCGATTTCAACCAGCCGAACCCGTTTTATTGCATCCTCATACGCTTCAGTCAATTCCGCTGGAACCCTCAGCGCAATATTCCCAGAGTAAGAAGCAATTTCTTCACTCCATTCTTCTGCGGGAATGATTGCGAGGGTATCAAGAGACGAAGCTGCTTTTAAGACGGAAAGCCGCGCTCCCTTTCCAAAGCCTTTTATGGGAAGAGGGTTGAACAGAATCGGAATAGGCAGTTCAAGGATGTTCAAATGGTTTTGCAGTTTCCCTCTTTCATCAAACGAGAGCTTTAATGGTTTCCGCCCCAAATCAACTGAAGTAGAGATGTACTCTCTTCCATGGATTCCGTCGCGCGTCGGCCTCACGATTTCCGACATGTCCAGCCACATCCCGTCAAACCCTTCTCCTGCGAATGGCCCGCCATAACCAGCTCCTGAAACCGGGATTCTGCCTGTTTCCGCTTGATAAAACGTTTGCGTGATGATGTTGGCATTCCAATACGCGTCCCCTCCTCTTCCCTCAAACGGCTTTCTACCATACTTGACGTAGTCGTCTTCCTCGCCCAGGTTAAAATTGGTGGGGGCCTTGAGTGGGAGTTCCCTTCTCTTTATGGTGTAACGCGCCGAGTTCATGTCCTCAACCTAAAACGATTTGCTTCACTTGGCTAAACATCAAATGCTCTTTAAGCTAAACCAGTCGGTAAGATAAAATTTGTAGACCAAGCCTACTTTCGCAGTAGTAATAAAAGAAACTAAATGTCTATGGAAACGAAATTATTAAGTTATATTCTATTCCAACAGTTTCATTCAGCTGAGAAGATCGCTAAACAAAAAAAGATTTCCCTTGAGGAGATGGTCACTGCGACGACTAGAAACGAGCTTGCTTTCGTCAGCCCTTGACCCCGGCAATGATTAGCGGGAACAGGATTGAGGCGTCGCCTTCCACGTAAGCGGTTTCCGCCTTTTCATTTATCTTGCCCCACGAAATAGCTTCACGGGTTTTCGCCCCGCTGAGCGAGCCGTCGAACTCGCTTCCTGTTGAAACGTAGACCGCGTAATCAAAGCCCCCCCGCAATATGTTTGCTCCAATCGCGTGATGCTTTGCAAAGCCTCCTCCCAGAATAATTCCCCCTGTTTTTTTCGCGTGCAACACTAGATTCGCCAATGGTTTTAAGTCACCTGAAACATCTATCCCAAATTCAGGGTGGTCTTGCTTGAACAAATGCACCTGGAGGCCAAATGCTCCATCTATTGGGCATGGACAGAATATCGGAATATCTTTTTTCGCGCACTGGAAGACAAAAGAATTTTTATCTGAGGTCTCTTTACCTAAATCGTTTATCATTTCGTGCGGAGCCAACAGCCGCCTTACTTTTTTCTGTTTCTCTAGTTCTTTTTCAAAAAAAGGTTTCAGCTTTTTTTCAAGCCAAATGTATCTGTCGTTCGGAACCAAAATATTGCCTATTCTGTTTATTCCCTTTTCATGGAGCTCCCGGTCATCTAAATTAAAATCCCCTAACAGAAATGGCTTTTCGGTTTTAATAAAATCCTCTTCCACGCTACCTATTCCCGTGATGATTGCATCCACGAAACGCTCTTCACAAAGTTGAGCAAAGAGCTCCCTTAAACCAGAAGAAACCATGTTTGAAGTAAAAGTCAGAATTAGGACTGCATTCTCTTGTTTCATCTCTCCTATTACCTCAACTGCTTTCCTGAGCTCACTCGCCTGCAACCCAGCGAACCGCATTTGATTGACCAAGTCAGTAGCGCTCATTCCCTCACTTATTTTAATTCCTTCTATCTCATTCAGCTTAACTTCCATACTATTCACTTCCCTTTGCTTCCATTCTCTCAGTTATCCAAATTCCCTTTATTTCATTCAATCCAACTTTCTTGTTTTCCTCTTCCTGTTTTCTATTCCCCTCATTTCATTCACCCATTCTGCTCAAAACGCTCGCGTTCGAGTATTTTGCGGAAAACCGTTTTTCAATATTTTTTTTGACTTCCTCCACATCAAAGGGCTTGCACGAGAACACATCCAGGTGAGCTGAATGGAATTTCGGGAAGGTGTGGATGCTTACGTGCGATTCTGAGAGCATCACGAAACCCGAGATTCCTTCATCAAATTTTGTTTTTATTCTCTTTACTACAGGTTTTGAAATCGGTTTCATTCCGATCTCCTTTGGAAGTTCCTTCAAGAAATCTCTAACAAACTGTTCGTTCTCCAACTTTTTCGAGGGGCAGTCCCGCAAATCCAGGACGAGGTGCGTCCCGAAGGAACCTGGAACTGAGCGCCCTATTTTGCGCGAGAGTTTTCCAACTAGTATAAAACCTGCATCGAAGGAAACTATTGCAAGGAAATACTTCCAGTTGCTGAAGTAAACGCTCAAACCAAAAGCCACAAGTTCGAGCATTATCCGGTAACCAAATATTTTTTTTGCAATTCCCTTTGACTTGCTTGCGTCGAAATAATCGTTGACGACCTCGTCCAAGAACCCGAATGCCGCGACGAGCAATACGACTGCCGGCTCGAAGGAAGGAAAGCTGAGGAACGGAATTGTCATTAAAAAGAAGGCGACCGCAACCTGGTGCGCTTTAGAGTCTATCTTTCCGGCCAAGAGCACAGCCGCCGCAATACCGAGAAAAAGCGAAGCGAATTCTCTTCCATACAAAAGCAAAACGGCGAACAATATTCCGTAGGCCGCTCCAGTCAGGTATTTGAAATTCTTGGCCAAAAACCTTTTTTCATCCACTTGAATGTCTGTGAGCTTGGCCAACGCACCTGCGGCAAAGGCAGCCGCGAAACCCCAGAGAACCAAACAAAACACCCCTGTTAGAACTTTAAAACCAGAAAAATAAGTGAAACATTAAGCATGGTCTGGACTATATAAAAAATTCAATTCATGGGCAGTCTTTTTTCTTGCGTTCCATGCGCTCACTCGCTTAGATAAAATAAGGGGTTTTCAGGTATTTAACCCACTTCCTTTTCCCGGATCATTCCACTTCCGCCAACAAAACTATGTAGTTTTTCCCATAGTATTTTGCGCAAGCGGGGCATGTCGTGTAGAAGAAGTAGAGTTTCCTCATTTCTTTTCCTTTTCGTTTCACGAAATCCTTCATTTCATTGATCCATTTCCCAATTTCTTTGTACGGACCCTCGAAGACTTTCGACAAAAACCTTCCCGAAATTCTTTCCATGCTCGCTCCAGGCACGTTCTTGCTTACCGCAATATAAATGTCTGCTCCCCAAAGAGATTTTTCGTCAGAAAGCATTATCGGCTCAGGAGAAAGCGCTCCTGCTTCTTGAATCCTTTCCATGTTTTTCACTATCACCTTGCCGAAATTCAATGGAATGTGTAGGAAGCTGATCACGTGGTCTTTCAGAAACAATTTGTTTTTCCACACCACCTCTTTTTCATTCCACGGCTCTGGCTTGAATCTGGGGCAACAGCCGGTCTCAGACTTTTCATAAAGCTTTTTCACTAGTCTCACCTCTCCAGTCTATTACTTTCTTGCATTATTAAAAATTAGCTTTTTGAAAAGCTTCCGAAGACGGGGTTTTTCAATAGCTTGAGTGCACCAGTTGTTTCGGCGAAGACTGTCACGCTATTGTCGTCTGGATGGACATTGATTTCTTCAAGCGAGCAAACCGAGTAATCTACGTAAACAATTGGATAAGAAAATAAATTGACCGCTCCAACGGATACCCCTGTTTTTTCCTTTACTTCCTCGGGTGTTGCGAGAGAAATTTTTTTCGTTTTCCTCGCAATTTGTAGTGCCTTTAAATCCGCTTTCCTGTCCCCTAGAATGACCAATAGGAAAAATCCTTTCTCGTCCTTCAGAAGCAAGTTCTTCACTTCCTCCTTTGGCTTCTTTCCAAGCTCTGAGCACGCCTCCGCTATATTGTATACCGGAGCATGGCGTACGATGCGGTGTTCTATGTGGTTCAGCTCAAGCATCGCGATAAGCCGTTGTTCATTCATTCAGCATCCCAGAAAAAGTTTAGTCAGACCGTCCGTCATTCTTCACAGCCTTGCGGCTCAGTTAAAATGCCGTATCATCACTGATATAAGATAGCTAAAAAGAAGTATAACTCTTCCCTTTCAACCATTTCTTAAATAAATATGGATGGTGTAATACTTCAAGAGAAGGTGGTTTTTTTGAGGAAGCAGCTGCTCTTGCTTTGCGTTTTTTTAGCTTTACTTGTTTTCGGTTGTGTTCAAACCAAGGGGGAACCTAGTTCTCCACAGCCCAAGAATAACCTGGGCCTTACCCTCCAAATGCCTGAGCAAATCAATGTCGGCGAAGCTTTTAATGGAGTGTACACGGTTTACTCTGAAAAGCCGAGCAGATTCTATCTCTTGGTTGAAGGCAGTAAGGATGGCGGCTTAAACCGCGTGATTCAAACAGTAGTCTTAAATGTGTCTAATTCTTCTGTCAATTCCTTAAACCCTTTTGACGTGAACGAGACGACCGGCGAATTCGTTTCAGTCGACTCCTTCAAATCCCTTGGTAAATACACCTTCACCGTATCCGCATTTGACTGTGCATCCCTTGAAAAGGCATTCAAAATTAATGATTGCTTTAAGATAAAATATGACGAAATAAAAGAGATTCCTCCCTCTGTTTCAGCAAGTGGTTCCACAGCAGTTATTCTGCATGAACGCGTCGACTGCAACATTGACGACAATTGCTTCTACGAAAAACTGAGTACTTGCAGTCCAGCGAAAGTTGAAACAGATTTTTCTCAAGTGCCTAAACCCGAAAGCCCAATTAGGTTTTTATTGACCATTCACGGCGCGAATGGTACTAACTGCATAGTAAACACATTCGTTCTCAAATACCCCCTTCCAGAAAACACGACGAACTCCTTTGAAGGCGCAGAAATGAATTGCTCAGTTCCCCAGCGAGATAGAGAGAAGGACTCTTTCATACTTAACTTCAACCCGATCGCAGAACGAGTGCCAAACAACATTTTTTGGAGATGCAGTGGCTCTTATGTGGACTTGCTGAAGGGAGTCACAAATTCGTCTCGGTGAGGCTTCCAGTTCCATTTCATCCGGAAACTGTCCTAAAAAGTACGAGCGACGAAATTTCTTTCTGCTTGCAACGAACTAATTTTGTGTTTCTTTAAAGGCAGTTATTTGGACGTGGTTCCAGCAAAACCAAAAAAATTCGAATTATGGGGCGCTCTCATTTCATCTGAATGCTTAAAAGCCTGCCTTGAATTAATTTAGATTGATTCCATGGTTCTTGAATTGAGGTCTGACCCGACCAAGAAAGTAGTAGTCATCATTGCAAACAATCGAATAAAGCGGCCGCATCATCACTCGTATGCATCCTGTTTCTTCTGCAAAGGAAATGAAAAGATGACCCCCAAGACCACGTTTGCTCTCCCGGATGAAAAGAATTGGGTAGTGAGAAGCTTCAGAAACCAGTTTCCTGTAGTAAAACCATCTTCCAAAAAAGCATTCGGCGAGCACGAGGTAATCGTCGAAACAGACGTGCATGAAAAGCTGTTCCAAGACCTTGGAGAAAAGGAAGGCGAATTAGTTTTTTCAATATATAAACACAGGTTTGAAGCACTTGGAAAAAGGAAGGGAATAAAAACAGTTTGCTTGATAAAAAACCACGGCAAGGACGGGGGCGCAAGCGTTTCACATGAACACGCCCAAATCATTTCCCTGTCCGTTGTCCCACCATTTATTGAAGATGAAGCGAAAAAACTTAGAAAAAACGGAAAATGCATATTCTGTTCCCTTGCAGGCGAAAAAAAGTGGAGGCTTGCTGAAAACAAGAGTTTTATTGCAGTCTGCCCCCCTTTTGCGCGAAGCTCTTATGAAATCTGGCTCATATGCAGGAGGCACGCAAAGAGTATTTCTGAATTAAGCGCAGAAGAGGGGAGGGATTTGATGGGCTTGCTCAAGGACTGCATCCGCAGGATTTACCCAAAAACAGAGAGCTACAACCTTGCATTCCACAACGCTCCTTTGGGAAAAGATTTTCACTTCCATGTGGAAATCTACCCTCGGACAGAAAAATACGCTGGCTTGGAATTAGGGTTCAGCGTGGTTGTTAACCCGCGTTCCGAGAAGGATGTGTTGAGAGAGCTGAAGTGAAAAGAGACGCTTAAAGAATATGCTCGTCTTTTCAGGGCCCAATGCATTGTAGGAATAACTGGAACAGCCTTGGTCGCACTCCTACTCACGTACGCACACTTGAAAAGAAAAAGAAGAGCACATAATTATCCCATTATTTTTTCTTTGCCTTCGGCTTGGGGGCTTCCTTTGCCTCTCCCGCTTTCTTTTCCTTCGGAGTCAAAATAAAGCCGAGTTCCTCAAGGCTCTTGGTTCCGAAACTACTTATCTTTGTATTCACTTGAACAATGTCCAGTGAAACCGTGTTCCCTACAACAGACTTCTTTCTTTTTTCACCCTTCCTCAATCCCCTTACCCCCGGCCCGCTTCCCAGGTAAGCTCTTACCCTTCTTTGTCCAGCAATCTCCTTCTTCATGGGGAATCCATCCTTGTTGCTGCCGCCAGTTATTTGGAGAGCATACCCTTCAAGCCCCACGATTCCTCCCTCCAGTGAATCACCTATTTTTTTACCCAGAAGCAACTGTTGTTTGCTCTTGTCCAATTCCTTCTGATAACTTTTACCTGTCTTTGGATCGTTTATGACTATCTTCATTCGAATCACTCCTCCATAGATTCAAGGCATTTGATAAAAAGGATACCCTGTACCGGCCGATATATTTATTGCATTGACTTTTATTTATTCTTGAATTCAATTCGCGTAATTTACTTGATTTCATAGCAAGGCGTGCAATAACCGCATCTATTGTTATCCGATGAGTTGACCCACGCGTTTGCGCAAGCAGGAGTGTCCCTGTCTGAAATGATTCCTTGGGGCTTGAAGGTTCCATTTTCATACCAGCATCCCGCCATGGATACTATCTGCGCAAAACAAGTGTTGTAGTCAATGCTTTGCCCGCCCTTAAAAAACTTTTCAACAACGCCGAATAAGATTACTCCCAGGATTATGAAGATTACGGTAAACACCATAGTGGTTTTTTTATTCCTTCGCAGCAGACCTCGCAAGAAGCTCATGAAATGCTTACTCGAATGCATTTAAATTCAGTTTCTATTGCGGAGCTTAGTTGAAAACCTTGGGTTTTTTCAAGAGGAGAAAATGATAGAAGGTAACGTTTGGTTAATCCACTTCAAAAACTACATCTAGCACCGAATTCCACTTTTGAAAAAATTGTAAAATTACGGGGAAACCTTTTCAACAGCGCCCGATTGCGGGTCAATTTGTTTAGAACACTGAATATCCTTTTATCCTCCTGATTTCCTTCAGAAGCTCCTTCTCTTCGTCGCTTAATGCTTGAAGGTATTTCTCTTCGATCATCTTGACCTCCTCCCTGGAGATGCTGGAGTAAAGAAATTGTTTTTCCTTTATCTGCCTCCCGAAATAAGGCGCGTCCATTGAGACCGCAACCTGCTGGCCCTTGCGGCTCTCTTGGATAGGCTCTCTTTCGTGTTGGATCTCCTTTATCTTTCCCACCATAGTTCCTTCCGCATTCATCATCTCGTAGCCTTTCTTTATAACTCCCGAGAGGACCTCGATGCCGAATATGCAGGGATTGCTTGCACGAAAGCACGCACCTGGAAGAACGGCTATCTTCGCAGGGAGTGTGAGCTCTGCGAAGGCCTTTCTTCTCTCCTCTGCCTTTTCTTCTTCAACCCAGCGCTTATAGTTATCCACCAGGTTATAGATGATGTTTTCCTCGAACAGCTTAACCTCCATTCTCTCAGCTTCTTCTTCAATCTCCTTTTCCACTGGTACGTTGAAAGCAAACACCACTCCAAGCTCCTTTTTTTCCTTTCCGACTGAAGAAGCTTCCATTAAATCCTTCTTAGTGGGAGAGCCGATGAGCGCCTTTCTGACTGGAATCCCTTCATCGCCAAAGAGTTTTGTAATTGCTTCAATGCTTCCCAGTGCATCAGCCTTCAATATTACGCCATCCTCTTCTTTTTCCACCAGAATTTCCTTCACCTCATTCTGGATCTCCTCTTGAACGGCTTCAACGCTCTGCGCAGGAGAAACCACTATAATTGACGATCCAGCGAGGGCCTCTTCAGAACGGTCACAGGCGATCTTCACACCAGAGGCAGCGTGCACTTCTGAAACCCGCTTGAACTTTTCCCGGGGGTCCCTCATTTCATCAAGGGGCTTGGGTTTCAAGAGGGCCTTTACCTTTGAAAGGACTACGCTTGTTTGGGAAGCGAACGCAATCTCGTCTCCTTCCCTTAGCGAACCGTCGTAGAGGATGATATCAAGAGTTTTGCCGAGCCCCTTTTCCTCCTTGAGTTCCAAAATGGTTCCCTTCCCGCCCTCGTGGATTTCCAGCCGTTTCTCCAGGAATCTCTGGGCAAGACCTGAGACGAACAAAAGGAGTTCTGAAAGACCTTCGCGCGTCCTGGCAGAGACAGGGACTATCACTACTTGCTTCGTGAAGTCCGTTACTCTATCAAATCTCTCTGCACCGAATCCCTGTTCATAGAACTCTCCCATCAACTTGTATACTCTTTCGTCGAGCCTGTTCCTTACATCTTCCCGCTGTTTTTCAAATGCATGGGAGAAGCACTCGCCTTTCTGGGGATTCCATCCCTCCAACAAATCGATTTTATTACATGCGACCACGAAAGGGACTCGGTAATCCCTGAGGATTTGAAGGCTTTCCTTCGTCTGCGCCTCTATTCCCTTCGTGACATCAACCACGACCACTGCGATGTCCGCCACGCTGCCCCCCCGCCTCCTGAGGTTTGCGAATGTTTCATGCCCTGGCGTATCGATGACCAAGAGTCCTGGGGTTGTGAGTTTAATTCCCATCTTCGCAAGTTGCTCCGAGCACAGGCCTTTGATGGTTTCAAGCGGTATCTCAGATGCGCCGATGTGCTGAGTTATAGCGCCACTCTCCCTCGCCTGAACATTCGTTCCCCGAATCGCATCCAGCAGACTCGTTTTCCCCGAGTCCACATGTCCAAGGACAACGACCAAAACTTGCCTAAGCATGCGAACACCTTCGAACATGAATTTACTGAACTATAGAAAGAAACAGATTGACTAAAATATGTTTTTTTGAGTAGTTGCCACTGAAAAGATTAGCAACTCATGCTTTCAGTTCATTTATTTCATTAACTATGGCCTGCATCCTTTTCTCTCCGCCCTCGATTGCTTTCAGATGCTCGATGTACCTTTCCTTAACATCTCGCAGCCTTTCCTCGAATGAAACGATTTTGGTTCCCATGACCCGCAAATCCGCATAACACACAATCTTCTGCTCTATCAACTCTGTTTCAGTTACTTCCTCTTCAAGAAATTGCATTTCCTCCATCGGTTCCCCGTGCCGCTCCACAAGCTCCGCCAATTCATACAGCCCCCGGCTTCTCAAAATCTCTCCGCCCCTTCTCGCATGCCCCGCTGTTCCATGCACTCGCCCTATGTCATGCAATAAGGAAGCTGTCCTCACCTTCTCGGCATCAATCTTCAGCTCAGGATGTTTTTTCATTATTGCCAGGGCGGTTTCGTAAGCGAGTTCGGAAACGACTTTGCAGTGCTCTATCACCTTCGGCATTCCCTGAAGGTATTCCCTCAACAGGGCTTCTGCTTCCTTGAAAGAAATCACTCGAATCCCCCTTTGTTTTCCAATTCACGACAATCAACTTTTGAAAATATGCCACTAGTTCTGGACGTACTCTTTGTTTTTATTCAGCGCTTCCTCTGCTTTCGCAAGCTCTCTTCCCAGGTAGAGCGCGTGCGCAGTGTTTATCTGACTTCTTTCTGCAATTGCTTCAGAAACCTCTTTCGCGCTCGTTCCTTCAATCCTGTCAAGTTCAGCTTGTGTTTCTGGGTGAATGTGCACGGCGATTATTTTACCTTTATTCACTTGGATGAGGTAATTCCCCCGGGGATCGCTGGTTATTTGCTTTGGCTTCCTGTATTTTGCAAGCATTTCTTCCACTTGGCGATAGTATGTATTGTAAATCTGGGCAGAGCCAGATATTATTGTGATGATGCCCGGCTCGATGCCAATCGCGTCTGCAATGGTCTTCTGTATTGCAGCACAACCGTAGGCGTTTTCCGGCCAGCCTTGGACCATGTCATGCGACCTGAAGAACACAGTTAGGTTCAGCTTCTCGTCATGAAGTATTGCCTGCAAGAATACAAGGCAAGGCGAGCTCTTGTGTTTTCTCATAAGCTCTTCAGCAGGATGCCAAGTTATTGCCACACAGGCCTTTGAATAAGGGTCGCGCTTTAGCACGTCAATAATGTCCTGAAGCTGGTCTATCTCGCAAAAGCCTACGCCATATGCGACGTTCTTCTCCAAGTGCGATCCCCTGCCGAACTCGAAGTCCTTGAATTCAGTGCTATTCACAAGCTTCCTTACCCCCTCAGGGGCTTCGAACCTGTACGCCCGTAGCTTGTTTCCGTATGTGTAGGCCTTTCCCGGAGGCAAAAAGGAGGACAGTATTTCCTCCTGGTATGCCCTGATTTTTTCAAGGCTGAGGGGAGTAAGGAATGGATTAAGGGAAAGGTCCGCATTTTGTGGGTCGTGTATAACAGCAACAAGGTTGTTCACTTCCTTTACCCACCGGTCAGTATTTGCGTTCATGAGGTTTGGCTTTCCGTGGCGGTAAATCAAATGCATGATTTCAATCCACGTAGCTGGAATCGTGGAGCCGCTCGCTATCAAAGGGCCTCCTTCATATGGAAGAGAGTCCGCTGCCTTCTCGTAGTCGAACGTGAGGGGTTTTTCAAGGAAGGGAGGTTTCTTCGGAAGGGACGCGATGAGCCTATTGGCTTCAGCAATTCTTTCGTCCAAAGTAGTGTTTGGCATTATCTTGTTCAAATCAATCAATTCAAGGTTCTCTCTAACCTTTAATATTAATTCCGTGGGAATGTGCTTGTCGAAATACGCCGCACTCTCAAAGCCAGGCACGCGCCTGTTTTCGTCTATTCCTTTGGCAAAGAATGTTTTAATAGCGTCAGCTGAAGTAAGCGCAGGCACCGTGCTTTCCTTCGCGGCGTTCTCTTCGCCAAAAATAATCAAGTACCTGATGAAGGGGTTGCTTAAAACGTTTCTGACCATGGCCGCAAGACCTGACGGCGTGTAAAAATTAGCTGCCAGAGCCAGGTTCTCCGTTTCTAACTTGGGCAAGACCGCGTCGCGCATTGTCCAAAGAAATGTCACGGCGACATTTGCGTCAGTTATCCGACACTCGCTTGAGTTAGGAAAAGCAATCCTGTCCCTCATTGCAACAGGCCAGCCCCTTCCTCCATTGGAACAATCCTGGCCTTTAATCAATTCGATCATCGCAAGGGAATTCATGCCTTCCAAGCCCGTCTTCTCAAGCAGGGCTTCCTCAACTATTTCAGCGTTTTTCCGCAGGCTAGATTGTACTTTACTCATAAAAACCCCCTTGTTAAACCATGAAACAAGCCCACGAATCCGCTTCAGTTCCTGACTCGCTATAAGAAACGTGATTAAATTATTAAAAGCCTGAACGACGGTCTCTGTCCTCCTTCTACCTCGAACTCAGCTCGCTCCACCTTGGCGAAAACCAATTGCGCGATTTTATCCCCTTTCTTAACGACGAACTTGTTTTTTCCATGGTTTATCAGGACGACCTTCACCTCCCTCCCATAATCTGAGTCAATAGTTCCAGGAGTGTTCAACACAGTTATACCATATCTTAGCGCCAAGCCACTCCTGGGCCTTATCTGCGCTTCAAATCCCTCCGGAAGTTCCAGAAAGATGCCTGTCGGCACGACCGCCACATCACCAGGCGCAATCTCCAATCCCTTATCAACTGCCGCGCACAAATCAGCTCCAGCGGAATGCTCTGTCATGTACATGGGAAGAGCTGCTCCAACTGCCTTTTCTTCAATCCTGACCTTCACTTTGATTCTGCCCATGCTTCCACCGATTCATCGCCCAATTTTAACTTATTTAAATGATTTGGGAAAAAGCATATAATATTCTTACTCGGCGGTTCTGTCCATGCATAAATCCAGGGCCCTCCCACTTGATGCAAAGGATGCTTCGTCCTTGAATTCCGCAAAAAATCGTTTAACCTTTGATAATTGAGTATCATGCTTTGCACATAAATTGTTTTTTCGTCTTTTTGTCTGCTTTCCCCTTCTTAAAATTTTCGCAAACTGCTTAAACAAGAACTCGCTAATTTTTGTGCAGCAATCAATTTCCAGCCGCAGGCACAGAAGAACATCTAGAATA
>JACRGE010000030.1 GCA_016212465.1 Microcaldota archaeon
AACGCTGAGATTTCCGCGTCGCTGAGCCGCTGGCCCATGATGTCGTCGATGATCTGCTTTATTTCCTCTCCGGTGAGGACGCCGCCGTCGAGTTTCTTTTTAATGAAATCCAGGCTCGGTGGCCTGGTCGTGACCTCAAGTGGGATAATGTCATTATTCTTTGCCTTCAGCGCCTTGGCGATTTCGTCGAACAAACCAATTTCCCCGCGTTTCACGAAAAGAATGGAGTGGTCCACCATTGCAACAGCTTCCCTTCCATCAACGGAAAGCTTCACCCTATCCATTAACTCGATGTTCAGCTCGTGCGCTTCCTCCCCATTCAAAACGACTTCGTTCTGGCCTTGTTCGACAGGAAGCAGCTTTGCGCGGAATTGCAGTTTCATTTGCGATCACTCTTGTTGCTTCAGGTGCTCACACGCAACACGTTCTCTGATGGAAAATAAAAGTAATGGATAGGAGAAGGAAAGCAAGAGTCAATAGTCAAAGCCATTTCACTCACCTTTTGTAGAAATCAAACAACTCGCCTTTGTCCAAATCAAATTCTTTCCACACTGCGGCAGTAAAGCCCTGTGGGGGAAGGATGCCGATTTCGGTGACGTAACCCGTGATATATTTTGCGGGGGTTAAATCAAATGCGGGATTGAGAACAGAAAGGTTTTTGGGGTTTTTGAGTTTCAAGAGTTTTCTTTCTGCATTGGACAAGAGCTCTTCCTTCGCCCGCTGTTCAATTGGCTCTGGAACGCCCCAAAGAGTAAGGGGATCGAACTTGTGTGTTCCAGTGCAGGAATAGAGTTTTTTTCCATGCTCGAACGCAGAGAGCGCAAGCTGGGAGGTGCCGATTTTGTTCACCAAATCCCCTGAAGAAGTGATTGCGTCTGCTCCAACGAGAACGAGGTCCAAATCATTCACAGTTGAAAGGAGGTAATTGGCTGCTGAGTCAACTATCAACGTGGTTTTGATGCCGTAGTCGCTTAACTCTCTTGCAGAAATACGCCCTTGGTAAAGTGGGCGGGTTTCGGTGCAGTAAACCCTGAATTTCTTTCTCTCGTCCTTTGCTTTCTTCAAAACCTGCATTATAGTAGAGGAGTGGCAGTGAATCAGCACGGAGGAATCGCTTTCAACCAGCCGGCAGCCGAATTCAGCGATTTTCTTCTTTGTTTCCATTGACTGAAACGCATAGTTTCTCGCCTCGTTTTCAACCAATTCCTTCAATTTTTCAACGCCCTGTTCCTTGCTTTTCCTTGCTTTAGAGAAAACGAAACGCAAGGCATTTCTTAAAGCAGGTTCAGTGGGCCTTGACGCTCTCAAAAAGAGAATGGCGGCCTGCATTTGTTTCAAGAACTCTTCGCGCGTTTTCGCATTCGATGCCTGCATCTCCAAATCAAGCGCCTTGACGCTCTCCAACGCGACGTTCCAAGCGCCTTGGATCTTAAGTTTTCTAATGCGTTCAAAACTCTTTCTAACGGCGGGAATCATAAAAACCCTCTCGGTTTAAAATAAATAAACTCGCATGTTATATATGGTTTTCTGAGGCGTTTAGCATGCTTTTCGAAGCGGAGAAAAAAAGGGTGCAGCACGAGAGGTTCGAAAGGGCTTCAAACAACCTGGAGAGGTTCTTGGGCGAAAGAAGGAAAGCCATGGAAGAGGCAGTTGCGACATTCGTTGGGGCAGTGGAGAGAGAACGGAACAGCATAAGGAAAATGAAACGAGAAGGCCACATTGGAGGAGAGCACCACAGTGCCTTGGAAAAGATTATAAGGGCACACCTTGAACAAGCACTAAAGCACCCAGGCGTGAAAAAACTCCTGAAAATCTCTGCGTTCGCTCCAAAGCAAAAGAATTAAAATACCGAGACGAGACATTACCACGCTTTAAATATTTGACCCACCATCATATATCGCTCAAGTAACGTAGTTCATGCTTTACTCTTTGAGGTGTTCATCATGGTTCAAAGCGGGTTTGAGGAAAAATTTGAGAAGATGTTCGGCGGAGCCAGAACGGTTGTCCAAGAGCCAGGCAAGGCGTTGAGCAAAGAAGATGAAGAGTTGCTGGGCTTTCTTGAGGAGAGTTTACCTAAAATCTTCGTGTTGGGAACAGGCGGCAGCGGAAGCAACACCATCAACAGAATGCAGGAGATAGGAATCTACGGCGCAAAGCTCATTGCGATGAACACGGACGCACAGCATTTGGTGAGAATCAAGGCAGACCAGAGGCTTTTGCTCGGCAGAAAGAAGACCAAGGGACTCGGCGCAGGCAGCAACCCTGAAGTTGGCGAAGCCGCAGCTCAAGAAAGCGAGATGGAGATCAAGCAATTGCTTAACGACAGCGACCTGGTTTTCGTGACTTGCGGGCTTGGAGGAGGCACGGGGACAGGCAGTGCACATGTGATTGCTAGGGCAGCCAAGGAAAACGGAGCTCTGTGCGTCGGTGTGGTAACCCTTCCGTTCAGCTCTGAGGGAACAAAGAGGATGAAGAACGCGCTTGAGGGATTGGAGAAGCTTAAGAAGGAAGCGGATACTGTGATCGCGATTCCGAACGACAGACTCTTATACTTCGTGCCAGACCTTCCGTTGAACTCAGCGTTCAAGGCAGCTGACATGGTTTTGACAAACGCAGTAAAGGGAATAACGGAGTTGGTCACCAAACCAGGGCTAGTAAACCTGGACTTCGCTGACTTGAGGACTGTACTGGAAAGAAGCGGCAGCGCGATGATCGGCCTTGGAGAAGTCACAGACTCAGCCAACATAAACAGGGTTGTTGAAGCCGCTGAAAAAGCGCTTGCATCACCGCTCCTTGACTTGGACGTGTCTTTCGCGAACAAGGCGCTTGTCAACATAACTGGTGGAGACGACATGACGCTTGGTGAAGCTGAAGCAGCTGTGAACGCAGTCTCATCAAGGATAAACAAGGAAGCACACGTTATCTGGGGCGCTACAATAGACAACGAGTTGGAGAAGCGGGCTGTCCGAGTACTTGCGGTCTTGGCGGGGTTGAAGGAAAGGCAGGAAGCACCAGGAGAGGATGTGCTGAACCTGGAATCCATTTGACTCGAGAACAAAAACCCTCAATTCTTGGCGATGTTCTTATCAGGCACGGGGATGAGTTCACAAATGATGAATAAAAATAAGACTCGCTTTTATGCAAAGCCCGTCTTTAGAAAAAATTAATAAACTCAGCCTTCCCTTCTTATTACTGTCATTATAGCTTTACTGGAGGGAATAAAAAGATGGTGGGAGCATGGATGTTTTTGGCGGTTTAAGGAATTTCATTTTACAGTCTCAAAGAGTGCTAATCGTAACTCACAAGCCCAGCCAATATGAATTCAGGCACATCGCTTCAAGCACTGCATTGGGAATGATAGTCATTGGAGCCATCGGCTTTGCGATCACGCTTATTGTATCCGTCCTTCGGTAGAAGAAAGCGTTTGAAGGGTGAAAGAAATGTTGTTTGCTTACCGAGTAACTGCTGGCCAAGAAAGCATTGTTGCTGACATGCTTTACGAAAAAATAAAGAAAACCAAGGCGCCAATCAATGCGCTTATCATATCGCCGAACCTAAAGGGGTATATCATAACAGAAAGCAAGAGCGAGCAAGAAGCCAAAAACATTATTACAAATGTTCCACATGTCAAGGGCGTGCTTCACAAAGGCATGAAACTGGAGGATATCCAAGAGTTGCTGAAAAGCAAGCCCGTTGAAATAACTCTCGAAAAAGGTGACCTTGTTGAAATCAGCTCTGGGCCGTTCAAGGGCGAAAGAGCGAAAGTAGTGAAGATAAACAAGGACAAGGAAGACGTGACAGTTGAACTCGTTGAGGTTGCGGTGCCGATTCCGGTTACAATAAAGCTCAACACGATAAAAATCCTGCCGAAGTAGGCTGGCGTTTTTACAGCAGTCTCCTTTGCGGGAAAACCCCCTTTCTTCTCTTCGATTCCTTACGTTTGATGAAGGTTAGAATCAGTTTTCGTCCATCATTGAGCCATGAAACCCTGCCTTTTGTTACATGCAGCAATGAATACAATCCCCGGCCATGTTCTGCAGTACGACGAGTTAATCCGTCGTGAATCTCTTCTTCTGGGAGTATTGGAGCAGTTCCTTCTTCTATCTTCCCTTCGCGAAACAAAGCATACCTATTTCTTGCCTCTCTGATTATTTCGTCAGAGACTCCTTCTCCGGGCTGGATTGTTTCAACCTTGAAATGTCCTTTACTGGTGCCAAGTGAAACCTCAATGCGGGCCTTGCGTTCAGGAATGCCCTTGCACCCGTGTTTAACTGCGTTGCCAAAAGCTTCACCAACAGCATATTCCAAATCATCCAACTGCTCTTCCGGAAACCCGAGACGGCTTGCCCTCGCACGCACTAGGCGACGTGCTATAGACAAGTACTCTATTTGCCCGGGAAAAGTAAAAAACCTGAAATTTTTGACTGCCATCTGCGTTATTGTTTCCTCCCGCTCATTTCTAGAAAGGCGGGCAAGCCGCTCGTATACGTCCTTCAGATTTAGAACCATTTAAATCCCTCTCAAGATTAACTCTCATTTCCTCGGCTTTTCCCTTAATTCTGCGGGTTTGGCGAAACGCAGTTTGATTTTTTCCGTTATAAAACCACTGGATTCCGTCAGCCATCACGTACATCACATAAACGTTTCGCAAGTCCACATTCCGTTAACCAACGTTATTGAAGGCAGTTGATAGGTTATATAACAAATGCTTTAAAATCATGCCCAGTAGACGCATGCTGGAATCACTCTTCTCGCTCCGGCGTAGTGGTTCACGTAATAGGAGCTGCACAGCGAACTATAGAGGGTCCCCCGTTTCCTGCCTGCCGCATGAACAAAGGTGCATTTCCCGTATTTTCCTTTTCCAAGGTATAATCCAACGTGTGAAATCCCTCTTTTGTAAGTGTTTTTGAAGAAAACCAAGTCCCCGGGATAAAGATTTTCCTTGTTTACAGGAACTCCTACGAGGCTCTGCTGGGCAGCTGTCCTAGGAAGGGAGACCCCGAATTTCCGGTAAATGAGTTGCATGAAACCAGAGCAGTCTGTGCCAGAGGAAAGGGAGAGGCCGCCAAAAACGTAATTCAGTCTTCCTGCGTAAGTCCCCGCCTCGTAGGTGACTTGCTCGGCTTTTTTCTGGCAAGTGCTCGTCAGAGCTGGCGATTGAATGAGCTTGTCATCATAGGACAAGGCATCTTTTTCCTCTGAATAATCTCCCATCAAATCCTTGTGCACGACAGATACCAGAACAGGTATTTCCTTCTCTTTGTAAAGGAGGGAAGCAAATGAAATTACCAGCTTGCCTTCAAGCCCATCTAGTGGGAGCAGGCCGTCGACGAAATCCACGTCCCATAAATCAACTACCAGTGAGACGTTGAACCTATTCTCAGGCAGTTCCTTGTAGCCTGAACGGGCATAGTCAGTGAGATCTCCTTCGAATTTCATGAGTGGCTTCCCTATCGGGAAAGATGATTCAACGATGAAGGAAGTAGAGTTAACTGGGTTTTCTTCCGAAACAGTCAACTCGATGTAATCAGGCAGATGCGGAAACAGGTTGGAAACATTTTTGTCTGACGCATTCCTGGATTTCATGGACTCCAATACTCTCACGTAAGCAGTTGTTTCATTAAGCTTTTCCTCAAATGTCTTGTTTTCGTTCATTAGCTTGTTCAAGTGCTGCTGCACTGCTTTAGCTTCCAAGGGAGTAAAACTGAGGTTTGCGACGGTCTCAAGAAGAGGAAGAATGCGCTGCCTTTCTTCACTTGAAAGAAGGGGGGCGAAAAGGTGGATCACACTAGAGTTAGCGGTTTTTCTCGAGTTAACTTGCCGCGAAGATTTTTCACCCCGGCCAAGGCGGTGCTCGGAATATTGCACAACAGGGTCTTTGCTGAGGGTCTGCACTCTAGAGGCCGTGGAAACGAAGGTTACATCAGAGAATCCGCCCAGTACTCTCGGTATTATCTCAAGGATACCGAATTCAACGGGCTTTTCGCCTGAATTGGTGATGTTCAGAAACTCGGAGAACGCTCCATCTGATGCCTTAATGGATTGATTCAGCTCAAGAGACGTGTTTTCCAAATCTATGGTTTCAGGTGGAAGGAAATAAAGCTGGTTTTTTACAGATTCAGTTGTTGAAGTAAATGGGGCAAGAGTGGTAGAGGATTCATTGTCCTCGGGCTTTGGCGACTGCTGGCTTATAATGATAAGCAAGGCTGCAATCACAAGTGCAACCAAGTATTCTTTTTTTATTCGCATAGTTTAGATAAGCGCGTTCACATTAAAAAACGTAGATTCATCTTTCGCTTAGCAGGTATTTATGCGCTTTCTCTAACAGTTTGGCGTTATACCTCGGAGTCCTTACCCCGAAACGAGTTTTGTTTTCTGGCAACCGCTCGTGCCTGACAAAGAGGAGAGGATGCCCTTGCTTCATCAGCTCTTCTGCCAGGGTCGGCACTTCCTTATGCAGCTTATCTTCCAGTTCAAGAACAGTTGTAAGTTCAGCTGAAACGGCGTCTCCCCTTATCTTGGAGAGGCTCACAACCCGCGCCCCTTTTTCCACCAACCCCTTGAACAGTGCTTCTACGGGCATTTGACCACAAACAATTATTTTTTTAAGAAGCTTATAACCCTGTCGCACTCCCCGCTCAAGGGCCTTGCCCCTTTTTCCCGTGTGCAAAGCTTTTCCCAAGTGCTTTGCACATAAATTGTTTTTTCGTCTTTTTGTCTGCTTTCCCCTTCTTAAAATTTTCGCAAACTGCTTAAACAAGAACTCGCTAATTTTTGTGCAGCAATCAATTTCCAGCCGCAGGCACAGAAGAACATCTAGAATA
>JACRGE010000032.1 GCA_016212465.1 Microcaldota archaeon
GTAGTTAACAAAGTTGTTGAATGCCCTATTGCCGTAAAGGGTGTTGTTGTCACTGGATTCAAGGCAGAAGCCATGGTGGAAATTGTTGAAAGCAGTGTTGTTATAGAGCCTGTTGTATCGCGAATTGGAGTAAAGGTAGAAGCCGTATTCAGAGTTGTTGAAGGCAGTGTTATTGGACAAGATAGTAAAGTTAGTATCTATCAGATAAAAGCCGAGGGTGTTGTTAACAGCGGTATTGTTGATGAATGAATTATTGTTGGACTTCATCTCGTAAAAACCTACAGGGTTTTTGTAAGCTGTGTTGTTGGCGAATAGGTTATTATTCGGTGCAGAGGAAACGTAAAACCCGTAACCATTGCCGTAATAACCGCTGTTGTTGAAGGCAGTGTTGGAATAAAAAGTGTTGTTGACAGGGCTCTGGTACTCACCAGCATCCCCAACGACGATGAAACCGTAGGAACTACCGGAAGGACAGTAAAGACTGTAAACGGTGTTGAAAGAATACGTGTTGTTTTTGGAAATCCCTGGCCAAGTCGAATAAAGATAGAAGCCGGCAAAAGAAGTGTTATAGACTATTGTATGAGAAATGGTGTTGTTGGAGCTTGAGAGGAGATGAACGCCGCTTGAAACATTGCTTGAAACCACTACACTATCCACAAAAGAATTGTCGACGGATTCAAAGGAAATCCCGCGCTGAAAGCCCGTAATCTTCAAATTCTTTATAGTTAAGTTTTTCCTTGAAACCGCGGAAACACCGTAGTCGCCTGACCCACCGTCGCCGGAAATCGTGAAACCGTTTCCGTCCAAGACAATGTTGTCAGCAGTTATGGTGAAACACGTTCCGGTCGTCGAAAGGCTTTGGGAAAGCTGGTAAACCGTGTTAGGGGAGTTGAGGGTTCCGCATGCGGTAGTGCTAGGGGTATAAACAACGATAAGCTTTGGTGCGTATTTACCCCCTTCAGTCGTATTGTCAGCTGACTCTATTCTGGCACGAAAATTGTTGATCTCCCCTATCTCCCTCCAGCCTACGCTGAAAAGATTGCGGTTAAAAACGTTTCTCGCATTCTGAAGGTCTTTGATGAAGGTAGAGTCAGCACTCCAGTTGTAAGACCTTTCACCAACAAGGACTTGGGGAAGAGGCCATGGAACCGGCGCTCCCCAAGTGGCGTTATTTTCAATTGCCTGAAATAGCCTGTAGTTGGTGGCGTTGTCGTCCGGCAATACCGGCGGGTCAATGGGTGCTTGCGAGAGGTTCTTGAACTCGACATTGGAGTCAACAGCTGACCTCACCCAGAAGGAGAGGTTTGCTTCGGAGATAGCTGACCCTACAGGAATAGAAGAGATGTCGAAGGTGGTGAAACCAACATCTGTCTCGCAGGGGGGATTTGTGGGGGAGCATCCCAACCCAGGCGTAGAGTCCCCTACCCAGAAGGTAGTTGAGCTAATATCACGCGTGTAAGTGGCGGCAAATGACTTGTGAATGTAGCCGTCACGAGCCCCGCTCCCTATGACGTAAAGGGTTGGGTCAACCACAATTGGAAACTTCCTGTCAGCTGAGTTAATCCATTGCGCGTCTGCTGAAACAGTGATTCTCACCTCTTGACCAGCTGGTTCTGCATTCAAGGAAACGGAATTAGATTTTGCACCGGATGCATCCCTCATGAAAGGAGCTTGAATAAGAAACAGCGGTTTGTTTGTTCCATCTTCCAGGAACTCAATTGAATTCCCTGAAACCCTGTGATGAACGCCACTTGACTGGAAATTGAATGAAAAGGAGGTTGGAGCATCCGGACCTTTAAGGATGATTTCTTCCTTCAAGGAATTTTGGGTTATGGCGTAATTAAAGTCAGTAGACTGGTAGATGTCCTTGAAACTAATGACATTGCCAGCGATGCTTGCTGAGACGTCATTTGGTGTCAAGGGCTTGAAGTGAACGAATTTTTCTCCAACAGCGAGTTTCAGGAAATTGGCTTCACTGGATTTCGAGTTCAAATAAGTTTGGAAAGCGTTTTCAGTCACTTCATACGGGAAAACCCCTCTTGCAGCAGGCTTTATTTTTGTTGAAATTTCTTTCAGCGCCCCATCTGAAGCGCGGTAATGGATCGGAACCGCATAGATTTCTGCAGTCCGCGTATTATCTGAGTTGCGGAAGACCTTGGATGAAACGCTTCGTTCACCAGTCAATTCTTCTACCTTGAACCGCTTAATCATAGAGGGAGAAGGACTGGGAGAAGGCAGGGCTTTGGGAGAGGGCGTTGGACTCGGTATTTTCAAAGCAAGGCAGGGTGGTGCATTGGATACGATGATGGGATAAGTGCATCTGCCTTCCTTGCAGCTGCCGCCCATGAAATAAGTCGAGCCAATGCATTTGTTCGGGCATCTGATGCCTTCGCATGACACGGCAACTGCTCTTCCAGAGATGGCCTTGAGCGGGTAGAAAAAGCTTTCAGCCACTGGATCCTCTGGCGTGCTGGAAAGAATTAAACCCGCTAACGCGTAAACGAAGAGGGAAACAACGAGAAAGCCGACCGAAACCGCCCTGTAGGAAAAACCCCAGTCTGAAAGCTTTCTTCGGCGTTTCAAGGAATCACGGAAGCAGAATAAAACCAACCACAATCTTAATTATAATTTTATTTACGTATTTAAATGATATGTATAAAAGACTTCACCTGCAGTGGTTTGAATGAAAGAAGTTTTCAAAGGCGTTTTCAGAAACGGGGGATTCGCGACCATCCCTTTGACAATGGACTCATTTTTCGGGGAGAAGATAAGGGACGGAAAGCTGCGGGTTTGGGAGCCTTACAGGAGCAAGCTCTGCGCAGCCATTGCAAGAGGTTTGAAGACGATGCCGATAAAACCTGGCTCGAGCGTGCTCTACTTGGGAGCTGCGAACGGTTATACAGCGAGCTTTGTTTCGGATTTGGTGGGCTCTAAAGGGGGGGTATACTGCGTTGAAATCTCTCCGATTGCAATGAAGGACCTGCTCCGCGTATGCGAAAAAAGGGAGAATATGATTCCAATCTTGGCAGATGCGCGAAAGCCAGAATCATATGAAAGATACGTGGGTGGGAAAGTCGATGTCATATTCGAGGACGTGGCGGACCCGGATCAGGCTGAGATCATGCTTTGCAACGCGAAGCTCTTGAAGAAATGTGGAAAGGGTCTGATTGCTGTAAAAGCACGGTGTATAGACAGCGTAGAAGAACCAACTAAGGTATATAAAGAAGTTGAAAGGAAGTTTCAAACCATTTTCAAAATACTTGAACGCATCGACCTCGCTCCTTTTGAGAAAGACCATTTGTTTATCGTCCTAGAGAGGAAATAGCAGCATCTACCGGAGGCAATAAGGTCTCTCGCCGTGCGAGCGATGGTAGTTTATGCACTCGCAGCAGAAGTTGTTTCTCGGACAGCTTCTTTCAGGACACGGGCACTCTATCTCTTTTCTTTTATTTCTGCATCCCATCAGAACCCCTCCTTGGCATCCCTCTTTTGCTTCACTAATATAAGATTCCACGACCCTTATAAAAACTCGTGTGTTAGGAAAGAAAAACCAGGAGTATGGCAAGGAAAAAGAAAAAGCGGGTGTTCGGGTTTTGCTTTTTCTCTTCTGAAAAATAAGCCAACGGCGAGGCCAAGGAAGCAAAAGTTTGGATGACATAGACTCAACTCAAAAAAAAACGCTGGTTCTTCCTTTATTTGCCAGAAGGAAGCAGATTCGTAGTTGGGGGCAAGAAAAAATGTGAGATCAAAAAAGGAATAAAAAACAGAAAAAATAATGAAGAAAGAGAAAAAAGAAGAAGAAAAAACAACTTAAGGAAAAAAATAAAACCCCAGATAAGAAAAAACAGAACTATAAAAAGAAGAGGCGGAATCTTGAAGAAAAAAGGTACGAGAAAAAAGAAGAAGAAAAAACAACTTAAGGAAAAAAATAAAACACAACATAATAAAAAATAGGACTACACCAAGAACAGCAAAGGCGGAAAAAACGTGAAGAAATAATGAAGAAAGAGAAAAAAATTAGAAAAAACTAAAAAGGAAGTGCGACATTACTGGGTCGTATTCAAGCTCTTCGGGAGCTTGTTGCATAGGTCCGCCCTTGCACTGCAGATCTGGGCTTTTATCTGGTCGTAGGATATTCCACCGAACACGTATTTGCAGTCAAGCACATATGTGGGTGTTCCCGAAATGGTGTACTGCTCCCGCAGGTTGTCGAACCGCGTGTAATTTGCAGCCCCGTATTTGTCGGTGCAGAGCTTGTCGTCGCCTTCATGGATCTTGATGCACACGTTCTCCACGCTCAGCATCGTCCCGAAGTCCTTCCCTACTTTTTCAACATTCGGCTCAGCTTGCTTGCAGTATGGACAACTCTCTGAGTAGAAGAAATAAAGCGTTGCATAGTCCTTGTTCTTGCACCCGTCGCTCAAGAGCACTTTGGTGTTCGTCAAGAAGCCATACGCGTCAATTGCATAACCGCCTTTGACCTTCTGCATGGTGTCAGTCTGACTCTTGAGTTGCTCACTCTTCTCCGCCTCAGCTTCAGACAGGAAGATGACTGGAAGGCTCTTGAACCCAGCGCCCTTCAACTCCTGAATCTTCTCTCCGACGTCCTCAAGCTCTATGACAATACCCTGTTTCTTGAGGTTCTCATTCAAACCAGGCAGGTTCTTGAGCACCTCCGTCTGAAGTGGGTCGGAAAGCATGTAATAGAGCTTCATCTTGACAGTTACGTTGGGAGTTACTGTCGTTGGCGAGCCGCCTTCAAGGGCAGTCAGCCGCTGTTCTAGTGCAGTGACCATACCAGAAATACCTGATGGGTTTTTCTCTAGTCTCGCATTTATTGCATTTAATTCAAAGAATACATAGCCTGCCAACATGATGAAAAGCAAGCCTATTATCGCAAAGCCAGCGTAGATCTTTGAAAAACCTTCTTTGGAATCCGAGCCCTCCATGGTTACACCCCACCGAAATTGTTACTACTAAAAAGTTGTATTATAATAAAGGTAGTAGGTTTAAAAAGGATTTCGGTGAATATAATTGGAGCGGGAGGTTTAAAATACTTTTTATTTCATCAGGGATCTGTTGAAATGGTCTCCCTCGTGGTTTCAATGATTTGTGTTAAGCGTTTGAGCTAGACGTGATTTTTGGTTCGATTATACAAGATTATGTGAAAACATTTCATCGGCTTTTTTCCACAATCATGCAGAGATTCTCTGCTTTTTCCCGGGGAAAGCGTTTTCCGTCTTTCTCGTAAAAAAGTTCCTTGATAGAAAAACCAGTTGAGTCTGCAAGTTCCTTCAATTCGGAGTCCTCGAAGAAGTGGTAGAACCGCTCAACTACTTTGCCGTTTTTCATTCTCCATTTTATTCGCGCATCGTCTCCAATGTTTTCAAACCGCTTCTGGTATTTGTTCCAAACGCTTATGAACGCCTTTCCACCGAGCCTCAGCAGGCGAAATATTTCCTTAAAAAGGCGCTTGCGCCCTTCCTTGGTTTCAATGTGGTGAGCGACAGCCATGCAAAACAATGCGTCAGCTGCTTCATCGGGAAGCGGAACCGAGCATGCATCTGCAACCACGAGTTTGACTTTTTTGTCCAATCGCCTATCGCGAATATTTTTTTCAGCGAATGCAAGCATTTTCTGCGAGAGGTCAATACCGTAGGCAAACAGGCACCTTTGAGCAATCTCCACCAGGTTCCTGCCGTTTCCGCAGCCCAAGTCTAGGGCAATGGAGTCCTTTTTCAGGAACTTCAGGAAGAAGGGCAGTGAGGAGGAAGGCACTCTCCGGTAAGCGTTCCATTCGGCTGCAATCTCATCGAATGCGTTTGAAACCATGCTGCCACCTTGTGGAATTATTAAGGGTTTTGAAATAAAATGGATTTGTCTAATGACTTACCAAATCCAGAGTTTTTTCGTTGATTGGCGAAGAGGGTATGAGATTTTTTGTTTGCTCACTTCGTAAGCTCACCCAAACAAGAAACAACAAAGATAACGCGCTATAAAAACCCATTTATTAGATGACTCGAAATAAAATATAGTGTGTAGACATGAGGCTTGAAGCTTGGCAGGTAATTGCTTTACTGGTTATACCATCCGTTATTGCTTATGTCGGCTTCGACGACTTCAAAAAAGCCCAGGGGGAAGGACTGCAGTGGGTCAATCCATTGGTCATTCCAGAGGAGGTGCAGGCAATTCAGTGGATAAAGAACCATTCAAGTGAAAACGACGTCATTTTATCAGACATCTACGGGACTGAAACGGTGATGAGCCTCACAAACAGGAGAGGAGTAATTGGAGGGGACTGGTCTATCTCCAACAATTCGGTTACGCGGATGAGGAACGCCACTGATTTTTTTAAAACAAATGACAGTCTGGAAGCATACAAGATAGCAAGAAGGTATGGGGTTAGGTATGCGCTGGTTGTGGAAAGGCAGATGCATGCGGGATTCGAATGGCTTACGCCAAACAACAAAAAATTCGAGGACAAACAATATTTCACTAAAGCCTTTGACGCCGGCAAAGCCAAGGTATACGAAATCAAATACCCATATGCCGGCTAAAGACCCAGCAGGGAGTAAATTTTTCTACTCACTCGCGGGATTAGTAAGAGGAGGAGAAAAACCAAACCGAGTATTGAAAGGATTGTCCCAATAAATCCGAAAACGGTTTGTCCATAGCTCATGTGAACATACCCTTGTTTCGGATAAACCAACATGAGATTGGGTCCGACTGGATAGATTGCATCAGCCCCTTGAATCCTCCACCCAGGGTGATACGAGATTTTCACAACATGTGGTTTTCCGAGACAGCTTGTCCTAAACTCGTATTCTTCAACCCCTATCTTGTCTTCAATGGAACAGTTGTTTTCAACTGGAATCCTCGGAAGCGAATCCAGATTGGGTGCAGAGTGCTTGGCGGCTCCTTCGCGGAAAACGATTGGCACGTCAACCAAATCAGGTCTGCTGAACCAATCTAATATTGTACTCACTCTCCCGCTTGAGTTGGTTATCCTTATAGGCTCGAAGTCAGGGACGTAAACGTATTTCCCGTCGTTCACCTTTGATTCCCACACCTCCACTGAACTGACTCCATCAAATGGAATCGTTTTCTTCAGCTCAAAGTATTTCTCCATGTTCTCAATATTCAGCGGCTCCCCTCGGTCGTCATGAGTGCCTTTAAGAAAGTACTTCACGTTGAGCATGCGAGACTGCTTATAGAAGTTGTCCGCGTTTCTCGTAAACAAGCCACTTGGGCCAAAGGTATGCATTTCCATTATGCTGAAGGTAAGCGAGTAAAGGCCTTGCGTGCCCGTTCCAGTAATCGGTTTGCCAGAGAACTCGGGAATCAAGTCCCAGACGAAGGGTCCCCCGCCAAGCGAGTTACCATAGCCTGTTGCATACATAAGCTGCGTTTCCACACGCCCTTCGAACTGTGCATCCCTCAGGTAGGAGTTCAGCTCCATAAACTGAGGGTAATACTGTTTGACTGCAACGCCTTCATAATTCCATTTTATCCAAACGGGAATGATCTTCACAGTAGACGTTATGCCCCAGAAGACGAGCGCAGCGATGAGAAGGGCAGCAATGCACTTCGCATAATTCTTTTTGGTCAACCTGAGGAGCTCTGAAACGCCGTATGCTGCGACCATGGCAGAGTAAACATGGTAGATGGGATAATACCTTGAAAAAATGGGCAGGTTCAGTTGATGGCTTGAAACCAGCGAGAGAGACGTGAGAACAGCCAAAATTATCATGCCATAGACTATGTAACCTGCATTACGGTCCTTGTTCCGGATGGTAAAGACAATTCCCACAAGTGCAAGGGCCTGCATGGCGTAGAACTTGTAGTCCATCATCCCGGCGAAATAGTCCGCGTTTATTTCCTTGGCGACTTTCTTGGCATCCTCGAAGTTGGTGTCAAAGATGAATGGAAACGCCCAGAAGGCGACCAGCAGAAAGCCCAGCACAAAAACCAGAAACAAGTACTTGAGCGTTTTCAGCTTTCTATCGCCAAGCAGGATGAGGTAGGTGGACTGAAGAACCGCGAAAAAAGGAGTGAGCATCGCGTGTGCGATTATGACTCCACCGAAGACAGCCGACGGGTAGAGTTTGAACTTCTTTTGCATTACCTGGGAGTAGATCAGGCCAAGGAAAAGCAACATTAGAACCAGGCTCAGCATTTCACTGACCTGGCCGCTGAGGTTGTCCTGGATGTAGACGCTGTTGTGCTTGTTGATTTCCGTGAACATGATTACGAGCATGAAAAGCGCGGCCAGCACAGGCGCAGGAAACCTGAATTTCATCAACCTCATGGCGAAATAAACCACGAACGGAAGCAGGAAGATGCCGAGGACAGTGGATATCTTGAAGGCGACGTTCAAGCCAATCAAGTAGCCGAGTATGGCCGCGATATAGAAACCAAGTGGAAAGTAGTACTGGAACACGGGATAGCCCATCATGTGATAGGGTTCCCAGGCGATCAGCTTTCCCTGGGGAAGAAGAACGTGGTGTGCATACCAAGCGTAATAGTAATGCGCTGCTGTATCTCCACCCACGGTCTGAACGTCCCAAAGCAACAGCTCGGGCTTAAAGAAATAAAGCAGGAAAATGAATATGCTTAACAGTAATACCGCATCAACTACGTTTTCAAGAGTCAACCACTTAAGCCTCTCTGAAAAACCCATTTGCAACACCTGGTTTCATTTCTTTATGCTGATCAATTTATTTCCGCCTAACTCGGACTCAGCCATTCCCTTCAAAAGCCGCAGGTAATCAAGGTTGCTTTTCATCATGCGATTCAATTCACAGTCCGAAACCCTTTTCCTCTTTTGTATGCTCCTTCTTTTTTCCAACATCCTCCCAGCAAGACGCAAGGCACCCAGCTTGGACGAGATGAACACGGGTCTCCTGCACATGAGTGAGATCAAGAAAATGCTGGCTTCTGTTAGAGCGAAGCTAGGGAGGCCGCGTATTACTTGGGAGAGAGACGCGTTTTTGATTATGGACAGGTAGAAGTTCCTGAACGTAAGGGTGTATAGGAAATAGGTTTTTATAAGATCCCGCTTTACGGAATACCTCCAGTAATGGCGTGCGACAGCCTGCGGGCAGTAAACCGCCGTCCATCCCATCAAACGAGACCGAATCTGCAAGTCAACTTCATCAAAGTAAGTGAAAAAATCCTCGTCAAAATACTCCTTCCTTCCATCCAACTCCAATGCAACACCCTCAAGCATCGCCCGCCTGTAAACCGCGCACGCTCCAACTGCACCAAAAACCTCTTCCATTTTATCGTATTGACCGGAGTCTGCTTCGCCTGCGCCACGGGAAATCGGGAAGAAGTTCTTGAAGAACACGGACCCTGCAGAGTCAATGGTCTTCTTGTCATGCATTCTCAAAACCTTTGGGGCAACGACTCCAACCCCAGGGTCCTTGAACGGCTTCAAAGCCTCAGAAACAAAATCCTTCTCCAAAACCACGTCAGGATTCAACGTAACCACAAACTCCCCAACCGAATTCCTGACACCAATGTTGTTGCCAACACAATAACCCAAGTTCACTCCATTCTCAAC
>JACRGE010000035.1 GCA_016212465.1 Microcaldota archaeon
TACTGGCCTCAAAGTTTACAACAGCGGAGAATGGATCAGAAAATATGGAAAGAAGAGGCAGTGGGTGAAGCTGCATGTTTCACTTGACGTGAAAACACACAAATTCATTGTTGCCCTGGTGACAAAGAAGAATGTGGCAGACACCAAGAAGTTCAGGCCATTGGTGAAGGGAACCCTGAAGAGAGGCAATCCAAGGCAGGTTAATGCAGACAAGGCGTATGATGGAAATGACAACTATGCGCTGCTTGAGAAACACAGGATAGCTGCAGGGATACCCCTGAGGAAGATCGCAAAGGGCAGGTTCCTCAAAGGGAAGAGGGCAAGGAGAAGAGCCATGAAAGAGCAATTCGGAGTGGATAACAGGAGGAACATGAAGTATAGATTTACGGAGAAGATGGAGAAAAAACAGAAGAAGTGGAAAAAGAAAGTTGGTTATGGGGACAGATGGCAGGTTGAGACGGGCTTTAGCTCATTCAAGGGAATGTTTGGTGAATATGTTTATTCAAAGAATTGGGATCTGATAAAACAAGAAGTGGCAATCAAGGTTGAACTTTACAACGGAATGATGTGAGTTGTGGATGCCTAGCGGAGCAGACCAAAAGGTTAACAACTTAAAATTCCCCCACACACGTCTGAAACTTGATGCATAAATAGAAAGGCAGAAATTCCTTTCCTTTGAAGTATTGCTTTGCGATCAGTGTGTCAAGTGAATTGGAAAAGCTAGTCCTAGCGGTGGACAGCTTAAAACGGCAAGTAGGGCATCTCGCTGAGCAGAATCAGCAACTACAAAGGCAGCTTGCAGAAAGAGACAAGGTGATATCCGCACAAAACAGGAGAATAACTGAACTTGAAGCTTTAGTTGAGCAACTAAAGACTGAGAATAAATCATGGGCAAGGGAATTTGACAAGCTCCGCAAACACCTCAGAAAATATGAAAATGAGAATATGCCTTCCGGTTCAATTCCGCCTTACCTGAAGCCAGAAGTTGAGGAAAAGCTTCCGAAGGAGAGAGCTGAGCCTGAAGGCAAGACTGCAAACATCAGGAATTCCCGGAAGGGAAAGCCGGACAGGAAAGAGCTCCATGGTCTCGCAGCTTGCCCTCACTGCGGCGGAAAAGTCAGGAAAATGAAGGCAAAGCCAGACAGGAGAAGAATCATCCACATCACAATGCCAACAGTGGAGGATGTGGAGCACATCACTCCAAGATATTTCTGCGGCCACTGCAAAAAGGAAGTTGCAGCGAAGATTGGCGGCACACTGCCAGGCTCAAAGTTTGATTTGAATGCCATGCTTCTCATCTCCTACCTGGCTGTTGCAATGAATATGAGTGAAAACAAGGTAGTTGAGTTCTTCTCCGACATCTTTGGCCTTGAAATCTCAGGGGCATCCGTCTCAAATGTAATGCTGCGGCTTAGGGAGCATCTGGGACCGTATTACTGGCAGCTTGAGAAACGGCTGAAGAGGGCCAGAGTAGTTTACCGGGATGAAACCAGCTGGAGAAAGAATGGCAAAACTTACTGGACATGGGTTGCCACTAATGCGAGGCTTGCCTATTTTGCAATAGAGCGGCGGAGAAATGCAGAGACAGCAGGGAAACTCAAACTGAGGAAGGATGCTGTGCAAGTATGCGACGGTTACACTGTGTATAGTGGGATTATGCAGCGGTGCTGGGCGCACTCACTGAGAAGGGCAAAACATCCAGAGAACTTCTTTGAGAACGAAGAAGAGTCTGGGGAATACTCTGCAATAGTTGGGGAGCTAGGATCCCTTTACCACGACGCAAAAGAAACCAGGAAGAAGGGCTGTTCAAAGGAGCTGAGGGAAAGGTATAGTAGGAAATTGTTGAAGCTGTTTGCCAATCGGGAACCTCCAGGCAAAAATCTGGCTGCACTCACCAATTACGTAATGAGTTATAGCAACGACTGGTTCACATTCCTTGAATATCCCTATGTTGAGCCGACAAATAACAGGGCAGAGAGGGCTTTGCGCCACATTGTGCTCAAACGCCGCATAAGCCAGCAAAGCAGGAGCCAGCTCCACATGGAGAGCTATGCAATGCAGGCATCTGCATACATGACTGCCAGGCTGAATGGGGAGAGTTACTGGGAAACGCTGGGACACGTCGTGGGAAGCCAAATTTCAGGCGCAGGAAAAATTTGAGATGTTACCAAAAAACGTAACAACTTAAAATTCCCCCACACACGTCTGAAACTTGATGCATAAATAGAAAGGCAGAAATTCCTTTCCTTTGAAGTATTGCTTTGCGATCAGTGTGTCAAGTGAATTGGAAA
>JACRGE010000036.1 GCA_016212465.1 Microcaldota archaeon
AATCAGGGAGGAACAGGCTAAGGGATTGGTTCGAGCGATTGGGAAAACGCATTGAAACAATTCACTTACACGACAGCAGGCTACCGAGGGAAAAAGAGCCAGAAGACCATTTTGCGCTGGGACACGGAAACCTGGACGTTAATGCAATACTTGGGGAGATAAAGAAAACAACTGCAAAGCACTTGTTGCTTGAGTTATACAAGAAAGGAGAAACGAACAGTGAAGAAAAAGACTTTATTGAAGCATTAAGCAAGTGCAAGAACACCATAGCCCGCGCCTGATTTTCAAGCTATAAATATTAAAAAACCATTATTATTCCGTGGGCCCATAGTCGAGGCACTTCTTTGCTGACTTTTTTGCTGCGGCAAAAACCTCAACTAAAAATTAGCAAAGACCTGCACTAGAAAATCAGTAAAGTGCGACAGTGGTAAGACGTTCGCTTGACGTGCGAAAGATCAAGGGTTCAATAGAAGAACCTACGGTTCCCTCTACCCTCCCTTAAGAGGGCGTGTTTCTCATGAAAATCCCTTTGGGCCCACTTTCTTTTTATACTCGATTGTGATTGGTGGCGTAGTGAATCATTTCGCAAGCGCGGGGGCGTGGATGAGGAGGTTTGCCGGAAAAATTTCTCTTACTTTTTGCTCGTTCAACGGCCCTTCATTTCAAGCGCTGGAGAAAAGGTTCAGAGCAGGCATGTCGGAAAGCGTCTATTTCTTCAAGAAGGGGGTCTCGAGCGGGTTGGTTTTGAAAAAAGACAACGACGCGTTCGGAGAAAAGCTCACAGCACTGGCTGAGGAAAAGGAGTTCGTAAAGGAATTGACAAGGGAGCTGGTTGAAAAAGCTGGTGAATTCAACGAACTAATGGAAAGGAAAACAACCGCCTCGACTTGGCCCTTGCTCAAGAGAACTTACGAAAACTATTTTCCTGTGCAGATTGCAGTAAACACAATGGTCAACTACCTCAAACCCGGGAGCAAAGAATATGAAGAACAGATGCATCTTCTTAAGCAAGCTAGAGTAAGCGCTGAAAAAGTCTTGGAGAACTATAGCAAGCACTTGGTTTCAATCGGTGAAGTGGCTCTAGCTGAAAAGGGCATCGAAACTGAACTGGCGCAGGCGCTCTTGAAAGAAGAGCTCGACGCGTACTTTGATGGAAGACTTGAAGTGGATGAGGCGGAGTTGAGGAATCGTTTTGATTCTTCTGCGCTTTTATTCAACAGAGGCAAACAGCAACTGCTTTATGGAGAAGAAGCGAATGCGTTTGAAGCGAAGCTACTTGGGGTGGAAGGAAAGCAGGAGTTTAAGGAATTAAAGGGTATTTGTGCATTCCCCGGAATAGCGGAAGGAAGAGTAAGGATAGTCCACGACCCAGCGAAAGCAAGTCATTTCCAAAACGGAGACATTCTAGTTACTGGAATGACGCGACCGGATTTCGTGGTGCTCATGAAGAAAGCTGGCGCCATCGTCACGGACGCAGGGGGAGTCCTCTGCCACGCGGCGATTATTTCAAGGGAATTGAAGATTCCTTGCGTCATTGGGACGCATGTTGCCTCGAAAGTCCTAAAGGAGGGAGAGCTCGTGCAAGTGGATGCAGCAAACGGAGTCATAAGCATTGTTAAACGTATAAGCAGGTGAATTTCTCTTCCTTCATTTCTTCTTGCGCTTCGTCCGCTCTGTTAGGATGATGACGCCCATTGCAAGATGCGGGACCGTAAGCAAACTCGGATCTTTTAGTGAGCTTTCTTCCCTCGTATACTTCAGCAAATGGCCGCATGGAGAGAAGCCCTTTGAATCAATCGAAGATGATGAATGCCTCTGCGCCGAGCAAGTAAGAGAAAGCCTGCCTGAGTTCCGATGGCTCCATCTGAAGCAGTGGGGCGTCCTTCTTCATTATCCTTACCTTGAATGCTTTTCTTCCATCAGGCTTGAATACCGTGTTGATGCTCATTGGCCGCACTGGCGCAAGAATCTCTTCCGCCATCTTTGTAACATCCGCGGTTCTCTGAATGATTTTCACCTTCCTTCCACCCAAATCTTTTTTCAATTCATTCACGATCTTTCCTCCCCTTCCAATGAGAAAACTTGCGTCTGTAGCTGTGAATATGAGCACGAACTTCCCGAGGTCAAGGGATTTCAGGAACACGACATCATCCAGGTAGAATCTTCGTTTGTACTTGTGGAGGAGGCGGGAGATTCCCAGATCTGTTTCAGTGAGCTCCTCTTTATTCAGTTTTTCGCTGCACGAGGGACAGAACACACCGGTTTCAAGGCAGTTTTCGCAGAAAGGAGTCTTCATGCAATCAAAAAAATATGGTAAAGGATGGTTTTATTAGTGCCTGACATACTCGTGAAGAGAAACAATAAAGTGAAGGCTAAGATAAATATGAAATAAAAAGAAGAAAGGGGAAAGTCCCCAACGAAAACTCTGGAAAGGTGGTTTTATTTTGTCATGAGGATGTCCATGGAAGAAACCTTGTTGAGGCGCCCATCCTCCGAGGTGAGCTCTTCTGTGGTGATGTTGATGCCCTTTATCGCCAGGCTCGGAATGAACCTATTCTTGACTATCTGGGTCACATCAGCTGCTCTTGAAATGGCTCTGCCCCTTGCCTTCAAGTGCACTTCCAGCGAGCCCATGTTGAACTGAGTTACTACTGCAAGAACGTAGCTCATCACGTTCTTTTTGCCTACATAGATGACGTTTTCATCTGATGCTACTTCTTCTGGCATGTTGACACCTCGTTGTGTTGTTTTATACTGGTTAAGCTCATCTCCAGGCAATGTGCTGAAGAATCTGTATAAGTTGGGGAAAGGGCAATAAAAACCTTATTTTTTAAACTTGCTGGCGCATATTCTTTCATGAAACCAGCTAATCTAGAGGAGTATAAGGCAATTCCGTTCAAGGAAAGGGGACAGGCACTCATAGAAATAGCTGAGGAATTCAATGAAAAACCTAACAGGAAGACAGCGGCTCTCCTTAAGAACATAGCCGTGCTTGGTGGAATTGATTCTGAGCAAGTGGCAAAGGCGGTTGTTCACGTCGCCCGAAACCCCAAGACGTGGAAGCTCAGCAGAAACATCTTGAACGCAGCGAGAGGCGCAGCAGCGCCCCATTTGCTCGGTGCCTTGCGGGACAGCAACAGAAGAAAATTTGCGATGAACTTGCTGAAGGAAATGCCTGACCAAGCAAGAACCTGCGCGAAGCAGTTGCATGACCCAGAGATAAGTGGGTACTTGATTGAAGTGCTAGCCAGCAAAAGAATGGCTAGAAGTGCTGCGATTGAATGCGTGAATCTACTAACCTACAAGGCGAAGAAGGCCAACGCAATACTTGTTTTAACAAACCCAGCTGTCGCGCCTCATTCGGCAATGGCGTGCGCCGCAGCCCTGCGCTATAAGAAGAAGAAAAGGGAAGCCAAAAATCTTTTGGCGCACTCCAACATCGCGCCTTACGCACCCAGGCATTTAGTCAACGCATTGGGGGACACAAGAGCTGAAGCAGCCATAGAAGTCTTAAACAACCCACAAGTGAGGAAATACGCAGAGCCATTCATGATCGAAAACGCAGACAAAGGTCCTTTTGCGCCGCTCGTTTGCGAGCTGCTGCGTTCGTGGGGAATCGAGCCGCCTCCACTGAGGAGGAACAAAACCAAAACAGATTGAAATGCGCGGATTAAAGATTGGCTGCGTCACTCATCTTTTTTCCGCTCAAAACAAGTCGTTTAATGCGTGAGGAATCTCCTTCAAAGTGCTTCTCCACCTGCCTCAGCTTGTTTTCTATAAAGTGGTATGCCCGCAAAGCAGACGCAAGTGCATCTCGCTCATGCCTGTTCTTGAACTTGAATTCTCGAGTGAGTTCAGCTTTTTCCTTGATAGTCAAGGACTTCAGTGGATAATACAACCGCGCGGGCAAGCATGCCTTCAAGGAAGAAACAGCTTTCTGGGGCGGGTTGGTATCGCAGGCGATTAAAGAAGGCGAAAAAGAGGAAACGTGCTTCACGAGCTGCCCTTGGTCCCAATTCCTTTTGCTCCTCAAAGAAACAAGTCTCCTGTCAAAATCAATGGCTGCAACCGCAGTTGTTGCTCCAGCATCAACGCCTATTATTAATGCAAACACCCCGGAACCAGTGCGTGGGTTAGTTAAACAATATTTTTTATCTCATAAAGCATCCACTAGGAGGAAAGAAATAAAAGAAAAAAACTCAGAACCTCCCTTACTTGGAACCCCTCAAATACATGAAGGTGTTCAAGAGAATGTTCCTGCCCCTTCCGCCGCTTCTTTGCGCCGTAGAAGCAGGGTCAAAGGCGAAGTAAATGGTCTTGCCACCGAACCATCCCTTGCTTTCCACGACTGCAAGAGTCGTTGTTCCAATCTTAGACTTTCCATCGTAGTTGGTGACAATCGCAAGTATATCAAAATTTACCTTGTGGCTTGGGACAACGTCAAAAAGGCTGCCATAGAATGGATAGTTCAACTGGGCGCCCGGGAGAATTGGGTGGTCTGGCATAACTATTTTAAACTCTCCTACAGGCGAAGGTATCCTGCGGCTGGTGATGGTATGACCGATGACTCCAGCGTATTCGACGGGCATTACTTCACCAAGACCTGCAAAGTCCCATCCAAGGATGCTTGGGTCATCAGGTACTTTCGTGCATGCGTCTCCTATCACAATAAGCTTCTTTCCACTTTTAACGAAGTCCGCGACAGCCCGCCGTGTTTTCCTATCACACTCTTTTACGCCCTGCAAAATGACTACGTCGTAGGAGCTCAGTGCACCAGAAAAGAGGATTACTTCTGGAGGCAAGTCTCCTTGGTAGTAAATGCCAGACATCTTGTAGTCCTCGGCCGAAAGCAATTCCTTCATCTCCAGAGAGGACCTGCCGAGGACAGCCACTTTAACTAAGGGCTTCGGAAACAAGGAACCAATGACTGGAACCCCGCTCAAATCAACTAGCCCAATCTTTCCCGCAATAAAAACAAGGAGAACTGCAATCAAAATCAAGGGAATTGCGCTCTCAGCAAAACTCTTTTCGCCACCAGGCATTTGACCTCTCTTCATGGGTTGTTCACCTTCTCATAAAGTATTGAAAGATTATGCTTTATAAACATTATGAATAACCGTTATTTAAAAGTATATTCTTGGTGTTTCGGCACCTCCGAGATCAGCATTGAATGAGGTAATCAATGATGTTCGTCAAAAGATACTTGCCCTTAAGCTTTTCTCCACTTAGTTCGCTCAGTCGAGGCAATTCTTCTATTGGAAAGGAAATGTAGATGATTTTACCACCGCCGTATCTTGTTTCAAGTATTGCTGGATACTCCTTTCCTTCCTTGGTTCTGAGGACGGCGAGTATTGCAGTGCCCTGGGGCTTCGGCTGAACTACTGCATAAGGCATAGTAGGCATTGAAAAATTCTGGATCAGGCCCTGCATAATGAAATGGTCTCTCATCACCTTATGGAAAGTAAGGCCAGCAGTCGGTTTTTCAGTTCGTATATAGCTCGCGAAAAGAATGTTTTCCAGAGGCCCAAAGCCGCGCGTCTTGTTCACTTCATCCACTTTTTCCTCGTAAATCCCTGGATTCGTTTCGTTCTTGAACTTCAAGTCCATTAACTCCTCAGGCGAGAGATAATAGCTGGAAGCCGAGTCTCCAATCCAAATGATGGTTCCTCCTTGCAGTACATACATGCGGAAGGCTTCCGCCTGCCTTGGAGTGATCTTCTTCGCCTGCTCGAGGATGATTAAGTCGTATTTCTTCAGCAGATCCAGGCTTGCTTGGGATATTGGAAGCGGCGCGTCTATGACTGTGATGAGCCTGAATGACACTATCTCATCCCTCAACAAAGTCGGATTTCCCAGGCCCTCGCCGCCGTAAACGGCGCCAACATGCGATTTGCCCATCAAGTTGCAGTATATGTCGCACCACTGCGGGATTTGGGTGCAGCGGATCCAGCCGAACTTTGTGAGAATAACGAGAAGAAACAATACCAGGAGAGCGAGAACAATCACGTGCGGAATCTCTTTCTTCACATCATCTAGGGCACTCATAAAACCGACGCTCAAGAAAGTAAGTCCCAGCGAACTTTTAAATATATTGAATGCGTGAGTTCTTTAGTATAAGTAGCAAAGGGTTGAATGAAATGGCTGAACGCGACAGGATAACGACGCCTTCATCATCGACTGGGTTAATTAGATTCTATGACGTGACTGCCAGCAACGTTCTGGTTGACCCAAAGGGCGTAATAGGAGTATGCATTGGAATAATAGTGTTGGAGCTACTGCTTCAAGCACTCTAATCTCGACTTTTCCTCAAGTTGACTTGCCGCCTGTTTCCGGGGTTTCAATTCTAGCATCATCTTTGGGAACAACTCCACGATTCACTTCATCTGATTCTGCACTCGGGGTCTTTGATTCGTCTGAAGCCTCATTTGCCTCAGGCTCTAAAACGATTGTCGCTGGAAGACTTGGCTGGGGGCTTTCAGGCAAAGGGTTTATCCACTCTGCTTCCTCGCGGTCCAAGCAGTTCTTCAGCACTTCGTCTCTCTTCCCCCACTCGATAAGAATCCTGCAAAGGGTTCCCTTGTTTCCAGAAATGCTTCGCACGCTCTCAGCTTTTTCCTGAAGCGAATTCATGTAGTCGTCGAATGAAGTTGCAAACGTCGAGGAGTCTATTACAATCAAGACAATCAATTCTTCCCCATCGAATCTCTCCGCTTCCTCGATTCCTTGTTCGGAGTTGGTGAGCAGGAAAACACCTTTCCGCATGTCATCTCTTCCGGCAAAACTCGTATAGGGAAATCGCAAGTATGCCCGCTGCGATCACGAAAAGCAAGTCCTCCAACGGGAGAATCCACAGATAAACCCCTACAAGGGCCTCGGGAGGAAAAACCCAAGCACGGAAATAAGTTCCAAAAAAAGAAAAAGCGAGTGCGAAAGGAAGGTATATCAAGAACATCTCCGCCAACGCCCGTAGGTCAATATGTTTTCGTGAAAGAAAGTAAAATACAATAGCTGGAATTACCAGGAAACCCGAAACACTTAGCAGGTAAGAGTATTCCATTTGGGATTCACCGTGATGAACATCATTTCACCAATGAAAAAAATCCTTTTTTCTTTTCAATGAGCTCGCCATCTTCCTTCATCAACTGAAGCACTGCAAGGCAGGCCACCTCGCTCTCAGAGGCTGCTTCCGAGATTTCTCTTGAAGTACAGGGAGCAGTTGCAAGAACAGCTCTTATCTTGCTTGAAAGGGCTGAATAAAAAGGCATTGAAACGATGTAATACCTTTTGTCAAAACCCCTTACGCCCCGCACATCGCCGTTCTTTATTTCCTTCTCGAAAGCAGTTGAAATCCTCTTTGCTTCAGCTTCATTGTCAATTATTAGGTAACCCCCTGAATCCAGAACCTTTTTCTCGTTTCTTTCAACTGTTTCGCGGGAGTACGCGTTCGGTCGAATGGCCTGCCTGTTTGGAGAGTCTTGGAGTGAAAGTTTCTTCACCAAGTCCGAGAAAACGCCTTTTTTAACTCGTTCATTCAAGTTTTCCTTGCTGTATAGAATGAAAACGCCTGGCTCGAGCTCGAAGAACTCGAATTCATCGCCTTCCTTCAAACCCATTCTCTTGCGGAGAGACTCCGGCAACACGATTGCTAGGCCTTCGCCGTACTTGAAGAGTTTCATCCCACCGCACCAATTAATAGGTAGTGAAAGAAGGATTAAATTGGTTTTTTCTCAATAACTTTGCCTCCCGGCGTTTGCTCGCAGTAAATCTGCGCCTGGAACTTGAACAAAGTGATTTTTTCGCAGGTCCAGGCATCCCCATCCAAGCCTGCCTTTAGGCAGGTGTGGGAAATGAATTCTTCACATGAGAAATTGTTTTCCGGAGCGACTTGAGGCAGAAGCAACCCTGAATGCCCTCTACACTCAATAACGAGTCCGTCTTTTCCTATGGAGATTTTTTTCAAATAATCCTTAGGAGAATCCGCTTCAACCAATTCGGGAACAGTCAGCACACTGACTTCGAAAACGATTTTCTCCAGCTCGCTTTTTTCAAGGGAAGGAAAGCGCGGGTCACCAAATGCGGCGTTCAATGCCGAATCCACTACGGCCTCTTCAAGAGGCTTTATGGGATAAGGATAGCCTATGCAGCCCCGCAACTCTTTTTTTGGAAAGGTTTCAATCGTTACAAAGACCCCCCGTTTCTCAAAGTGAGGCCGCTCGATCTTCAGTTCCTCGTTTTTTTCAAAAAAGCTTTCAACTGCCCGTCTCGCTAGTGAAACAAGATGTTCGCCGTCTTCCAAGGAAAGAAGTCCCTTGCCCATGTGGAGAATAAGAAACAAAGGTTAATATCGCTTTTGAGCAAAGGGCGACCGGCAGACGCCGGAAAGAGCTAATGACTCAAATTTTATTAAAATGACTTCACTAGAAGATTATGGACAAAACCCAATGAATGCGAAGATGGTGCCAATGAAACAATATCTAACTGTGGTTGGACATGTCGCGTTTGACGTAAACGAAACGCCTGTTGGAAAAAAGAGAGTCCTAGGAGGAGCAGGTTACTACAGTGCCTTGGGAGCAAGCCTTTTCACCAAAAGAGTTAGGCTGATTGCAAGGGTTGGGAGGAACTATGACTTGAATCGCCTTAGGAAGCTCGGAATCAATCTCGAAGGAATAACCGCACATAAGCTATTGGCGACAGCAGAGTTCCGTCAAAAGTACGATGAAGACTTTCAAATGAAGTACTTTCACGCAAGACTAAAGGCCTCAGGCAAACTGCGTCCAACTGACCTAAAAGAGGAGTATATTGACGCTAAATTTATTCACCTACCTACCGCACCACCAAAGCAGCAGGCAGAGCTTGCTGAAAGAGCCAAGAGACTCAATCCAGAAGCAGTGGTAAGCATAGATGTCTTCGAACCCTACATTAGAAAATGGCCGGGTCTAGTGAAGCGGGCGATTGCCTCTGCTCAAATTATTTTCATGAATTCACGAGAGTACGAATTATTGCGCGAGTACACTGAATTGAAGGGAAAGACGTTGGTAATAAAGCAGGGAAAAAAAGGTGCGAGGCTTATCACACCAAGGTCTGATCTCATGGTTTCGGCACCAGCTGTAAAATGCGTTGACCCAACCGGCGCAGGAGATGTTTTGGCAGGTGCATTTCTTGCATTAAGAGCAGGAGGGAAGAGTTACAAAGACGCATTGACAAAAGCAGTTGAAATCGCTTCCCACTCGGTGACTGATTTCGGCGTCCAACACATTCTAGATGGAAAGACCGAACACGTAAGGCGAAGTTGAAAAGAAGGCCCGAATATTGTGGTTGCTCTTACTTTATTTTTAACGGAATGCTTTCAACTGCGGCCTGCCCGAAATTAGTGCA
>JACRGE010000033.1 GCA_016212465.1 Microcaldota archaeon
AAGTCCATCAGCTCGAACTTGAGTCTCTTCATCGTCTCCCACATGTGCCTCAAATATTTTTGTCGAGCAGGGTTTTTCAAATTCTTAATAATGAATTCAATTGATTCAGGCGAATCGGTGTAGACGATACCCAAATCAACTCCGAACTCTTTCTTTATCTTTTCTATCTCAGCGTCCCGAATCACTTTGGCGACGATTGAAGCCGCGCTAACCACAGGGTGCGTCTTGTCCGCGAAATGCTCGCAGTGAATGGGCGCGTGGTGGTCGAAATACTTTCGAATGCGCTTCTCAAAATGCTGCGCGATCGGGTCCGGCGAATCGACAACCACCTTTTCAACTCCCTCCAGTTTGCTCGTCAGCTCGGTGAGAGCAGACGCGATTTTAATCGCCTCTATTTCGTTCAGGCTTATTTTCTTGTTCATTAACGCAGTAAGCTCTTCGGCGGATATTTGCACTGCCACGAACTTGCCCATTTGAATCAATTTTTTGAACAATTCCTCCCTCTTCGCGGGGGTGAGTTCTTTCGAGTCCCTTGCCCCGATTTTCTTCAATTCATTTTCCTTCGCTTCTTCAATCGAGTAAGCGCAGATCACCATCGGTCCCAAAACAGGCCCTCTTCCTGCTTCGTCCACTCCTATCACGAAAGCGATTTCAATCACCTCGAGTTTAACTCGTTCTTGTGCTGGTGGCCGTTTCTTGCGTTGTTTGGCAGCAGTTTCAAGCACCTATGTTGTTGGGGCGTTTTGCGTTTTTGCCACGGCCTTGCTTTTCTTGTGGTACAGGTATGCGTAGAAAAGGAATGCGCCGGCAAATCCCGCCAATCCCAGCAGCTTCTGGTTGACGCGTTTCATATTCGAAATGAAATAACCCGCCAGGAGATATAAGCTTTACAGACCCACGGATATACTCTGCTTTGCGTTCCATGCCTCGCTTCATTCAACTGGTGTTGCAATCGCTTAATTAATATTGGCTGAGAAATCATATGGCATCGCGCCAGCAGGTTTTATTTTTCAATGGGGCTATTGCGTAACCTGGCAGCGCGCTAGGCTCCAGCGAGAATCTCCTTGCGAGGTTCTTCTTTAAAAAATGAGTCCATGTAACGGGCGATGATGAAAAATCTGGAGCTTTGACTTCAGCATGAAGATACCTAGACGTGCGAGTTCAAATGCCAACTCCTGTGACCCTTTGCTTCGGCATGTGGAAAATCTGTGGATTTTACACACAGAAAATCTTTTGGATTTTCTCTGAAGCGTCAACGGAAATTTTTTCGTCAAGATGTTGAAAAGCTCAACTGAAAATCTCGCTGGCCCCACTGCATTTCCTTTGTTTTTGTTTACCATTCGCCACTTTTTTTGCCTCCGCCTACGTCGGAAGCATTCGTTTGTTGGATTCTCTCTTGTTCTCGTCTTCTTTTCCTATGGATATGGGCCAAGAGTATTAGGGCAAGGGCCGCTCCACTTAACCCGATGATGCGTTGTTGGCTTAATTCAAGGAATTGTTGTGGGGGGAGTTTAGCCAGTTTCTCCTGCAGGGACTTTTTTGCTTCAGAAAGCTGTTCAACTGCGTTTAAGTAGTTTCTTGTATTCTTGAATTGAACTGCTTTCTTCAAGTTTGCTTCTTCTGCGGAAGTGTTTAATCCAGCTGCTTTCGCGTCGGCTAGGAGGGAATTGACTTCAGCGAGTGCGTGCGCGTAGGCGTCCAAGAGGGTCTCACTTGTTTCTGGCTTGCATTGCCCACTTAATCCGGTTTTGGTGCAGCCTGCCATGCATTCTTTTTCAGTAATCCATTTTCCTGCAACGCATTTGAATAAATAGTTTCCTGCTCCTGATTCAACGCACTTGGTTTCATCCGAGTTGCATTCCCCGGTTGTCGCAGTTGAAGATGCCGTGGTTGTTGAACTGGTTGAAGTTGTTGAAGTGCTTGCGCTTACTCCACCCCCGCCGCCACTTCCCCCTCCGCCGCCTCCACCGCAATTCGTGCAAGGGCAGGCACCACAGTCTATTAGACAAGAAGAACAGCTTTCCCCAGCATCACATGCGTAGTTCCCACAGAATGCCGGCGGTTCATTGAACGCGCCAGATATTCTAACAACGGTTTGGCCGGCACCTACATCAAATGAAACTGATTGGGTTTGTTGGTCGTAATCCGTGTGTTGTAGCCCTTCCGGAACGTAAGAGAATGCGATGGCGTTCGTTGAGTATACCCTTATTTCCGCAGCTTGACTTGCATTCACCAGAAGACTCCACTCCTCCGATGTTTTTTCTGCTGAAAAGGTTATCGGGGAACTTGACGTCACGAGGTCGTAGCCCCTGTGTTTTATGAAGCTTCCGTCATGGAACGCGAAGCTAGTGATGTTGCCCGAGTTTTCAACCGCGTGAAACCTGCTTGCATCTGTTTTAAACAGTTCATAAAAAATATCCGAACTCTTTCTTCTGGCCACGACATATTTTTTTTCACCCACTGCTTCTATTATGCCCTCAAAACCGTTTGTGGAATGCCTTTCGACATGCGGTGGTTCGGCCCCCGCCGGAAGCGGGAGAAACGTTGCAAACAATTTTCCTTCATTTGCAGGCGTAGGCAAATCTATTTTAAGCACGGTCGCGTTGCCGAGTTTTACCCTGAGCTTTTCATCGTTGTATACGCCGTTTATCAAATCAGGCACTATCATCATGTCCGCCGAAGAAAGCGAGTATGCGTTTGATTCAGACAAGACTACGTATACTGTCATATTTCCGTTCTTAGCGAATGCGTAGTTTTCTTCAGTATTAGTTTTGTTCGGCAAGTTGAATCGCCACTCCATCCTGCGTGGGACTGAAGTCCTCGCTTCGTCGGATACGACGACAAGCCGCCCGTCAATGAAGTCAATGGACCTCTCGAACTGTTGTACAGACAGGTTTTCCTTGTAAGCCGGGGCGGCGTCAGCTGACACAGAAGCGAAAGGAGGGTTGCTCAACAGCTCTTTGTGGACGCACGTCATGTTCTCCCACTTGGAAACTGGCCAAGTGGCGAATTCGCCGTCCTGCCCCTCGCCATCAAAGAGCATCGTGTTGTGAGCAGAGGTTTCCTTCCAGTAGCTGTATCCCTCGTCGATTACGAGCGGGCTTCCGTTCGCGAAGAAGACGAAATGGTTTTGGTCTGGGTGACCATGCCCGTTTCTGAGGCGGCCGCACTTGAAAGCAAGGTACGTGTCGTTTACATTCCAGCCGGTTTTCATCACGCTTATTCCGCCTTCAGGAAATTTTTTTGAAAGCAGCAATTCCCGGGGGTTCTTTTCCTGCAACGCGGGGTCGTACCAAAGGAAGAAAAACGCTTCTTGGCTCCATCCCCAAAAGTAGTTTCCCCGCGCAATAATCTCGTCAAGTATTCTGTTGATTCTCCATTGGATATACGGGCTTTCCGTAATGTTCGTGATTTTGGCCAAGACGCTCAAGTGCACTCCCCAGTCTATAACTTTTGACGGAACGTCCCCGAAGTTCATCCAATACCCCCAAGGCACTTCGCCGTAAAGCCTGTAATTCGAGCCGTTCTTGTAAAACTGGTAATTGAAAAAAGGGACTCCTTTTCTTTCGACAACCGTTCCATAAAAGAACCTGTTTGTCTCGTCGTAAATCCAGTAGCCGATTCCCTCATCTGAGCTGCCGTCCGCGTTCGAGTCTCGGGATATTTTTTGGAAAGCAGCAAGCGTTGAAGAAGCCCATCCCTCTGCTTCCCCAAACTCTCCATTGAATGCTTCTCCAGCCACTCCAAGCGCGCTCCACGCAATGGTGCAATGGTTGTTGATGCACTTGTTTTGTTCGCTTGGCCCGCTAGTAGGCCCTATTCGTTTAATGGTTTCGGTAAACCTTTTTTTTCCTTCCGAATACACCTTCGCCCGAATCTTGTCTTTCTCTTCTTGACTTAGCTGGTCGAAGAGCATGTCGTACGCTGCTGAAACGCCCTGCAGATAGTGAGAGAGGCGGAGGTCGTTATTAAACGCCTCCCAATCGGAGTAGTTCAAAACCGTTGCAAGGATTCTTTTGGCCGCGTCAAGGTATTGCTGCTTTCCGGTCAATTGGTATGCTATTGACATGGACTCCAGGTACTCCCCGAATTCCCTGCAACAAAACTCGTTCGGCAATTGGTTTGGAACTTGCGCGTTTACAATTGACGCTAGGCTAGTTTTTTCGAAAATACTCCAAGCCACATTCAACCGGGGGTTTAAGCTTATCTTGTTTTTTATCGACGCGATTTCTTCTTTCGTGAAGTAAAGCCGCGGGTGAACCGCGTGAGCTACTCTGAAAAAGTGCTCGGCCTTCCTTTCCTTATCGTTTATAGTCCCAGTGCAGGAGATTTTCCATCCCCCTTCAGGGTCGTTTTCTGAAATCAATTCGCTCCTGGATGCTTTCCAAAGGAAGTCTGATGTTTTTGTCAAATCGATTGAAGCAAAGCTGCCGTCTGGCTTCGTAAGGGAGCATCGTAGCCCGCTTGCCGCAAAGAGCGAGTAAATAGAAAAGTTTATTCTGTCTCCGTTGACGTAATAGCTGCGGATGAAGTGAGTTGAGTTTATCACGAGCGTCCCTTCCAGGCTTTTGTTAAACGAACTCATCCAATTAAAATATTTCAGTATCCGCTCTTTTGAACCGACTGCAAAAACGTACCTGTATACTGAATCAACTGCCCCCAAACCGTAAGAATCGTAAAATTGCATCATATACGGGCTTGAGTCTCTTACGATTCCCCTCAGCACGGTCGGAACTTTCGAATACATTCCAACAGCCTCTGTCGTTTGAGGGTCGAAGGCAATAAGATAAGTTTTGTTGGTTTTCCATGTTTTTAAATAATTTACATCCCCCTCGCCGTTATCGTCCATGGAATTTGGATAAGCAGCTGAAAACGGCCCCCTTTCACTGTAGTCCGGTACCGTATTTTGTTTCATTTCGTCGGGTGCGTAAATGACTTCGAAGAAACCATCGTCGGGAAACAACCGGTATTCCTCTTTCATTGAAAGGCTGAGCTGGTTTTTTGCGAAATTCACCGTAATTTTTTTTACCAACGGCCCCTCCGAATGTGTAGTGTAGTCCACCAGGTTTTTGTATTCTGAAACCTCGTAAACTCCTTGGGCGTTTTTTGTTCTTGAACTGAAATAAAATCCGGTTATCATCTTCTTGCCGTCGGAAAGCCTTTGCACGAAGCTTTTTTCTGGACTATACCAATAGTTTATTCTGCTGTTGGATTCCACCTGCCTCTGCAGCTTGATTGAATTGGTTTGCACTGTAAAAGATTCGTTCAATCCGTCGCGGTCGGAATCGTTTAATGAAATGCTTCCCCAGTCGGTGAAGGGAATAGGAGAAAGCGCATTGGGTGAGTTCTCTGAAATGTCGAAATAGACGTAGTACTCCCATCCATCCACTGAATTCGTTTTCCAGTAGACCGTCGCCAAGGCATTGTTTTCTGAGTCGAAATTGGGGTCGGTCAAGGTCTGGGAAAGAATTCTTGTCCCGCAAGAGTCATCCGCAACAGCTACTTCAACTGACGCCGGGTCGAAAGTGCCTTTCACTGCGATTTGCTTAAAGTGTTCCGTGAAGTTTTCGTTCAGAATCGCGACTGCTCCTTCGAACGGAATCTCGCCGACGCTCACGCGCAGCCTGTAGCTTCGCTCGTCTGCAAGGCACTGGGCGAAAGCGCATTGGCTCAATGCAAGCGCGATTGCTGCCATTACAAAAAGAGTTCTCCACCTCATACATTTCTAACGCTTTGCCGATTATTTAATGTTGGGATTTTATCCCATTATTTCCTGAATTGTTCCACCAACCGCTTAAGGAACCAAGGTTCCCAAACTGCATGAAGCCAAACAGAGCTGACAGGGCTTCACGCAGTTTCCTTAACCCTCCTTTTATTTTACCAACCGAAATGTGCCACCAACCGCGTTTTCTTTGAAACCAACCGTTGCGAGCCAGAACCCCTGCGAGTTAAGATTTAAATACTTGTAACTCCCTAGTAGTAACAAGGTGAATGTGGTGGGTGTGCTTGGTGTGTTTAAGCATGCAGGTATCGTGCTTATAGCAGTATTCCTCGTTTTTTCATCTCTCAGTTATGCTTACGCGCCTCCAGAGGTCTGTTCATCCAATGGTTATTGGGACGGCAGCGATTGCCAGTTCATTAGAGACCCGGTGAACACAGGCTCTGCTACTGAAAACAAGGCGCACTGTTTTAATGGCTATCCAGTTCCCTGTGAAGGCGGCCTGGCCAAATACAGGGATGCCTGTGCAGGAAATGATTTCTACGATTATGCTGGCTCAACCTATGTCTTCGGAACTTGGTTCAACCACGCTGCTGGGCGGTGTGAGTATTCAAACTCGCCTTGCTATGCCTCCATCAGCAGGAACGACCCCCGCTGCGTTAGTCCAGTCTACATAGAGCCTGCTCAACTGCCTTCTTATGGAGAGCGTTATTCCTATAGCGAGGAATACACGTTCGCTCCTTCTTATTCGTATCCTGCTTATCCCTCTTACTCCTATCCTTCTTATTCGTATCCATCATTCCCAATAGGCAACTACTACAGCACCTGCGTTCTTTCGGCATATCCTTCTTCCATTAAAGCAGGGGAGAGCACAACTGTTTCAATATATTATTATGACTTGCCGTACTCCCTTCCGTTCATGACCGTCCAGTGCGGAAACGGCCGCATCGGAACTTCCTTCGGTTGCTTCGGAACAACTGGCATATGCTTTGCAACCTGTCATTACCCCAACCCAGGAGACTTCACTATCTCCGGGTTTGCTGACGGAATATTCTGCTACCCAGGCAGCGTAAGCGTTTCTGACAGAATCGTTCCAATCGTTTACCCGCCTCAACAGCCTCCTCCTTTACCGCCACAGCCTGCTCCGGTAACAAACTTTGCCACACCCTCTTGCTCGATCTCAGCTACTCCTTCAACAGTCGTAGGCGGGCACTTGACAAACATAAAGGTCTTCTACCATGACTTTTCGAAAGCACCGGCAGTGAACCTCGTGAATTGCGGGAATGGAGAGAGCCCCACCCTCGCATGCTCCTTGAGTGCCCCAGAAGGATACTGTGATGCAACCTGTGATTACGGGGAAGAAACAACCTATCCCCAGGCGTATGCGGTTAGCGCAGTTCTCAATGGAACGCTTTGCTCACAGGCAAGAGTAAACGTGGTTTCGCCGTCCACCTTGAATGGAAACCTCAGGATAAGAGTCTCCGATTGCTCGACTGGAAACGTGGTAAGCGGAGCAAAGATCCTGGTTGAAAGCCAAGCGTATTACACTGGTTCAATGGGCGAAGCGACGGTCTCCAATCTTGCTCCAGGAGAAAAGACTGTAGTTCTCTCAAAAGAGGGTTACAGGGATTACACCACGACTGCAAGAGTTGAATCAAGCAAAACAAACACAGTAAACCTTTGTCTGAATTCGTTGAATTCCCGCTGCGCATTAAGCATCGGCGCCTCTTCAGTCAGGCCAGGTGAAACCCTTTCCGTAAACGTCAATTACTTTTCTTTTGCAGCAGTTCCTTCATCTGCTTCAATAGACTGCGGCGACGGAAACACTAAATCAGCTGCTTGCACAGGCACAGCAGAGGAAGGAACCTGCTCTGCGGCTTGCACCTACACGGACTATCCGAGAACAAGAACAGTTTCCTCCTCAATTAATTTAAGGAATTGCGGTTCTGCCTCGATTAACGTGATCGCTCCCTCTCCTACAACCGGCTCTGTCCTCGCTAAAGCCGTTGATGCTTCTACGGGGAGTGTGTTGGTTGGCGCAAGGGTAACTGCATTGGATATGGATTACTTTACTGACGGATACGGAAACGTGGTGATACCCGGCCTTGCACCAGGTTCGGTTGCGCTTAATGCAGTTGCATCTGGATACGACGCGGTTTCAGCAAGTGCAAACGTTTCCATCGGTTCTACTACCACAATACTTGTCCGGATGCAGAAATCTGCTCCAGTTGATTCATGTGATTTTTCCACCGAACTCGTCGGTTCCGGTGAATGCTCTCGGAGTCCGTCGTATTCAATCATCGTAAAAAACAAACTCGCGGAAACCAACAACGTGACTATCAGTGCAACCTCCCCCCTCTTTGTTTCATCCTATTGGGAGTCCATCCCAGGCGATGATGTCGCCAGAATTGATGTTCATGCTGATGTATCCTCAATCGGGACTGGAACTGACTTGGGTTACGTAACCATAAAGAGCAGCGCATGCACGAAAAACATCCGCATCCCCGTATGCGTAAGTGGGGGAATCAAAATAACGCCAGTTGAAATAAAAAAGACTGGTTTCCCAGGTTCGCAGCTCTGCTATGATTTCAGGGTAGAGAATTCCGGCAACAAAGAAGGCGTTGTTACTATGATCTTGTTGGATGGAGTTGGAAGCGACAGATTCTCTGAGCCAACGATCGACAATCCAACGTTCAATATCCTGTCGTTTGAGTCAAGGGATGCCCGAGTGTGCACAAAAGTTGCGTCTGGCGCAAGCGCGGGTTTGGGCAGTTTAATTCTGGAGGCGAGGCTGGGCAACGAATATTCCAACCTTGCAGTAATAGAGTTGGAGGTTCCATCTGGGTTCGAGGTCGCGAACATGACTGATTGCCCAAGCATTTCAACTGGTACGAATTACGCTTTGAGTATAACGAACAACGCGCTGGGCGGGGATTATTACGTGGAATTCCAGAATGCGGGGGACTTGGAGATTGTTTCAAACCCGTCAATCATCCAGAATTTCCAGAAGGGAACTACCAGAACGGTTTACTTGAGACTCAATCCACTTAACAAGGTTGCCGGTTCCTATAACCCGACCCTCGTGTTGAAGGGGGATGGCGCGATCGCGTTCCAGAAGGAACTCTGTTTCCAGGTGTTGGGGGAGAGGCGGTCAGACATTCGCTTGCTTCCAAGCGACTTAAATATTCAGACTTGCTCGGGCCAAGCAACCCTTCTTTCAATAAAAAACATTGGGACTGTTGAGGAACGGTACGTAGTAAAAAGCGATTCCACTCAAGTCCAGGTGAGCATTGACCCCGAATCAATTGTGCTGAAGCCAGGTGAGGAAGGAAGGATATCAGTTTTCGTGAAAGGCAAATCCAATACTCCCACAGGAGATTACGTGATTCCAATAAAGGTATACTACGATGGCGGGTATTACTACTACAATTACACTCCGTACTACACCAGGAACGTGGAAGTCAGCTGTGGCAACGGCAACAAACAAACAGTTTATTGCAATGGCGGAAGCGGCAGCTGCTCCGTAGACTGTTATTACAGCTCTCAAGGGATTTATACGGTGACCTCAGGCATAGGTGGCACCACATGCAAGTCCACTCAAGTGAACGTTGGAGACTCTTATGCCTCTTGCGCCATCTCAGCCAGTCCGCACTACCTGGATTCTGGTTCATCCACTTCCATCACCCTAAACTACAAGAACTTGCCTTATCTGCCTGGAACCGTTTCAATAGACTGTGGAAATGGTGGAACTACCAGCGTCGATTGCTCCAGCTCACTTCCTTTTAATGCAACCTTCAGGATAACGAATACCGACGGAAACTCTGATATCCTCACGCTCCGCAAGGGAGAAACTAGTCAGGGGTTCGGCTTCTCCATTTACGTGATAGCCTTGTATAAAAAGGGATTCTATTACCACGCGAACATCTCCATCTCCAACCAGTCTTCTGCAGACATAGACTTGACTCCAGGAGATTCCGTCACTTCCGCGAACGGCGTGAACGTCACCCTGCTGGGCATTAACCCGTCTACATCAGCTACGTCCGGCTCTTGCGTGGGCTCGTGCTATTACTCGTCTTCAGGGTTTTATACCGTCACAGCCTCCATGTCCGGCGTAACATGCAACCCGACGCTCGTCAACTCTGGTCCACAGGTTTCCTCATGTGCATTAAGTGCATCCCCTTATTCGGTTTCACCCGGTGGTTATTCAACGATATCCCTGAATTACTTTGGGGTCTACAACATCGACAGCTACCAGCGTTATTCTTCAACCCGCTACTACGATGGTCCAGTCACAACCCAGAACCTGTTGGTTCACGTCACTCCCGGTTGCGGCACGGGTTTCGTTCCACCAACTGTTTCACCAGCAGGCATTGAAATCTCTTCCATTGCAGGCGACGCGCTTTCATCAACTGGCGAAATCCGTTTAGGAATTGCATTGAAGAACAACAACAACTATCCAATTGATGCAGTCCAATTAAGGGTAATCAATCTTCCAAGCAACGTTTACGCAACCTCGTCAACGGTTTCGTTGGACGCATTGCGAGAAAAAACTGCATTCATTTACTTGAGGTCCGAAGGTGTCAAGGAAGGCAGTTACAGGATAAAGGTCATTGCAGAGAGTTCGCTCGGCTACGCTGAGAAAGAGTTTACCCTCCAAGTGTTTCCAAAGGGCGAGAAGATTGATGCTGTAATTAGTGAACCACGTATCTCCATTTCAAGGCAGGATTCCAAGACGCGAATGGACATAGCTTTCCCTATCACCAACAACGAGGAATTTCCTTTGCGCTTAAGCGGTTATTTCACGTCGCTTCCAAGCGGATGGGAGTACTCTGTTGAACCAGCTCTCTTGACAGCAAACCCCAAGCAGACCGCGAACTTTACTGCAACGATTATTGCCCGTTCCCCTGAGGCGAGGGAGTACATGGGTGTTTTCGTTGTCAAGAGCACTGATGGAAGAACTTCCTCTACGCCGTTTACTCTCGCAATAAGAGAGGGATTTCCATTGACGGGATTGTTTGTTTTCGCCACCTCAGAGCCATTCCTCATCACGTTGCTGGTATTCATGTTCGCCGTCGCAGGCTACCTCATCTACGCCTCGAGAAAAAACATTGAAGAGCTCAGGAAACGCAGCGAAGCTGAGGCAAGTGAAAAACCATCGTCAGCGGGCAGAAGGCGGTTGTATCTTTGATTCCGGAGACGGTTGCTGCATGAAAAAAATCATTGTATTGCTTGCGTTGGTTTCTTTCATCCTTTCCTCATTTGCAACAAGTGCATCCTTTTCTTTCATGGGACCAAGCAACAGGCAAGGCTGCCAATGCGACCAGATCATTTATTACGCAGAGATAGTCAACGACGAGCCGAATTCCCGCACGTTCTATCTCTCTGTTGAAGGTCTTTCCACTGCGGCATTCAGCTACTTTGTAGTACCTGACGTGGAGGTAAAGAGCAGCTCGTCCGAGCAGGTTGCAATCTTTGTGACTCCGCGCTGCGACGCTCCACCAGGAAACTACAATTTCGCTGTAAAAGCTCGCACCGGAAGCATGGTTCATTCGATTGAAGGAGTTGCGACTGTCAGTGACTGCCATTATTTGACTATGGAGATAACGCCTCCGCAGAAGCTGTGTGCAGGAGACACTGCTACTTATGTAATCTCACTGAAAAACGAGGGAAACTTCCCTGAGAGCGGAAGCATTTCAACCAATCTGAATCCACAAATCTATTCCCTTTCGGAAACTGGTTTTTCGCTTAATCCAAGCCAAAGCAAGGATTTTTACCTCTACGTGACTCCACCTGCAGGAATGCCTTCCGGAAACTCGGGTTTTAAAGTACTGGGCCGCAGCCAATACACCTACCGCGAAGCGGTTTCATCCCTCAACGTGTTGTCTTGCGTAGACCTCAAGATATCTGTTCCTGCTTCAATCAATGCACAAGCCGGAGAGGAAACCAGAGCCAAGGCGGAGTTCACTAACACTGGAAGCGTCTCCGACGCTTTCCTACTTTCTCTTTCTTGTCCGCCGTTTGTTTCACTGAAGGACTACAAGATTAATTTAAACGCTTCACAGAGCGCCAGTACCCAGCTTGTAATCTATCCTGGAAAAGAAAACCCGGGCATATACTCATGCACCATTATCGCAAGGGCGCAGAAGTACATAAAGGAGTTCACTGCCAAAACTTCAATAAATGCACAACAGTTCTACACCGCGACTCTTTCTACAGCAGGCGTTCAAGGAAACATGGTTAAAGCATGCAAGGGAGAGCAGGCGATTGTTTCATTTGATTTGTTTAACTCAGGCAGGGAAGACACTTATGACTTGAGTTCAATCGGGGTTTCCGGCACGCTTTCTATAACGAAGGTTGCTGCGGCTTCGAATACACGCAATCCGTTTACTTTAATGATAGACACTTCGGCGATGAAACCTGGAGTATATCCATTCTCTGTTTCAGCTAGGAGCTCCAGGATTTCACTCAGGAAGGAGCTATTGCTCGCAGTTGAAGACTGTTATGCGTCCGCGCTCTCCGTTGTTTCAACTGACTTCAGCGCATGCGCAGGCGACGTAAAGAAAATAATGCTCCAGTTAAGGAATACTGGTACGAAGGAAGACTCTTTTTCAATCATCACGGAAGGAGACTTTCCGGCCAGGGCATCTCCTGCTTCTTTTTCAGTCGGTCCAAACAGCTCCAAGAGCTTTGAACTCATCGCGTCAATCCCAGACGGAACTTCCGCAGGAATGCATTCGCTTAAAGTGACTGCAAAAGGAATTACAATGCTTTCTGTAACGGTTCCCTTGAACGTGTTGCCAGTTTCCCAATGCCACGGCATTTCATTGAATGCGCTCGAGCGCGAGAAAAAGATCGAGGTGTGCAAGGGAAGCACTTTTGAGGTTACTGTCAAGAACACCGGCAAGAAAACCGAATCCATAGAATTTTCAGTTGAAGGAGTAACCTGGGCTTTCGTGAACCCGAGGGAACTCACTTTGGCTCCCGGCGAAAGCAGGAATGTTTACGTATACTTCTCGCCGCCTTTCTCCACCAAACTAGGCAAGTACGCTCTCTCTTTGACCGCGAGATCGCAGCTGGCGATGAACCAGTTGGCTCTTGAAGTAAGCGTTTTCGGCGTAGGAGAGCTCGGCCAACAGCTTCCTGCTGGAGTGGTTTCCATGCAACTCACCAGCTTTCCGTCCTCAATTGAACTCGAGAAAGGCGTTGAAAAGGACATCACTTTCACTGTCAGAAACAACGGCGCTTCCGACCTCCATGGTTTAATGGCCTTTCTTCCCGTCGGACTCGAAGTCCTCAGCCAAACTCCAGTTGATTTGAAGGCAGGGGAAGAGAAAACGATTTCAGTCCTAGCGAGAGGAACCACTACCCTACCACCTTCATCTGGAGAACTCAGAATCGTTTCAAGGGAAACCACGAACGAAACCCAGTTCGTTAAGCAAGTGCAGGTAAGCGTTTCAGCTTCTTCCCTCAACCTGGAAACCACGTCACAGGAAATACTGAATGCCACGAACGAAACCGCTTTAATGAAAATCGTTTTCACAGTTTCCAACAAAGGCAACAGGACCACTTTGAGGCCATCCCTGAAGGACACGCCTGGCGCAGTCTTTAATCCAATTGAAACAACTATTGATTCGAATGAAACGAAGGAACTCACGCTTTTGTTGAGTATGCCAATTGATTCAGAGAAAAACTACACCCTCTCGCTGTTAACAGAACGCGGAGCCTACAGATTTGAAGAGGCCATTTCAAGCAAGCAACCAAGCGGTTTGAGCGGCTTTGCGGTTGCAGCTACTTCCTTCGGCATTTTCCTCATCGCGTTATTGATTGGAATCTTGGTTATATACCGGTTGACTAAGAGAAGCGGCGCCGAAGCCCTTGAGGAAGAGCAGAAGGAAGAACTCAAGCAGTTGAAGGAAGAAATTACCGCCCCTCCAGAGGAAGTGGAAATAAAAAAAGCCAGGAGACCAGGCAGGCCAAGGAAGAAAAAGGTTGAATAATTTTATGTAGTACTACTGTTGGTGAAATGGTTAGCTTATACCTGTTGGTTGCAGCGGCAGTCGCTTTGTTGGTTGACGTCTACGCCTATCTCCACTTCAAGCAGAGCACGGAGTTGTTGAATCGGGTGAGGGGAAGAACCGCAATAGGCGTGGGTGAAGCCGCCAGAGGGGAGTCAAAGGCTTATGGTGTTCCTAAGGAAATAGTAGAACTGGAAATCCCGAAAAAAATCTCTTATTACGACGAGGTCAGCCGCCAGCCTTCGGCTGCGGATGAAACCGAGAAAGGAGATGTCGCTTACGAGTTCAAGAGCATTCCTCAGATTCCTTCGTTCAAGGGCTATGACCGGGATTATACAGAAGACACCTTGACCAAGCAAGCCTATTACTACGGCGACAAGGCGACTTCGGGCGAATTCAGGAAACTGGGGTCTGACCTGGATTTGTTGAAAAACGAGCTTGCCACACTCAAGAAGGACTACGCCCTTTTAAGAAAAACCGAGAAAAAACCAAGCGCTAGGGAGTTGAAAAAGAAGGAAGAACAGATTAAGCAGTTGTACATGGAGAGAAAAATAGACGAGGAAACCTATCGGCACATGTTCGAGGAAGTCGTCAAGCGCAGACTCGGCCTATGATTGAATCCTTTTTCTGAAAACATCCACTTTCCAGTTTTTTGCTGACAGGAATTCAAACTCGTCAATCGTACTTTCTGGGACACTCTCTTTTTTTCGTTGACTTTAAATTCTTGTCCTGCCTACTGGTAAGCAATTTGGTTTTCGTTTAATGAGGTGATTCTCGTGGAGAGAACTTGCGTGATGCTGAAACCGGATGCGGTTCAAAGGGGTTTGACAGGAGAAATAATCACGAGGTTTGAAAGAGTGGGGCTGAAGATAATAGGCGTGAAAATGGCTTGGCCCACCAAGGAGCAGATGGAGAAATTCTATCCCTCCACGAAAGAGTGGTTGACAAGTGTGGGAGAAAAGGCGAGGAAAAGCCATGAGGAGAAAGGGGTCCAAGACAAGCGGGACCCCCTTGAGACCGGGAAGTGGGTGAAGTCCGTTCTAGTGGAATACGCTTCCTGCGGACCTGTCGTGGTTCTCGCGCTGGAAGGTAATTCTGCAATTGAGATAGTAAGAAAGCTGGTTGGATCCACCGACCCCCTGAAAGCCCAACCTGGCACCATAAGAGGCGATTTCACCCCAGAATCCATAGTGTTCGCTGACGCCAACCAGCGCGCAACCAGGAACCTCATCCACGCATCTGGAAACAAGGAGGAAGCTAAGCATGAAATAAAATTCTGGTTTAAGGAAAATGAACTCTTTGACTATAAGCTAGGGGGTGAAGAAATTCTTTACAGCAATAATTGGACGAAGAGGAAAAAGACGTGAAGCCCTTTATTTAAAGAATTTGTTTTCGAATTTCGTTTCAGGAGGGACTTGTTTTGAACGTTTTCGACAACAGTTTTAAGGAAATGCTGTCTGCAGAGCTGGTTTCCATAACAGGCGGTTTGGCTGCAGGAGTCCTTCTCGCTTATCACACGGACAAGATTCTTTTGGTGCCGGGCATGCTCATATTATTACCTGGCTTTCTTGAGATGCGGGGCAATATAAGCGGCTCTTTTGCTTCTCGCTTGAGCTCCGGTTTGTTTCTGGGCGTAATAAAGCCCACCAAGCTGCGCAGTAAGATAGTTGAAGGCAATCTAATTGCCTCGTTCGCGTTGGTTATCCTAATTTCTTTAGCACTGGGTTTGATCGCAGGACTTTTCTCGTTTTTGACGACAGGCATGTTTGCTCATAGGATTGTACTGCTGGCTTTGCTGGCAGGTTTAATCGCCAACGCGGTTGAAATTCCGTTGACTCTTTTGGTGACTTTTTACCTCTTTAAGAAAGGGCACGACCCCAACAACGTCATGGGGCCATTCATCACCTCTACTGGCGACATAACCAGCATCCTCGCTTTGCTAGTTGCACTGTGGATAGTATGAAAGACTACCGAAAGCACTTGGAGCAAGTAAAGGCACTCAAGAGAAGGCACTCGCATCCGTTGCTTCACCACCTGCACAAGAAATTCAACATTTCGAGAAAGACTTTGTTTTATGTCAAGGAATACGGACCGCACGCAAACGTCCCGAAGACCATAGTTGATGAGGGCATCAAGATATTGTTGCTTGCTTCGGTGATCAGCTCCTTCGGTGGATTAGCTTTGGAAAACTTCAAGCAGGCATTCGTTTCATTCGTTCCGCTCGTAGTGTTGCTGCCCGTTCTCAACGACCTCATCGGCGACTTTGGCACTTTAATCTCTGCAAAATTCTCTGTGCTGTTGCATGAGGGCGTAGTTGGCAGCCAGTTGTGGAGGAACAAAAGCGTTGTCAGGCTCTTTTACCAAACGTTTTACGTTGCCCTGTTTGCTGCGGTAATCAGTTCTGTGCTTGCAATCCTCTTGTCCCTTTTTTCAAACTACTTCGTTTCCCTGGATGTCGTACTTAAGGTAATGCTCATAACTGTATTGGATGTAACTGCTCTTGTAGCCTTGGTTTTCTTTACTGCTATAATTGCGGGCAAGCATTTCTACGACAAAGGCGAGGACCCAAACAATTTTCTTATTCCGATTACTACATCAGTAGCTGATTTTGGCAACATGATTTTCCTTACAGTTATGTTTCTCGTCCTTTTTTAGTCGCTACCCGAAACGGCTATATTCCTTTAGGAATATTTTTATCAAAAAGAGATAAATAAGAAAATGTTGGAACTTATGTGTATTGGTTTTTTCTCTGCTTCTTGACTGCAATTGAATGCGCGAGCAGAGTGCGGTGATTGAATGAAGAAACTTATTACGAGTGAAAGCGTTACCGAGGGCCATCCTGACAAAATCTGTGATCAGGTTAGCGATGGTATTCTTGATGCCATGTTGGCGCAAGACCCTCATGCGAGAGTTGCGGTGGAATGCCTTACTACGACTGGACTCATGATGGTTGCGGGTGAGGTTACTACAACATGTTATGTTGACATTCCTGGTGTCGTGCGGAGCACCTTGAAGGACATTGGTTACACAAACCCCGAGTTTGGATTGGATTACCAAGACTGTGCAGTGTTGACTTCCATTCATGAGCAAAGCAAAAACATTTCTGTGGGCGTTACTGCGTCGGTGAACAGAGAGCAGGGCGCAGGAGACCAGGGGATGATGTATGGATTTGCATGCAACGAAACCCCTGAGCTGATGCCTTTCCCAATCATAATGGCCCACAAGCTAACCATGCGGCTTGCTGAAGTAAGAAAGAAAAAAATTCTTGACTGGGTGAGGCCGGACGGCAAATCCCAGGTCACTGTGGAATACGAGAATGGCAAGCCCAAGAGAATAGATGCGATCGTAATCGCGGTTCACCACCACCCAGATATTGCTAGGGATAAATTGGTTTCTGATGTAATGGAACACGTCATAAAACCAGTTGTAGGAAAATGGGTTGATGCCGATACAAAGTATTTCATAAACGCAACAGGCATTTTCGCAATTGGCGGGCCAGAGGCCGATACAGGTGTAACAGGAAGAAAAATCATTGTCGATACCTACGGCGGCGTTGGAAGACACGGGGGAGGCTGCCAGTCTGGAAAAGACCCAAGCAAAGTAGACCGCTCAGGAGCATATGCGGCAAGATATATTGCAAAGAACATTGTAGCTGCTGGCCTTGCTGAAAGATGTGAAATCCAATTGGCTTATTCAATTGGAGTAGCTCAGCCAGTTTCAGTTCACGTCGACACTTTCGGTACAGGCAAAGCCCCGGATGAAAAGATTGCGGATGCAGTTGTAAAACTGTTTCCAATAAAACCCAAGGAGATAGTAGAGCACTTGAAGCTGCTTAGACCCATTTACCGGAAAACAGCTGCATACGGACATTTTGGGAGAGACGACCCTGATTTCACGTGGGAAAAAACCGATAAAGTGCAAGAGCTGAAGAAAGCACTTGGCCTTTGAGTGGATGCAACCCCAAGGAGTTGAAGCCCGCTTTTGCGGGCTTTATTTTTTTTCAAAAGCATTTCCTCCGCGTGGTTTTTTGCAAAGGGATTTAAACTTCTCAGAACTGCCTTTCAACTGATTTTTTTACTTAGTTTTTTCTACTAAGCATAGCTCCAATTTTTTTCGGCATACCCCCTATATAAACTCTTCCGCTCGGTTGCTTTCTTGCGAAGCCAATTCCTTGAACTAAACGATCTTTTGCGCAACCTTCTTTCGCAAACTGTTTAATAATAGTAGAATGAGTAGTCTCTTTGGGTTTAGGTGGTTTTTTGAAGGAGACTGCTCGGGAACTCTGTAGGATGCGTGGCCTCAAGTTCGGTCTCCAGCGCGGTCCGCTGAAAACCTCGTGGACACTCGACATCGTAATAGAAGCGCGCCCTAACGAGATAAACAAGAGGCAACTGCTGGAAAAAGCTGGAATTGCATTGAAGAAAGCTGGCTTGAAAGCGCATCTGGTGGAAGAAAGCCCGGAGGGGATTCCACCCAAGCTAGTTCTAAGGGAAAAAGACCACAGGCTAATGGACAAGGAGAAGCTCATTCGCTTCAGCGAGCTCGTCGGTGAGTTGCGGAGGCGGCTGCGCCTCAAAGAAGAAGTAGTCCCCTGAAAGGGTTTTTCCATGCAGTTCGAGAAGCCACTTAACTTCAGGTGGGTGAAGGAAGGAAAAATCGCGAGAGGAAGCAAGCCCTCGCGGCAAGGGCACTGCAACTGGCTTCATTCAAAAGGATTTCGCGCAGTCGTCTCCCTTGAAGACATTCCGGAGCACGTAAAGGAATTCTTCAGAAAGAACGAGACGCTGCATCTGGAGGCTTTTCTGGAAGAAGACGAAGAGCCGTCGGCTGAACTCGTCGGAAAAATCCGTGAATTCCTTGAAAGAAGCGAGCGGGAAAAGAGAATGTTGTTCATCCACTGCAGCGCTGGCGCTACGCGCACTGAAAAAATCCTGCGCCTCCTCAAACTCTGAACGCTTAAACAATTTCGTACCACTTCCGCAACTTTTTCAACTTTAACTTTATTCCTGAGAATAACTAATATCTTTTTAAACTCCTTTATCTTACTTTTGATGGTTACTGCAATAGGTGGTCTGATGAACAAAGGAAGTGCGTTAGCGGTTCTGTTCCTGATTTTGGTGTCATTCCTTATTTTCGGCTGTGTTCAGCAACAGCCGCCTGGTGCATCAACGACTACAACTTCTGCGGTAGCTCCAACTACAACTTCCGTAATCCCGCCCACTACCACCACGGTTACTGTAAACGCCAGCCGCCTCAAAACTGATTTGATTGACCTCTCAGGAGTTGAAAGCGAGAAAGCCCGTTTCACGAAATACTATCGGCTGGAGGCCTTGGACATTCCCCTTCAAACCCTTCAGTACACCCTGCCCTTGAGCACGGACCAGATATCGAATCTCCAGGCCTTTTCTTCAAAAATTTCCTTGAGCCAAGGCGCGTTGGACCTGCTTGTAAAAAACGGTTTCGTGGTCGTAGCAAACCCACTCTACCAAAAAACGGAGGACTTCGTGTCGACTTACGCCACCCTGAAGCACCAGGAAGTTCCCGTGTTCATTACGTCCGATTCTTTGCTTCACCTCTACCACATTCAATTCGATGAAACCCTTCGCCAGATTGAGGAAAGAGAGTTTTACGAAAAGATTTGGCAAACCAGTTACGAACTATTCAACGATTCAGTGAAAAAATACGAGAGCTACCCCGCAGGTGATTTGAAGGAAGCAGCGAAAAGAAATGCCGCATACTTTGCAGTCGGCTTGGAACTGCTCAAGCCAAAGCAAGACCAGTTATGTACAGACAAACCAGGAAGTTCTTGCCAGGATTCAGGCATTGCAAGCGCGTTTTTCAAGAGCGAGGACTTGCAGAAGTATTCTTTTACAACCCCGGGATTCGTTAAAAGCGACGTCGACAAAGAACTAGACTTGATTGAAAAACATTTAGACTTTTCTGTATCCCCTATCTTCAAATACAGGGAGGACTACTCCCAGTTCATTCCCCGAGGCCACTACACCCGCTCCGAAAAGCTCAAGAACTACTTCAAGGCCTTCATGTGGTACGGTAGGCTTACTTTTCTAATTAAAAAGGATTTGATTGCCTCAGAAAACAAAGCATATGATGCTAAAATTCATACTCTTGGCGCCAGCCTAATTGCATCCAAATTCTCTGAAACACCCACGTTAAAAGAAAAGTGGGACCGCATATACACAGTTACTGCTTTTTACGTGGGCTTTTCCGATGACCTCGGACCCTACGAATACATTAAGGCATTGAACACAGTTTTCAGCGGCAGCATCGACGTCACTGGGCTCAGTGACGCGAACCTGGACAAGCTGAAGATAGAACTCGCGAAGTTCAGTGGTCCAAGAATATACGGGGGAACAGGTGAATGTATTTTAACTCCACCCTTTACTGTAGAGAAATACCTGCAGTGCCTTGAGTCAGGCAAGGGCATGCGCTTGATGGGACAGAGATTCATACCGGATTCATACGCGTTCTCGAATCTCGTGGGACCGCAGTATCTCTATAAAGGAGCTAAGGAGCCATTTACCATGTCAATCGACGGCATGGGCAGGAAAATAAGGGGCTTTCCAAGGGGATTGGATGCAATGGCCATCCTTGGTTCGGACAGGGCGATGGAAATATTGAATGAGTTGGATGATACGAACTACGAGGGTTATGCAGGCAACTTCAGCAAACTCAAAGCGGAATTCGAGGCGTTCACTCCAGCTGACTGGAACAAGAACCTTTACTGGGGCTGGCTTTACGCCCTCAAGACGCTGCTGAAAGAATCGAATGGAACATACCCCTCGTTCATGCAAACCAAGGCCTGGCAGGACAAAGAGTTGACTACTGCACTGGCTTCCTGGTCCCAGTTGAGGCACGACACCATTCTTTATGCAAAGCAAAGCTATACCCCAGCGGGCATTGGGCTTCCGCCTGCTGTCGTGGGCTACGTGGAACCGCTTCCAGAGTTCTATAACCGCCTGCTTTCTCT
>JACRGE010000034.1 GCA_016212465.1 Microcaldota archaeon
CTACAACTCAGAGCAATCCTTTAGTAAAGAGGTAATGCGCTACGATCGAGGTCAAAATGGAGTGAGAATACAAGCAAAATCTCTATACAGTACTGCCATAAATGCTACCCAACGAGTTGTGCTCAAGACCGAGACTTCATTGAACCAAGAGCTGAAGGCATGCTCGCATGGAATACTTCTTTTCCCCAATGTTGAGCAAACCATATACGCATTGCTCGGGCTCATTTCAAACATCATTCCCTAGCTGTTTGCGTTTCTTGGTTTAATTAAACCACAGTATCTATAGCACCCCTTCAAAGTTTTGTTGGTGAACCAAGATTCTATTGATAGTTTCATGGAGTAAAAACGCTCAAACCCCAAAAAGAGAATATGAACTGAAATTTACATTAGTTATGTGGAGCGATATAGTGGTGATATGGCTGATAGGACTAAAGCAATTGAAGAAGCAGTTTCCTTTATTACGGGCAAGAGAAACCTTGGAGAAAAAGAACTGCTTGAACTGAAAAAACACCTGAGCTTAAGGTATGGGCTGTCCGAGCTTTTAAGGAACTCCGAGATCTACGAAAAAATTCCCGAAGCAAAGAGAACAAGGAGGCTCACGCGTCTTTTGAGAATTAGGCCAGTTCGTTCCTTCAGCGGCGTCTCTGTGGTTGCAGTCATGACCCCCCCATCTAAATGCCCTGGCAGCTGCATATACTGCCCTGGCGGAAGCGATTCTCCCAAGAGCTACACTGGCTTCGAGCCAGCTGCTCGCCGCGCCAAACAAAACGAATTCGACCCATTTAAGCAGGTGAGCGCGAGGCTTAGGCAACTGGAGAGCATCGGTCACTCGCCTGAAAAATGCGAGCTTATCGTAATGGGTGGAACATTTAACGCCCTTCCGAGGCATTTTCAACAGGATTTTGTAAAGCACGCTCTTGACGCATTCAATGGAATAGAGAGCAGGAATCTTGAGCAATCAAAGAAATTGAATGAATGCGCGGCGCATAGGGTGGTCGGGATTTGTTTTGAAACCAGGCCGGACTTTGCTTCTGAGAAACAGGTTTCTTCCCTCTTGGAGCTTGGTGCGACTAGACTGGAGTTGGGTGTGCAGACATTGAGCGACGAAGTCTATCAAAGAGTGGGGCGAGGGCATACAAAAAAAGAGGTGATTGAGGCAACTAGGGTCTGCAAGGACGCGCTTCTGAAAGTCGGCTATCATTACATGCCTGGCTTGTTCGTGGAAAGGAAGAGAGACGTGCGGATGTTCCGGGAATTGTTTGAAAACCCTGCCTTCAGACCGGACATGCTGAAGATATACCCCTGCCTCGTAGTCCCTGGCACGAAGCTTTTCACGATGTGGAAGCGCGGAGAGTATTCGCCCTACGAGGCTGAAGACGCAGCTGAAGTGATTGCTGAGATGAAGCGCTTCATCCCTCCATATTGCAGGGTGATGCGGGTGGACAGAGACATTCCGACTGATTTGATTGCAGCAGGGGTGAGGAAAAGCAACCTGCGGCAGCTCGTCAAACAGAGGATGGAGGAGAAAGGAACCAAGTGCAGGTGCATCCGATGCAGGGAGATCGGGTTGAGGACGCTGAAGGAAAACCTTAAAATAGACTGGAATGCGTTGGAGTTAAAGAGAAGGGATTACGAAGCGAGTGGAGGGAAAGAGGTTTTTTTGAGCTTTGAAGACGAGGAAAATGATGCGCTGATCGGGTTCCTTCGCCTCAGAAAGCCCTCGGAAAAAATTTTTAGGAAAGAGATTACAGAAAACAGTTTGGGCATACGCGAATTGCATGTCTACGGCGAGCAGGTCGGAATAGGAAAAAAGGAAATAACGGCAGCACAGCATAAGAGCTTTGGAAAAAAACTTGTGGAGGAGGCGGAGCGCATCTCTCGCGGGGAGTTCGGTGCGGAAAAACTCTTGGTGATAAGCGGCGTCGGAGTAAAACCTTATTACAGGAAGCTTGGCTTTAGAGACGACGGAGTATACCTATCGAAAAAACTTTGAAAAAACAGAACGCATGCTTCAAATTAGATATAAAGATCATGGTACAGAACCGAAGCAACCCCAAGGAGGTGGAGACAATTCGAAAGTGCCTCTCTTCTGTACCACTCACAGTTGAGAAGACGATAACCCCATTATTATGCTGGAGCCTATGCTTTTATTTCTTATCCGATAAAAACCGAAAAATTTTCAAAATTTTATGCTTTTTATATTCTCTTTCCGTAATATTTACGGAGGGGGTACTGTGGAAGAAGTTGAAATGAAGCTGTTGTCAGAGCTCCAGGCAAACTGCAAGCAGAGCCTTCGTGACCTTTCGCATAAACTTGGAATTCCGATGAGCACGATACACGATAAAATACGGAAGTTTGAGAAGAATGGAATTATAAAAAAGTTTTCAGCTATCATTGACGGAAGCAAACTCGGGTTTCCAATAACAGCTTTCGTTCTTGTTTCAGTCAGGCCGACTTCGAAGAAGCTGAAGGTTTCACAGCAAGAGTTGACGAAGGCCATCTCCAAATACCCTCAAGTCCAAGAAGTCTACATCATTACTGGAGAATGGGATATCCTGGTAAAGATGAAGGGAAAAGACCTCGCAGAGATAGGGGACCTCGTGGTTTCAAAGATCCGGGAAATGCACGGAGTTGACAAGACCTTCACCATAAACATCTTCGAAACCGCCAAGGAAACTTCCGATGTCGCTGTTTAAAATACTATTCCTTCAAAAAAATAATATTTATTCAGCAGATGCGTAGTGTGTGGTGGTGGTTTCTTGGCTTATTCTAAAGAAATAGACGGAATCCTGAAAGCGAAAAGGATTTCAGTAGGCGATGGAGCGCGCATAACTACATCGGGAGTAGTATACGAGGGGCTCCTGATGCCAAGGATTGAAGTGGGAGACGACAACGTGCTCATTCTGAAACTCCAGTCAGGTTACAACATCGGTCTCGAGTATTCCTCCTCAATGCAAATCGAGAAAATGGAAGCCAATGCTTTTTCAGAAAAACCGACGCCTCGATACTCCTTAAAGAAAAGCAGCCTACCGAAAATTTCCTTGATTGCAACAGGTGGCACCATTGCCTCAAAGATAGACTACCGCCTCGGTGGCGTAAAGAGCCTGCTCGAGCCCCAAGAGATATGCCAGGCGATGCCTGAGCTCGTGAATGTAATAAGCTTTAAATCACTTCTTTCGCCGTTCAAGATATTCAGCGAAAACATGTCCCCCGTAGAGTGGCAGAAGATAGCCGCCCTTGCTGCAAAGGAGCTTAATTCAGACATAAAAGGGCTGGTTATAACCCACGGCACGGACACGCTTCACTTCACTTCAGCTGCACTTTCGTTCATGCTCAAAAACCTTTGCAAACCCGTTGCACTAGTCGGAGCTCAGCGCTCTCCGGACCGAGGCAGTTTCGACGGCGCAATGAACATGGCTTGCGCTGCTCACTACCTGCTCTCGGATGCAGCTGAAGTCGCGATCGTGATGCATGCCACGTCCAGCGACGACTATTGCTACGCAATTAGGGGGACTAAGGTGCGGAAGATGCACACTTCAAGAAGAGATGCTTTCCGGCCCGTAAACGACCTTCCGCTTGCGAAGATATATTCCAACGGAAGAACGGAGTTCTTGAAAAAAAATTACCGTAAAAGGAGTGCGGGCAAGGTGGTTGCGGACACGGCATTTGAGAAAAAAGTTGCATTGTTGAAGGCCTACCCCGGCTCTGAGCCAGGGCTTGTTGATTTCCTGATCGACAAAAAATACAAGGGGATCGTGGTAGAGGCCACTGCGCTGGGCCAGATTCCGACGTTTACTTTCGATAAGAAAAACTCTTGGCTACCCCAAATCAAGCGGGCTGTGGAGGAGGGAATCATCGTGGCATTCGCAACCCAGTGCCTCTACGGAAGAACCAATCCCTTCGTTTACGAGACCGCCAGGGAGATGTACCGCCTGGGAGTAATCTACTGCGAAGACATGCTCCCAGAAGTCGCATATGTCAAACTTGGATGGGTGCTCGGGCACACGAGAAAAAAGGAAGAGGTAAGAAAACTCATGCTCACAAGCTTGGCAGGCGAAATAAATCCAATGCTTACTGAAGAAGAATTCCTAATCTGATTTATTCAATTAAGTGCGTTATATGAAAGCGAAGATAGGGATAGAGGTCCACCAGAGACTTGCAACTGAGAGGAAGCTCTTCTGTAACTGCAGCAGCACAGTCTCTAATGAAGTGCCTTGTCTGACTGTGAAAAGGCGAATGAGAGCCGTTGCCGGAGAGCTGGGGGGAGTTGACCCAGCTGCTGCTTTTGAGATGAGCAGGGGAAGAGAGTTCACTTACCAGCTCTTCAAAAACTCTAGTTGTCTGGTGGAATGCGATGAAGAGCCGCCTCACGAACTGAACAAAGAGGCTCTTGAGACCACGCTTGAAGTCGCTCTCCTGCTGAATGCAAAGCGGGTTAATGAGCTCCACGTAATGAGGAAAACAGTTGTAGACGGCTCTGCTGCAAGCGGCTTCCAGAGAACGATGTTGGTTGGAACCGACGGAAGCATCAAGACCTCGAGGGGACCTGTTGGGATACTATCCGTCTGCCTTGAGGAAGAAAGTGCAGGCATCGTTGAAGCCTTTGAAGCAGGCACGGTTTACCGGCTTGACCGGCTCGGAATTCCGTTGATCGAAATCGCGACTTCCTCTAACATCGTCGACGGCGCGCATGCACGCGAAGTAGCTGAAAAGATCGGCATGTTGCTTCGTTCGACAGGAAAAGTGCAAAGAGGCATTGGAACCATTCGCCAAGACCTCAACATTTCCATCGAAGGAGGTGCGAGAACTGAGATAAAAGGCGCTCAAGAACTCGAGCTCCTGCCCAAGCTTGTTGACAACGAAATACGTAGGCAGAGCGCCCTCATTGAAATAAAAAACGAGTTGAAGAAAAGAAACCCAGGGAAGTTCGTATTCGCTCCAGTTGACCTGTCCCATGCATTTTCGAAAACACACTGTGGCATCCTGAAGAAAATCCTGGAAAGAGGCGGTGCCATAATGGGATTTAGACTGCCTGCGTTCAGCGGCCTCTTGGGAAGAGAATTGATGCCGAACCACAGGTTCGGAACCGAATTGAGTGGTTATGCGAAGGTGGTCGGGGTAAGCGGGTTGATTCACTCCGACGAAGGCTTGGAGGCATATGGTTTCTCTGAAGCGGAGTTGGCTGAAGTAACCAAGCTGCTATCCTGTTCTTCAGGCGATGCCTTCATTTTGTGCGGGGGGGAAAGGAAGAGAGTTGCAGCAGCGTTGAAGGCAGTTTTCGAGCGGGCGTTGCAGGCCTTTGAGGGCGTAGTGAAGGAAACGCGGCGGGCCGAAGGCGAGCTATCTGTTTACCTGCGTCCCCTGCCTGGCTCTCAGAGGATGTACCCTGAGACAGATGTTACACCAATCAAAATAGAGCGGAAGGAAGTGGAAGAGATTCGTAAAAAACTGCCTCTTTCTTGCGATGAGAGGAAGAAAAAATACTTTGAGTGGGGCCTCGGCCAAGTCCTTGCTGAAAAGATGTTGAAGTCACCTGATTTCACCTTGTTCGAAGAAATCGTTGAAAAAACCAGGGCTGAAGGAAAGACTGTTGCAGGCATCCTGCTCGAAAGCATGGTTGCCCTGAGGCGGGAAGGCTTTGCAGTGGATTCCATTGAAAAACAGCATTTGATAGAGTTGTTTTCGCTTTACAAAAAGAATAGGATTGGAAAAGCAGCCATTGAAGAAGCGTTGAAAGACGTTTCCAGAGGCAAAAGCGTCCAAGAAACCATTAAAGAAAAGAACCTGGAGTTGTTTGACGACCCCAAGCTCAAAAAACTCGTTTCCGAATTGCGCTCGCAAGGCATTTCCGATCCAAAGCAGGTATTCAGCGAAATGATGCGGCGCTATAGAATGAACGTGGATCCGAAGCGCCTTCAGCTTCTGGTGGGCGTGAAATAAATTAAGCTGTTTAAGCAGGACATACAAAACCGAAGACACCGAGGCATCTAATAAATGAGTTTTTATAGCGCGTTATCTTTGTTATTTTTTGTTTGAGGTGTGAGCTTACGAGGCAAGCAAACAAAAGATCTCCTGAATATATCCGCCAGTCCACAAAAAACTTTGAATTTGGTGAATTTTTAGACAACGCCTGAAAACACAAAGACTTTAAAAGCCGTGCATCCCTAAACATTTAAATAACAAAAAAACAAAAAGAATTTGGTGGTATTAATGAGAGTAAGCAAGATAGGATTAGCAAGCCTTTTGCTCGGATTGACCTTGGTGCTCGGAACGTGGTGGTTCGGGTTCTACAACGGCGTGCAAGGCATGTTTACCAAGAGCATCATAAGCGCTGTCGTGGTCACCATCCAAGGCGGGCTGATTCTACTTGGATTGTTCATCCTATTCATAGGATTGCTCATGCTCGTAATCTAAAAGTGCTTCTTTTTCTTTTCATTCTTCCTTATTTTATTTGTTTTCCAGCGCATGCATAATCCGTTTATTTGCAGTAAGTCTTTTTCAGGTGCTTTCAATGAGGATAGCTATCGTGGACAGGAAGAAATGCAACACGGGAAAATGCGGCCTTGAGTGCATGAAAATCTGTCCCGGCGTGAAAATGAAGGAAGAGACCATAAAGGTAGAAGAAGATTTTCCAATCATAAGCGAGGAGCTGTGCAGCGGATGCGGTCTGTGCGTCAAGAAATGTCCATTCAAAGCCATTCAAGTGACGAATCTCCCCTCGGAATTGGGCAAACCTACCTTCCAGTATGGCTCCAATTCCTTTCGTTTATATGGCTTTCCGCTTCCGAAGAGGAATTCAGTAGTGGGCATAATCGGCGTGAATGGAATCGGCAAAACTACTGCTTTAGAGCTTCTCAGGGGAGCGCTAAAACCGAATTTTGGGAAAGCATCTGAAGCAGACTGGAATGCAGTCAAAAAGGAATTCAAAGGCCTCGAGGTGCTCAACTACCTCAAAATGATTTACGATGGCGGAGTGAAGGTAAGCCACAAAATGCAGAACATCGAATCCCTTTCCAAGCCCGTTAAGGCAAGGGAGCTTCTTGAAGACTGTGACGAGAAAGGAGCCCTGAAAGAGACCGTGAAGGAATTCGGGCTTGTAAACTGCATGCAGAAGAAAATGAATGAATTGAGCGGAGGCGAGCTCCAGCTGACCGCCATTGCATGCGCTTTCCTGAAAGATGCAGAGTTGTACTTCTTCGACGAGCCAGCCTCTTATCTCGACGTCAGGCAAAGACTTACCTTGGCTAAAAAGATTAAGGGACTCAGTGAAAACGCTTCCGTGATGGCAATAGAGCACGACCTTTCTGTGCTGGACTACCTGTGCGACTACGTGCACGTGCTCTACGGAAGACCCGGAGCATTTGGGGTAGTGTCCAGATTGAAGAGCGCCAGGAACGGCATTAACGAATATTTAGCGGGCTATTTGAGGGAAGAGAACGTCAGGTTCAGAAACCATTCCATCCGATTTGAGCCAAGCAGGTTATCTGAGTTTGCCACAAAGAAAAAGTATGAATACGGTCCGATTGAAAAAAATTATCCTGGCTTTAGCATGCTGGCGGAAAAAGGCGACTTGGGCGAAAGCGAGGTCATGGGAATCATTGGACCGAATGCAACTGGAAAAAGCACATTCGTGAAAATCCTTGCAGGAGTAGAGAAGCCAGACTCTGGCAAGGGACTTGGCCAAAAAAGAATTTCATATAAACCGCAGTATATAAAATCGTCTTTCCCTGGAACAGTCGGGGAACTGATTGCCTCAACTGATGCGAAAAAGGAATTTCTTAATGAAATCAAGGCAAAGCTGCTCATAGACGAAATACGCGACAAAAAAGTTTCGAGCCTGAGCGGAGGAGAGCTCCAAGCTCTTTCAATCTGCCTAACGCTTTCCAAAGAAGCGGACCTTTATCTCCTCGACGAGCCGTCTGCTTTCCTGGACGTGGAGCAGAGGCTAATAGTCGGAGGCCTCGTGAGGAAGATCGTGAAGAAACGTAATAAAAACGCATTCGTGGTCGACCATGACCTGCTGTTCATTGACTCAGTGAGCGACAGGCTTATGGTGTTTGAAGGAATGTCTGGGAAAGAAGGGCTTGCGCATGCGCCACTCATGCTGCGAGACGGAATGAACCTCTTCTTGAAGGAGCAGGGCATAACCTATAGACGGGATCCGGAAACCGGCCGGCCGAGGGCCAACAAACCTGGTTCGGTGAAGGACAGGGAACAAAAGGAGAAAGGGGACTACTATTATCTCACTGAATAAAAGAGGGTTGGAACTGTAGGAATCTCCAAGAAAAGAAGGCTCGTGTGATTGTCTAATACTTCTCTAAATCCCGCGGTTATTCGTTGACCTAAAACAAAAAACAACAAAACCAATGCAACTTAAACTGATTTATTAAACAACTTCCGGTTCGTGTAAAAAAATTTAAACGACTTCCATTACTTTCAGCACATCGCCGCTCCGGTTGACCGCAGCCAGTTTAGAATATTTTCCGTAGCTCCACTCAACAACCCACAGCTCCTGAACAGGAAGATCCGACACCAAGCTTTCTACAAGGGAGCATTCCTTGCAGTCTTTCGTCGCCCTAATCTTCTCTGCACTAAAGAACAACACACTGGTTTTTACCCCCCTCGCGTTGCAGAACTGATTTTCTATCTGCTTGCTTTTGCCTGAAGCGATAATCGCCTCTTCTTCATAGAGTATAGGCTTGCCTGCAGTGCAACCCTTGGTTATGGTTTCAGAGCGAAAGCGCAGCGGCATCAACTCATAATACCTGACAAAAACCTTTGGGCAACACGCGTTCAAGGGGTCTTCAACAGTGATTTTAATATTTATCTTCCAGGCATCACTGCCGTTTCCCGAGAATCCTATTGGCGGAAGCACAGTCACGGAAGCACCAGGATAAGAAGATTGAGCGTCTTTTTTAACTAAGGCGATTGCTTCATCCATGCTCATGGTCGTTTGGCGAAACGGGGCAAAGGAATAGATTGCGAGAACTAGGAAGATAACAATTATCAGTAATACAGCCGGTCTATCCATGCCCTTCACAGAAAAGCTACTCCCTTAAAGCTTAATAATTTTTCTTGATGAAGAGAACATCCCATGATCCGGCGTCATCTGGTTTTCGACACTCTCTCGAAGGCTCATCCACAATTGCTTAAGGTAATATCTTGCGCTGGAAATAATATTTTGAGTTGGGGAACGTTCTGTTGAAATTGGATGTTTATGTTCTGCTGGGTGAAATCCTTCTTTGCTTTTCCCGAAGGCGAAACAACGTAGACAGAGTATTGGACGTTGAAGCTACTTCCACAATCCAGATTACTGAAAGAGGACAGTCCAGAATAGAAAACTGAAAAACCGTCTTCGCTCAGGGTGCGATTGGATTCGTCAAGATACTGTTTTATTTTCGTATTGATGGCATCTGTCGGATTGTTTGGATTACCTGCTGGACAACAGGCTTCAGCAGCAGCATCAACAACTGCGTCAACCACACTCGAGCTAAGGAAGGGTATTGCATCTTGAAGCCGGTCAGCGGTCTTCTTGGCTTCCATCTCATGAAGCTCTGCTTGAGTGTAGGCTGAGAAAGAGTATACGGAAGCAACCGCAGCCATTATAACGAAGGAAACCAAAACAGCTGTGATGATGGAGAGATAACCTTTTTTCATGGCGCCACCCAAGCCTCGTGTTTAGAGGAAGCAATGCTTTCCTGTTGATTCAAACACGCGTCTGTGCCATACACCAACGTAGTTCTTCCACCGCATATCAAGGAGTATTTGTAGTAGATGCTGTGGACTACCAAAGGACCGGAAAGCGGAGATGAAGTTGAAACCTGGGAGCCAGTATCATCCTTGAATTGATTACGCAATTGTTCGGTGTCTGTAACGCCACCCTGTGTTATTACGAGATAATCCCGCGCAAGTGCCTCGAGCGCGACGTATTTCCCTACTTCTGGGGGTTTGCTTGAAAGGAGCACTGCAACAGAGAACACGGAAAAAAGTATGGCCAAAGCTAGAAGCGAATCCAGTGTGAGAAGAAATCCTTTCCTCATCCACACACCTTTACTTTTACGACATCCCATCCGCTCTGGTCTGCTTTAGCGACAAGGCGCGTGGCATAAAAAGTGTTTTTTTCACAAGAGCATTGGCTCAAGGTATCTGTTTCCTTGTATTTTATGCAGGAATGGGGCGGAGACGGTGTTGGCGCAGGCAAGCTTGAAACGATGGCTTCTGCAATGACGTCCGCTTCGTTTGAAGAAAGCTCGTTTTGGAGGTTGTGGCGCCGTTGATTGAATTCATACATGTTCAAGACAGCCCCCAATACTATGGTGAAGACAGCAACTGAAATAAGGAAATCCATGCTGAATATCTGCGCCCTCTTTTTTCCCATTCCAACACCATTTATCAACACGAGCCCATGCTGAACTTGACTGTTCCAACTTTTTTTATGCATACCTCTCCTGCGTCGTTGACGCGCTGGTCAAGGCAGCCAGAGAAAACATCTGCATCCAAGTTGCATGCCGCAGACCCGTCAGCTGAAACATCGTAAACCAATGAATTAATTTTCACTTTGTTGCCCTCTGTTTTTATGGAGTATACAACTGGCCTGTTTTCGTGGATGATGCAAGGAAGCCTGTATGTCACTTCAGTTTCGGAGACGCATACTCTGTTCGCGAGGAGAACGAGCCCGTTTGCCAGCAGCTTCTCTTGGTTGTAGAGCGAGGAAGAGGATTTGGTTAACAGGTTGAGGTAATTAGCCAGCCAAAGCATGAGCAACAGTAGGACTGAGAAAACAAAAAACAATTCAAGGGAAGCTTGAGCGCGCACATCCACACCTGTAATGAAGTGAAGGAATTATGAGCTGGCTGTTATTAAACTTTTATCGTCCTTGGTGCATTGCGTATAAACATGTAGATAGCATTTCGCTAGCTTAGAACTCCCTGGATAAAATAATTCAGGCCAGAGAAATAGAGTAAGGACGGAACGATGAGCGCGCCCATGGAATAGCTGCGTTTGAGCTTCAGCAGCGGAGGCAATAGCCCCAAGGGAGTTGCAAACGCCATTATGAATAAGCCAGCGAATCCACTGGTAAAGAAAACTGCTGCGGAGAGAACCAAGAGAAAAAACAGGTTCAGCTTAAGGAAGTTGAAGGAGTAGAGAAAACCCACGAGCCGCCTGTACGTGAGGAGAAGCAATGCGAGGGAGAGAAAGAAGGAAACCGCTGTCGCTATCACGATTAACAAAAGCGCTGGGGAAGAATGGAGCATGTCTTTGAGGACAACAGCTGCTCCAGTCCTTGCCTTGCCGATGGTGAAGACGGCAACAAAGTCAAAGAAGAGCTTGGACGCGACAAGCGATGAATTCAGCACAAGAAAAGACTCGGGGCTGCATTCAAGGAAGATGAAGACCAACGCGCTCAAGAGAGCTGGGTTGATTGCAGGAAATAAAACTGAGAGCGAGCCCAGTACGCAACCTGTAAAAACGAGTTTCTTGCTTACCCCTGGCCAAGGGGCCTCCTCTTGCTTCGGAAACTCGCTTCTTCCCTGGAGGGAAAGCAGGATGGAGGAGACACCGAACAATCCTGTGAGGAGGGGAAACAGCGCATCCGAGGAGAAAGAGAATGAAAAGAATCCGAACAAGCCCGATAAAAGAAATATTGAAGCAGACAACAGGATGTTTCCCAGAGTTTTCTCGGAAAGGAAGAACGCAATCAGCAAGAGCAGGAGCACTGGGAGAAGAAGTGGCTTCAGGGAAGTGAACAAAGGCGGCAACAGAATCAGCACGAACGGAAAGAGGATGAAAGACAGGAGAAGAGAGTGGAAGAACGAGGACAGGACGAGGTTCAGCGCCAAAAATCCTTTTCCTTCCAGCACGAGTTTGTGCGCTGGGAGTACAGTAACCCCCTGGTCGGCTGATGGAATGCAGAAGAATACAACTGGAATACTCTCAAAGACGAGGTGTGAGAAAGCAACGCCTGCTGCGAATAAACCAAGCGCAAGGGAATCACTGAAAAAGCCTTTCGCCAGCTCCATCAAGAGGTTCGTGTGAATGAACGGGAAAATCCCTAGGATACCGACGAGGATTCCTATGAAAACAAACAACAAGGGATTCATTTCAAGACATTCACCGAATCAATATCCAAAGGAACTAACTCCAACTCTCCCCCGTATTCTTTTAAAACTCCTTTCACCTCCACCAACCCCCCGTTCTTTATTCCAGCTGGGTTAATGGAACCCTCTCGCATTCTCTTGGCAAGCGATGAAAAGATTGCTACCTGAACGCAACGAGGATATTCGCATAGCTTGAAGAACGTGTTTCCGTTCTTTGAGTAAATCCCTGAAACCCTTCCCTTCACCAACAGCATTCTCCCTATATCCTCTTCGCTGATTTCATTCAACTTTTTTTCAGTCGGGCCACTTGATTTAAGGAAGACAACGAGCAATAGAATTCCGACAAACGCTAGGCCCAGCGATAGGTAGACATAATGCCTTTCACTCAAACACTCCACCTCACTCGACTCTGCAGAGCCTTGCTTCAGAGAATAAGTTCTTCTTCAACAAGATTTTAACACTTTCGCCTGGCGAAACCCTGCGGGATGGAACAGCGTAAACGCCTTTGAAGTTGTGGGAAATGCTTTCCTCCATTTCAACTACTGCATAACCATTGGAATAGCCGATTGCCTTCCCGAATGCATGCGACGGCACGACCAGTTTCCTGAGGACGATGAACAACGCTAGAAAAAACACGATGAAGAAAATTGATAAAGCAGGTAGAAGAAATGGATTCAAGATAAAGGCGTTGAAATAAATTTTGAACAACAGGAAGAGGATGGATACCGCTGAGAAAACGAAGACGAAGAAAAACGCGGCCTTCCTCTCATACTGTTTTAGCTTGAAGGCGATCCAGATGCAAGCAGATGAAATAATTAGCACAGCTATAAATGAAAAGACGATGTTGTAGAATGAAAGAAGGAAGGAGAACAAGAACATGAGAACCAATACAAGTTGGAACCATAGCTTCATTTCAAATCCACTTTATTCAATCCAGTTGAACTGAGTAAACGTAGTTCGGTGCAGAAAACTGTTCCTTACCTTCAATATCAAGGGATGGAGAAAACGTGTCTCTTATCTTGCCCAAAATCCTTTGCCTCAACTCGTTTTTTTCTCCAATACTTAAGTCAGCAGTTGCTATCCCCGGCTTCAGAACCACGCTCTTTCCATCTATTGCATAATTCATTTCAGCGAACGAGAGGGAGTGCTCTTGAGCATATTCTAGGGCACCAACTCTTGCTGAAGAAATCGCGAGATTGAGCTCGGATTCCCTGAGGCCAGGAAGCAAAACAAAGGAAATGAATAGGACGATCAAGCCGACCACTATGATGAACTCAATCGAGCTCTGTGCCCTTTGCATCAAAACCACTTTTCATAAGTCAACCATCATTCTTGCCACATCAACTGATTGTTTGGCAGGTTACCTTTATTGTCTTCAAGGGAGCATCGTTGAAAGCAGTGAAGCGAATCCATCCTGAAGAATAACAGTCTTCTTCAAATGAAACATCTGGAGACAGGAATTGGTCGCCGTACACTTTTTTCCCGGATTCCTTTTGTAAGCAATATGATTCTCTACCATCTCTCAGAAAGCAGACCATGTCCTTTGGAACGAATACATCCTGTGTTATGCTTGTACCAGCTCCTCCAAGCTTCGCATAGTTCACTACTCCAGAGACCGTGTCCGCACAGGATTTGGCGAGAGCCGCTGCATCCAACTGCCGGATGTACTTCATTTGCTCCAGTGCGTTAGCCAGCAGCATGCTGATCATGGCCATCACTATCGCTAGGATGAGGAAGAACTCAACTGAAAGCTGGCCTTTCTTCATCAGATTATCCTCCCATAGCACAAACTGCATTCCAACAAATCAATTCCTGATAAATAACCAAAACAACGCCATCAACCATTTTGTCAGACTACCTTCCAAAACACACTCAACACAAAGCCCAGGAACAAAACCGGCGCAAAGGCAATGGTTTCCCTCACACCCAGATACTTTAATGCCCCCAGCTTTTTTAACTCTTTGATTTCCTTCCCAGAAATCCCTGCTGCATTCAATGAATCCACCACAATCTTGTTTCTCGGAAGAAAGAAACCGCGCCCCCGCACAAGGCTTCCCAGCGCTTCCGCCATAGTCCACTTCATAACCCTGCCTTTTTCTAAGTAAACGGTTTCAGCCGGCACCATTCCCTTCCTTAAATCACGGAGCGCAACCCATTTAACGAGCACTCGAGAGGAAAAAACCTTCAAGACGTTCTTTAGAAAAGCCAGTGTAATAATTGAAGCGAAAACAAGTGGAAAGACTGAAATAGTTGAATTAAAGTCCAAGAGAAGGCCGGCAAAGAAAAGCAGGAACGGAACTGGATTTGGTTTTTTAAGAAGCGGGTTTAAGAAAAACCCTGCAACAACCAAGAAAACCAATGCAAGCAGTAAATCCAGCCGAGAGGCTAGGAGGAACAAGGGAGTTGAAAGCAAGGAATTCAGGAGAGAAGCCTCGATTAACTCAATTTTAAAAACATTCCTTCTCAGCTTAACCAATTGCTTGAAGTGAATTACTAAAAGCCCTAGTGCCAGCATGAAAGCTGAATTCAGGAAGATAGAGAGAAAAGAATAATAGTTGTAGTCTGCAAAAAGAGGGAATGCTGCGGAAAGCGCCCAAAAGAACTTGGCGTCTCCTCCTCCCCAGACCCCTAGCTTAAAGAGAAGGTAAGAGAAAAGCAGGGAAAGCAAGAGAAACAAGATATAGGTTGCTGAAAAAATTGATGAAAACACTGAAATAAAAATGGAGGACAAAAGCAGCAAGTAATTGAGGTTGTTAGGGATTCTTCTCTCTTTCACATCAAAATATATTGCTGCAAGCGAGAATAGGGAAACGACGAGAAATGGAATAAACAGCTTAATGGAAGAAAGCACTGAGGAAACCATGAGAAGAAAGGGAGAAGAACTAAAAACGGTGGGGAATGGAGTGCTGAAGACAGGGCAGAAGGGGTTTAATCCCATTGCACCACTTTTACCTCAACAGCATGGCTATGGTTGCATCGCGTTCCATCGCAATATGCGCTGCTACAGTGTCAGTGAACGCCTTTACGTTGATGGCAATCGCAATCCCCACTACCACGATAAGCAATCCAAGTGCAACTAGCAGGATATACTCCGTCGCCGCCTGCCCCCGCTTCATGGAACGCCTCTTCAACAGCATACAGACCCAAATAGATTAGACTGGAGGTATTTAAAACTTGGCTACATAGCTTTATTTTATGAAAGTAAAATGATAACAAAAAGGTAAGAAAGTTACTTACCACAACAAGTCAAGCAGAATCCACAAAACCCCGTGCCTGTCGTCGCCCACTCATAACTCGTTGATGTCGCGGTACACAATCCGGCGGTGGTATCCCCCTTTATTCTATAGCCGTTGAGTCCCTTACAAGAAGGCACAGAAGCGTAATCGACGACACCATCGGCTTTAAAATTTCCACTAGTATCCCAGCACCCACTGCTGGACGCAAGCTGAGTATAGCAAGCTTGTTTCATAGCTTGGGCAGGTCCGGTCTGTGCAAGCGGTCCCCTCAATAGGACGACGATGATGACGACAATCAGCAAAACTCCGGCTAGAAGCAGGATGTATTCAAAAGCACCTTGACCTTTCTTCATCATATCACCAACCATTTTTTCATTCAACTTTAACTAAACCAACAAAAACGACTATAGAGAGAAATGCGGGGGGCTTTAAAAAGATTTCGTTTAAATGGGGGAGAGCATTCTGTGGGTTATGTGACTAACCTATGGTGTTTTGCAACAATGCGGAGTAGAAGAATCGCATAGGCCTTGAAGCTCGGAGCCGCTGGAGCAGGCACTGGCTTGGCAAACGCCGCCAATCTTTTCGCAGACTGGACCACAGCACACCTTGTCTTTCGGGTCGCAGATGCCTGCAAGAGAAAAGCCGCTGGCGCACTCGGCTCCCCCGCATACTCCGTTAATGAGTTCGCAGGGAGGTCCGCAGTAGTGGGTGGGGTCGCCCTCGAGTTTGACGCCGCAGCGGGATGCGAGCCGTTGGTTTACTGGAGTTGCATCAGGCATCCACTCACCGTGTTCGTCAAAGCAGCCGGAGCGCAAGTCAGAGTTCAGTCTTTGCCTGCAGTAAGCGTAATAATCTTGGATGGTTTTGTTCTCAGTTGGAAAGAGAATGCCTCCTCTAACGACTACGGTTACGATGACTACGATGAGTATTCCGACGCCGATGAGCAGCAGGTACTCTACGGAAGTTTGGCCCTTCAACGAAACACCTTTCAACCCATTACGTATCTTTTGATGAAGAACGTGATTAAAGCAACTACTCCGACTACCGAGCCAATCAGCAGCAGGTATTCAACTGCGGTTTGTCCCTTCATTTCACGCACCTCGCTACTGTAAATACGTTCGCTTCATTAAAAAACATTTCATAACCCATAACCCTCTTCTTTAGACTTCGCAAAACCATTTTACATGATGCAGGAAATCGAGGAGCCAATAATCAAGTCGCTGAAGATCTTTCCTCCCTCGAACATGAGGATGGTGAACAACACCATGATTGGAACATAAAGAATGTATTTGAAGGGGTCTCCTTCTCGAATGATTCCTACTGCAATGAGGGAGACAATTGCTTGAGCGGAAAGGAATACTGTGAGGAGGAGGTTGAGCCAGCTTAAATCTAGTGGAGAGGGGATGCATGCGTCTGCAGAGGGGTTGAAAACCATTTTCTGGGAAGTGCAGTAGGCTGCTTTCTGCTGGGGCAGCAGGTTGGAGACGGAAATAGTTGTTTGGCCTGTTGCAGCAATCATGCCGCTTCCCATGTAACAAACGATGCTTAAGGAAAAACCGAATATGAATGGCGAAAGCAACAGCGTAGAAATATACAGGAACATGACGTGCATGGTTGTCCTGGAATATCTTTCCCTCTTCACCCTGAGGATTTCCTTGGCGTCGTCTGCAATGGAGTTCATTACATCAGCTAAGCCCGCACCTGCCTTGCGTGCATCCAATATGATTGTAACGCATCTCTTGAAGATGATGGAGCCCGTTTTTTTGGCGGCGTCTGTGAGGACTGCATCAAACTCCCTGCCCTCCCTCAACTGCTTTAAAGAAACCTTGAGGTCGACGCTGATGGGACCGTAATCCGAGTTTGCCGCTTCTTCAAGCGCGCTCTCCGTTGTTCCACCTGACTTGAGGACTGCTGACATGTGCTTTAGAACATCGGGAAGAGTAGAGTCAATCTGAGAGATTCTGGCGTTCCTTAAGGTGATGGGGAAGCTGACTATGAGGCTGAGGACTGCAATGAAGCCGATGACTGCAATGAGGGGCTTGAGGTTCAGGACGAGGAATATGAGCGCGGTTGCCAATGCAATAAAGAAGATGACTGCAATGAATTTCTTGAAGCTGAACCTGAATCCCGTTCCCTCGTAGTAAACCTCCATTTTCTTGTACTCTTCCTTCAACCTTGCCTTGATTTCGTTGGAATTCATTTCATCACGCTGGTTCTATCCTCCTTATTATGAACAGGATGAGTCCCATCGCCGCAAACACGAGGAGGAAACTGATGTAGACGATGCTCATCGGAATCTTGCCGGCGAAAATCGGGAGCTGTATGATGGCTGACAGAATCGTGATGGTAACAGGTGCAACCACTGCAACCATTATGAACACTACGTTGATAATGTTCAGTTTTTCAGTGAAATCCCGTATGAGCATCCTCGTCTCAAACGAAACATCTGAGGCGATTCCCGACATGATGTCGGAAAGGTTTCCGCCAGTCCTCAAAGCCCTGTTCATCTGCATAATGGTTTTCTTCAATCCCTTTGAGCGAGTTGAGTAAGCGAGTTTCATGAACGCTTCTTCAGTGTTCATCCCGCCATCAATGTCCCGCAACACTTTTTTGATTTCCATGCTGAGCAACCCGTAATCAGCTTCAGCAATGGACTGCAACGCCCTGTGAAAGCTTACGCCAGACTTCAGTTGGGTTGCGAGGTGCCTCAACGCAAAGGGAAGCTCCCTGTCTATCTTGAATGCGCGGTTGGTTGCCCTCATGGAAGGATAGAGGAGCGCAAGCAAGGACAAGCCGATGAAAACAAACAAGCCGATTAAGGGTGCTAGCGCAGCCAGGGATATGTCCGCGATTGCAACGCCCAAGGTGATGAGAAGCAACATGATCAACAAGGAGGAAAGCAAGGCAATGGATGAAACTGCCACCAGGTATGCCTCCACGCTGAGGTCAATGCCTGCAGCCGCAAGATCGACTTTCATGTTTTTTGTGACTGGAATGGAGGAAAGGAATTCAGCTATCCTCAGTATAACTCCCTGCAAGGAAGAGTATACTCTTCCAACCAAGGCAAGCCCCTTTGCCGTAAATGTCTCGGAACTGACTTTTGAAAAGTCAAGCGGCAATTCCTTGGACTGGCCTTCAAGCCTTGCCTTCAGCTCTGCGACCTTTCCTGCTGGAGCTGGTGCAACAGGCCTCTCTTTTTCCTTGAGCCTGCTTATTATCTTCTCGAGCTTTTCCTTTTCTTTATCCACTTCCTTATCCATTTAAATGACCATCCATTTGATTTTGCACCAACAGCCTAAGACCCCTTCCATGTTTTTATTAACTAAATCCTTTCTTCAATTTAATCGCCTTCGTCAACCTTGTATTATCCAAGCAATAATGTTAAAATAATTTTTTGATGTTCTTTCAACCTATTTCTTTTCTTATTTTAATGTCCTGGGTTTTTGTTTTTACAGCCTCTATTCAAGCAATCAAGAAATATTGAACGCTCACGTCTTCAGCTTCTTCTTCAACACGTAGTTTTGGGTGATTTCGCAAACGGAATTGATGTCGCGAACGCCTTTCTTGCTCATTTCCTTGAGTTTGTTCTCTCGCTCAGAGAGCTCTTCCAAGAGTTCTTTCTTCGTCAAGCCCGTGTACTTCGTAAGCAACTGCAGGAAATTGGATGAAAACTCTGTCTTCTCTTGCGTGTCCTTGAGCGGGTTCCAGGAGTAAAGCGTTTGCAACTCGAGCTTGTCGTTATTGCCCGCAATCACTTCAGTCAGCTCAGTGATTCTCCGAATGGTTCCCCGCTTCCTGTCGTGAATCCTTTGCTCCATGAGAATGAAATTCAGTGCAGAGAGCATGACGTGGGGAACGCTGATGGGCGGACTTTCAAGCCGGACGAGAGTCTCCCTGGCTGAATTAGAGTGCACTGTCCCCAAACAACCCTTGTGGCCTGTGTTCATGGCAGCGAACATCGTGAACCCCTCTGCTCCACGGATTTCGCCCACAATGATTCTATCCGGTCTCATCCTCAACGAATTCTTTACTAAGTCGTTCATCGTGATTTCGCCTGTTCCCTCCAGTCCAGGAGGCCTGGTTTCAAAGCGGACGAGATGCGGGAGGGGCAGGTTCAACTCCGCTGTGTCTTCTATTGTAACAATGCGTTCGTCTGCAGGGACGAAGGAAGCCAAGACGTTGAGGGTCGTGGTCTTGCCTGCGGCAGTTCCTCCAGCAACCAGTATGTTTGCAGGATAAGCTCCGAGCCCATCAACGCACATCCAAAGAAAGGCAGCGAGCTCGCTGCTCAATGTATTCAGGTTAATCAAATCGATTATCGTGAACGGGTCCTTCCTGAATTTCCTTAAGCTCAACGTGGAGCCGTCGAGGCTAATCGGAGGAAGGGTTGCGTTCACTCTTGTTCCATCAGGCAGCCTGGCGTCAAGCAACGGAACCTGGAAATCAATTCTCCTTCCAACGATGCGCGCAACTCGTTCTATAAGGTTTCTGATGTCTTTGTCTTCGTAGAAAACGATGTTGGTTTTCATCATCTCATATTTCCTGTGGTGCACGTAAACAGGTCTGTTGGAGCCTATAATCAGGATGTCTTCCAGGTTGTCGTCCCTCACCAAAGCATCTATGAGGCCATAGCCGATCATTTCCTTGACAACAGCGTCCGCATAGAATTCCTTCGCGTGAATGGGAATCTTTAATTCAGGCGAGGCGTCGATGATCTTCATTATCCTGTCAAAGTATTTTCTCCGTCTCTCCTCTTCTGTCCCGAAGTACCCTGGCTCTGTTTCAATGACGCTGGCAGCGATTTCAACCAATGCTTCTATGAGCGCCTTTTCCTCCCCTCTATAGTGTGGAACCGGGACTTCGTACTTGAAGAGCGGGTCTCCTTGGACCTTGTATATTCTGACATCGCCATATGAGTCAACAAGAGTCTTTTCCTCTTTTTTTTCTTCTGGAACTGCCTCTTTTTTCTCTGCTTCCTTTTCAGCAGTAGCGATTGCTTGCGCCTTGCGTTCTTCCTTTGCTTTCTTGAGGAGTTCTTCGAGGTAACTCATGCTCATCACTTCAAGACGCGGTTGGTCCGCTGATGCTGACTGTAAGCTCTCTCTTCGGCGGACATGCATGGGAGACTATGAGCTTGCCGAAAGTACTCTCAGTAACAGGCGCGATCTGGACCCAGAAGTTGAGCTCTTCGCCTGGCGGGATAGAGTTTGCGTCAAATGAAATCAGTTTAACTAGCTCCGCAAGATTGTCCGACACTTTTACTGAGAGCTCCGTGATTTCACTTTCCCCCAAATTCTTTATTCTGACAAGGTTTGTACAAGGTGGATTCCTGCAATCGATGTTTCCGCCTTCCGGCGAGATGACGGAAAGCTGAGGTTTGTCAGTGGTTGTCAGAGAAACTGGAATGGAAACCTCCGTGTACTTAATCCTCAACTCTCCCTTCACCTTGCCTTTACTACCTAGTGCAACCACTGGGACTTGAAAGTTACTCTCGCCCTTTGGCCCCAGCGGGCTCGGCTGGGTTTTAATCAACCTCTCCAGCTCGCCAGTGCCCACGAACTCTACACTCGCTGAAGCGTCTCCTTTGTTCTTTACAGTGACGGTTAACATCTTCGTGCAGCCTGCGCCCACTGTCACATCAATGGACGGCGCGTTTTCTATTGCAAGATCCCAGTTCCTTGGAACCTCAATTGTTTCTGACTTGCTTTCGCCTGAAGCCAGGCTAATGGTTCTCGGTATACCCGCGTAGTTCGACCCGACGTCGGCCACTATCGTAAGGTCCTTTTCAGATGGAACCAAAAACTCTGCAATTCCCTTTTCAGTCATCTTGGATTCTATATTATTGCACATGAAGAAAAGAAAGCAGTTCCTTGCAGTTTCCCCATCCTCTAGGATCTCTACGGTTCCATCCAACGCTTTTCCCGAGTCTTTTTCAACCAATGCAACTGTGAGGGTGGCTGGCTTTGGATACAAGAAAAAATACCAGACCAGAGAAAGCAATATGATTACAAGGATGGAGAACTTGATTACGCCGAATCTGCGAATCCAAAGAGCCAAGTCTGAAAAGGCGTTTTTCACCTTGTCCAGGAAGCCTTCTTCAAAACCGTATTCCTCTTCCATGAACTGATTAATGGAAGGTAGTATAAAATCATTTTGAATTAAAGATTTTTACCCTCCTGAAAATTAAGTTTTGTATCCCCGCTTATAAGCAAAATTCTCACTCCTCGAACCCCCCACAGCAACCTATTATTACCAAGCATCCATATTATCTACTGGATTATCCCTTTTCTCACAAATTAAGAAGCGATAGAACCATTTTAACAGGGATTGGAATGAGAATCATTCATTTTGACAAAAGGAATAATGAAATGAAGTTAGAGCCCGAGAGCTTGGAGGACCTTTGGTATCTCACCAAGGTAGTGGAGCCAGGTGACAAGGCGATTGCGCGCTCGCTGAGGCGGTTCAAGATAGAGCTTGAGCGAGCAGAATCAGGGGAAAAAAAGCCAGTTTTGATTGAGTTGAATGTGGAGTCCGTTGAGTTCTCGGAGAGCATGAACAAACTGCGTTTAACAGGCAAAATCCTTGCAGGCACTCCAGAAGAATACGTTTCTGTAGGTTCCCACCATACGCTTGACATTGAACCGCACCATTCCTTCACTTTGAAAAAAGAGTTTGGTCCCTATCACCTCAAGGTACTTGAAGAGGCGAAAAGAAGTGCGAGGCAGCCTGTGATACAGCTTGTTGTGATGGATGATGAAAAGGCTACTGTCTGCTCTCTTGAAAGAAGAGGCCTGTCTCCCTTCATAGAGATTCAGAGCCGCGCGAGGAAACGAGATCCAGAGTCCTACGAGGAGTTCAGGAAGAAGTACTTCTCTGAACTCATGAAATTAGTTGAAGAAGGCAAGAGGAAAACCATTATTGCGGGCCCTGGCTTTGCGAAAGAAGATTTCAAGAAATATGTCGCAGAAAAGAAGCCCAAGTTGATTTCAAACATGATCTTCGAGCACGTGAGCTCCTCTGAAAGAAGTGGGGTTTATGAACTCCTGAAGAAAGGCGTGGTGGAAAGGGTTTTTGGAGAACAGAAGCTGGAAGAGGAATTTATTGCTCTTGAGAAACTGAAGAAAAGCATTGCGTCCGAGGATGGGCTTGCCTGTTATGGCGTGGATGAAGTGAAAAACGCAGTTGAATTGAATGCTGTTGAAGAAATCCTTGTGCTAGACGAGCTATTGCGGAAAAACAAGGAGGCCCAGGAGCTAGTTGAAAAAGCGGAAAAGAAAGGCGCTAAGATATTAGTCTTCGATTCAGGAGACGAAGCCGGCCAGGAGTTCAAGACCTATAAGCTAGCTGCATTGCTGAGGTTCAGAACTAGCTACTGACTCCCCTCCTCTTCTTATGGATGGACCGTTGAATACGCTGTAGGCAAGAATAAAAAGAGGAGGGTAGGGGAACCTTGGTTCCTCATACGCTGATTTCGGTGATTTTCTCCTTAACCGAGGGTGGTCCCCGCTTGGCTGATTGGTAGTAGAGAGCTACAAGCAAGAAGAAGAGGAATATGCTTATGAGGACGCCTCCCATGAACAATACTGCTGTTGCTGTGAAAAACAACAGGTATACATAGCCATAACCCTGCGTGCTCTGTTGCTCAACCTCTGTAGTGCCTTCCTTGTACACAGCCATCCCTGGGGGTTTGAGACGGGATTGCCTTCGGTGGGAATCAAGAGTGCAAGTAACGGATTACCTCCTTGGGGTTGCCTCTTTATTTCCCACCAGCAATCCAAAAACAATTTCTCCCCCTCACTGCCTTAGGCAAAAATATCACATTACACACATATATAAGCTTTTCGTTTTTGGACAATTTAATGGTATTTCAAACAAAAAATACAAAAATCATACAATTCAAACTTACTATTGAATTGCTCTCGTATTTTCAAACAAACCAGTAGAAAAGTTTATTAACTTGTTGGTTTATACTGTCTTAACGCGTTTTTTGGGGTTGTGGAGTGAACGGAATAAATTCAAAGTACAATATTACCGAAGCAACTGTTGAGGTATTGGAAGCATTGCCGTGTTTAAAAATCCCTCTTCGTTACGACTTGCTTAATCTATCAGCCTTGGCTAGATTCATTAAGCCAGCTGTTGAAAAGAAGATGAAGGGCTCAAGCATCGGAATCGATGCAATCACAATCGCAATCAGAAGGTACGCTGAAGCAGTTTCAAAGGCAGAAGCCCCCAACAACGTCCTTGACGTCATAAAAGGAAGCAGGCTTACATTTGGAACTGACTTGTCTATGGTTCATCTCAAGAGAACTCCCGAACTCTACCTGAAGCTCATTGAGTTGAGCAAGACTGTGAACTGGTACGCAGGCGAGCGGATGTACATCATCCAGAGGACCGACGACATGTCTGTCGTAGTAACACCTCGTTTTATGCAATTGCTTAGGACTCTGGTGAGCTCTCCTCAAGAGATTCTTGGAGAACGAGAGGACCTGGCGATCATCACCGCTTATACGCCCCCAAAATCACTTGAGACCCCGGGAGTGATTGCGTATTTCGCGAACCTGCTTGCAGAAACTGGCGTCAACATCCTCCTTACCTTCTCTACCTTCTACACGATTTCTTTCGTGATTGAAGCGGAGGACGCTGGAAGGGCTTACGAAAAGCTCTCTATCGCAATAAAGAATGTGCAGGCAGTTTCAACAGACTCAACTGAGACTGTCCCATAATTCCTGCTTTTAATTCCTTAAAACAATTTATTTAACGGAATCCAGGAAATCAAAATAAGGCTGGACATACTGGGACCAGTATTGAATAGGATTCTTTACAGGAACGAGTTCACTGGTGCCTGAGCTTGCCGGGTTCCTTCCTTCGGGAAGCGCAAAGAGCTCATGGTTGTAGAAAATAACTCCCTCTGTTTGCTGGTGGTCCAAGTTACTTAACAAGATCTCTTCAGCTTTATTTCTCTCTCCAACTGCGAGTAACAGCCTGACGAGATAGGGATTGTCCCTGGGCCAGACGGTCGCCTCATGGTATTCATCATCCCCGTAGAAAACTTTTTTACCCAAATTCCTCACCAGGGAGCCGAAGAGCTTTCCCTTTCTTCTCACAAAAAGTTTTTCTTCCGCAACACGCGAAGCAGCATTCAATTCCTCTTTTGAAAAAAGGTCAGGCAGAAGTGAATAGGCGCAGAGCGCCATCGAACTCTCTTCAGCGCCTTTCCCGAATTCGTCGCTTACGATATGCGCCAAGAAGCCGTTTTCTAGGAATTTTTTCTTAAAAACCCCCTCCGCGCTTTCCCTTATCTCACTCCAGTCCGTTTTGCCGGACAATTTTTCTAATTCCCTGAGACACTTTATCCACAACGCATTGACTTCAACCAGATAATACTTTGGGTCAAAGGCTTCTTTTTTCCCTTCTTCTCCTTTTTTACTCATCTCCGCAATCCACTCGACAGGAAGCCTTTTAGGCATCCCCGCATAAATTGAGTCAGTCCAACCCCAGTTGGCCGGGCACTTCAGGAGCCCGGTTTCATCCAGCTTCACCGCATCCCCCTTGGAGTACGATTCAAGCATTTCGGCACTCTTTTCCTCCAGCAAAGCTGCTGTTTTTTTGTCTGCGCTCCTTTTCAGGTATTCCATCGCTACGAGCAGTGAAAGCAGGACTGCGTCAACGCTTTTTTCTGCTGAACCAACCTTGGCCGGAAGCAGTCCATCGCTCTGCAGCGCCAAACCAGTGACCACGTTTTTCTTCAAATCCCTTTTTTTTATCGCGTAGTAAACATCAAAATTGTTGTACAATCCCTCAAGAAGGTCCCTGAACCATACCTCCCTGAACCAAAAACCCCCTGCTTCGGGAAAGACTCCGCCAAACTCCGGAATGCCGAATTTGGTGAGTGCTATAAACCTAGCTGAAATCGCTTTGGCTTCGTTTTCCCCCCAAACCTGCTTTGCTTTTTCAAAGTATTTCTTGAATTTCTTTAAGTCTCTTTGAATCTTCAACACTTCATTCCTTTCATCGTACTCCGCAAGGCTCAGCATGCTTACTTTCTTGACTAGTTCGCTTGCCTTTCGGCAACTTAAGAAAAGCTCTGCTTCATTTTTCTTCAGTTCAATCTCGAGCTCACCCGCACACAACAACATCCTCATTTCATTCTTAAAGACTGTAAAACCATTTCTTTCTTCTCTCGCCCCAGAACCTAGCTTGTAGTTCCAGAGCTGCTCACTCACCCCCAGGAGTATGCTTTTAATGCGGGGGCCTGAAAACATAAGACGGTAACCGTTTTTTTCCACAAAGAGTGTTTTTTCCCTCTCATAAACCTTGTATTCCGTCCCCTCAGCTCTTCCATTGGCATCCCTTAAGTCAACCAATGGTTTTATGATTATGGCATCTGCAGCAAAGTTCGTTCTGAAGCAAACGCGCAATTGAGGGCAATTTCGTTTTCTTAACAGATAGTATTCCACAAGAACTTTTCCAACAGCTGATCCATTTTCAAATGCCTTGTATTCGTAAACCGCTTTCCAGGGAAATACCTTCACGGTTTCGCCTTCAACCCTGAGAAACCTGTTCTCCTTCTTTACTCCAAAGAAAATGGCGTCAAGGAATTTGAGGTTCCTTCCGTCTATTAACACAGTAAGCCCCTCATGAGGATAGTCTCTGTTGGGACCTACTAGATCCTCCAGCCCAGTTGAAAAAACGGACTGGACGAATTCGCAATCCTGTCTCCTCAACGCTATCCTGCAGTTTCTGGCATAGCCCCAATCGGGGTTCTCTTCCTGCTTTACGTCTGTGAATAGTTCTTCTGGTTTCATCCGCAACCCATTCATTCCTTTAATGAGAACTTGAACAACAACGGCGTGTTGCCTAGTATGCATGTCTTTCCTTCCCTACCCAGCCATCCCAATGCTCCATAAAGCTCTTTGTCAGTAAGCTTCGTCTTGCTCTTCAACTGCGCTATGTTCATTGGTCCTTTTTCCTTCAGGGCGTGCCATACGACTCCTGCATTTTTCCCGAAATACTCTTCGACTGTTGGCATTCGTTCACCTCCTTTCTCTAGACGATCACCAGATCGCTGTTTTCCCTCCAAAAACCATAATTTTCACTTGCCCCAGTATAAATTTCGAACAGCCTGAACACCAAGGAATTCCAGTCAAAGTTGTTTGAGATGATGCTCTCTGCTCCGCCTTTGGCGACTTTTTTCCTGAGCCTGTCATTCGTTAGTACAATCTTGAGCACTTTAGCGAGGTCCTCTGGCTTGAGAGTGAAATCCGTGACCTGCACCTTGAATCCATTGATACCGTTTTTTATTACTTCCCCCATCCCTCCAGTGTCTCCGACTACAACCGCGGGTCCAGGCAAATCATTTACCTCACACGCCAGGTCTGCAGCCAGTCCTTCAAGCGTCACCAGTCCAAATGGCTCGTAAAGCGATGGAATGGCCAGCACGTCTATTGAACAAAACAAGGATTTTTTCAAATCCTCTTCAAGCCACCCGGAGTAGATGATTGCGTTCTTCTTCAAACCCAGCTCCTCCAGCATCCTGTTGTATTTAATGGATTCCCCGTTACTTAATGAACTGCTTAAAATCAATCCCGCATTGTCCATCTCGAGCTGCGCGAAAGCGTTTATGAGTTGATCCATTCCCTTGCGTGCATCCGGCCGGCCAATGAACATGACATATTTTTTCTTGTCTGGAAGCAACTTTTGGAGGACCACTCGTCCAAACTTTATCTTTTCCACGCTCATCTTCCTCCAGTCTTCTAGGATGATTCCGTTCGGAACACCGCCGGCCGCGTGGGTTATGGAAATGAATTCCTCCTCTGGTTCAAGCAACAGGAATTCCTCGTATTTCTCTTCTTTCCAAAGCTGTTCCTCAAACCATTTCTTTGCTTTCTCTTCCCCCACTGAGTTGCACAAATCTTCAAATAGCTGGTTCCTGGTCTCTTGCTTCAGTGGAAGGAGCTTTCTTATCTCAAACTTGGCTTCGCTCACTGAAACCCCTACGACAAAATCTGCTTCCTGCAATGCAGCTGCTTCTATGCGGACTGGTGCGTCATCCAAGTCCGGGTGCCCCATGCTGCGACCCCATTCTCCGGAATGGAATCTGCACACAAGCGGCTTTCCTATCCTCTCGCGGCACAGGAAACCTGCGGGGAACGCCAGCCAATCCTGCGCGTCAATCACAGTGATGTTTTCCTTCTTCGCCAGCTGCTCGGCTATTGCAGGCATGGTCTTCCAGTATGCATTCAGTTTCTTGTAAAACGGCCAATTACTCGATTTTTCTGACTTCACCCCGTACTTGGCCCACAACCCGTAATGTAGTGCGTTTCTTTCCTCAGTGCTCAACTCCGATTCCACGAAGAAACAGAGCACGCCTCCTCGTTTCGCTTCATAAATCTTAACCCCGTTTTTTTTCGCTAATTCGTTGAAGCGCTCTGAGGGCTTGAGGTCTCCAAGCGGCAGATCCTGGTCCCTTATTGAAAACACGAGCGGTTCAAAAAGGGTTTCGCCGCGGTTGAACCTGTTCATCCACACCGGCAACAGCTCGGTTGTAAACCTGTGCAATCCCCCTACTGGCCTCTGCAACTCCGTGACAAGGAATAACACCCTCTTGCTTTCCCTTTCTTTCATCTCAATCCCGTCTCAGTTTCTTGCTGCGGTTTCCAAACCAATTCACGTTCCAGACCCTCTTTCGAGGCTTTTTCAACTTCTTCCTTCAAGTCCTGTATGGCATTCATGTAGTTGATGAAGTTCTCGTAAGGCCCCCAGTCCTTGTGGGGAGAGAAGTGCTTATGGACATCACCGTCGGCCCAACTCTTCGTGCACAAGTAATAAAGGTGGTCGGATGTCTGGAGGAGCCGCCAAAGCTCCCTCAGCTCACTGTTCTTGGTATTCTTCACCTTGTCTTCCATTCCCTCTAGTTCCTTGAAGCACGTCCACTGAAGCTGGTTTCCGAGCCAAGCTGAAACATCTCTCTCGAGGTCCGCCCACGAGAGGTTGAATGGAATATCTATCTCCCCCACTGCATCATATCTTTCAACAGTCTCGCTTGCGGTAAGGAAATCCAGGCCGTTCTTGATTGCTTCCTTCGGGAAATGCTCCAAGAACTGGAATATTCCACTGCCTTCCCAGTGGTGCTCTCCAAAGGTTTCGTAGTCCATGAAGAGGTTTATCGTCTGTCCATTACATGCCTTTAGCCATGAGACATACTTGTCTGCCGTGAGCGGGAATTCGCTCCACCACTTAGCTGAAAAACGGTATCCCACATCGTCACTGAGTTTGTAGTTCCTTAAGACAACCTTTATCCTCTCGCATCCCTTGGGTCTGTAGACATAGTTCGGTGAACGCCATCCAAGCACGTGCTCTATTCCTTCAGTGAGAATTCCTGCATATTCATTTTCTTCAGCTTCCCTTGCTATCGTGTTGTTATAGATGACTTCCGTGTTCCTGAAAACCTTGGGCTTTGCGCCGAAGACTTCCTTTATCTTCTCGGAATGCTGTTCCACTTGCTCCCAGAACTCCCTCCTGTTGCCGTAAAGCGAAGCAAGAGAATGGTAGTAGGTTTCGTTAAGGAATTCCACGCAACCCGTAGACGCAAGATGCTTGAAGCTCTTCAAAACCTCTTCGCCGCCTTCAAATTGTTCGCATTGCTCCAAAAAAGTTCCAGTGATGCTGAAACTTACCTTGAATTTTCCTTTCGTCTCCCTTATGTTGTTCAAGAGGATCTTGTTGGTTGGCAGATAGCATTTCTCAGCTGCTTTTTTGAAGTAACCTTCGTTCAGTTTCCTGTCGAAATATTGTTTTCTCAGGTTTTCGTTGTGCTCATGGAAGATGCTGAACCTACCCAGCCTGAAAGGCTGGTGGACGTGAAAATACAGGAACACGCTTGGCATGCTACCCCCTCAAACACTCTTCGTAAACCCCCTTGGTTTCATCAGCTGCCTTTTCCCAAGAGAAGCTCATCAAATCCTCGGAAAGGCCCTTCCTTATCGTATCACGCAACGCAGCGTACCTGAGTAACGCGATGATTTTGTTCGCCATTTCGTTCACGTCCCAGAAATCCACTTTCAGGCAGTGGTTCAGCACTTCCCCAACGCCAGCTGTTCTGGAGATGACACAAGGCGTTCCGCTCGCCATCGCTTCAAGCACTGTTATTCCGAAGGGCTCGCTTACGCTCGGCAGAACATATACGTCGCTGATTGCATAGATAAGAGGAAGCTTTTCAGCCGGGATGTATCCCGTGAAAGTCACTCTATCTTGAATCCCCAGTTCAATGGACATCTCAACGAGTCTTGGCAGCATGTCGCCTTTTCCGCTCACGATGAAGCGCGCGTCTGGAATCTTTTCCAGCACCTTTTTAGCTGCTTGCAGGAAAAACTCCGGTCCCTTTTGGATGCTCAGCCGGCCATGGAAGAGGACAACTGGGGAATTTATTCCGAACTGCTCCTTCTTCGCCTGCGTCCTGAACTGATCCAGTTGAGCTGCGTTGTATACCACCCTGATCTTTCCCTCGTTTGCCCCGAACCGCACCACCAACTGGTTTTTCATCATTTTGCTTACTGCAATGATCCTGTCTGCCTCCCTCACACCATCCCTTTCGATGTTCAAAATCCATTCGAATGGCCACAGGTTCGCAGTTCGGTCGTATTCAGTTGAATGCATCGTGAGCACAAGCGGCCGTCCAGTCCTTTTCTTGGAATCAATGCCGGCTTTCGTGCTGATCCAGTCATGGCAGTGAATCAAGTCGTAGTGTCTTTTCTTGTTGCTCCTTTCCACGATCCTTGCGCAAAGGAAGTTGTACCGGTTTACCGCTTCAAAGAAGTTCAGGTCATAGGGCACTCCGTTTTTTTCTTCATTCTTGCTTGCTTCCTTCATGAGCCTGTAATACGGCCCCCATTCACTAGGAGTTGATTCCTTGAGCGCAGAGTCATCAACGAATACCAGGTTCATCCAAGGCGCCTTCACTCCTTCTGCTCTCGGCATATAGAAATCGATTTCAATTCCTTTCTCCGCAAGGGCTTTTGTGAGGTGATAGCAGTGGACTCCAAGGCCTCCGCTAACAAAAGGAGGCAATTCCCAACCTAACATCGCGATTCTCATTCGGCATTCACTCGCTTAAAATATTCCGCTCCGCCTTTCATGCGCTGAAAATCGCTCATTTTCGCCAGCGTGAGTTTTCTATACGGCAATCCGCTTAGAATAAGAAATTAATCTGCATTATTAACCTTTTCTGGAGGCCAGTCACATTATCAAAATTAGGTTTCAACTAAGAAGTAAGAGAGAGGTAGAGAAGGCTTCTTTCCTTATCCATTAAATAATTTTACAATGGGTTTCGGCGTGGTTATAAAAAGAAGAGAAAACTATTTCTTTGCCCCACCGTGCAGCATGATCTGCGCCAAAAGGGCTTCAAGCTGAATCCGTTCATTCGCTCCTTCAACCATTCTGAAACTGTATTCCCCCACCCTATCCACTAGCAGAACCTTTTCCTTGTCAGGCAAGTCTGATTTCACAATCTCTCTGTAGATCTGTTTTATTACGTCTTCACCGCTCATGCCGTATTTTATCATGACTTCATCCAGCAGCTTCCTTGCCTCGGCGAAATTGCCTTTCAACGCAAGCGAAACCATCTTTTCAATCTCTTCTGGCCGTGCCCGTGAACTTACCTTGAAGATGTCCTCTTCGCTGATCTTATCATGGAGAATGGCTGCGCCTTGCAAGCAGTTTATTGCTTTCCTGGCATCACCGTCCGCCACATAAACAACTGCTTTCTTTGCTTTCTCATCCATCTTCAGGTCTTCTTCTTTCGCTATCGTCTCAATCAAGCCCGTCAATTCCTCATCGCTCAACCGCGACAGACGAAAAACAGCGCACCTGCTCTGGACTGGCTCAATGATCCTGGAGGAATAATTAGCTGAAAGACAGAACCTCGTGTTCCCGGAGTACTTTTCCATCGTTCTCCTGAGGGCCTGCTGCGCGTCGGCTGTGAGTGCATCTGCCTCGTCGAGGAATATGATCTTGAATGGAACACCTGAGAGCGCAAGCGTTCTCGCAAAGTCCTTTATCTTACCCCGCACGGTATCTATCCCACGTTCGTCGCTGTTGTGAAGCAGTATAGGAGTTGTACCGCCGAAAAAGGTCTGAGCTTCGGGAACGCAAAAGTCATACACGTATCCTTGGTAATCGCTGACTTCCATCTCGCGAATCATTACTACAGACAACTGGGAGTGAAGGAACTTCCTCAAGTTCTCCTTTATTTTTTCCAGATGGCTTGGAAGTTCATCTGAAAAGCGGCTCAAGAATTCCATTGCTGCCTGCTTTGTGATTCTCTTGCTCCGCTTCGAGTAAAGCGCGTGGCGCAGGAAATACCTTGGGTTTCCCTTGCTTAAGGCTTTTGCCAGCTGGACGAATGGAGCAGTAGGAATGAAATCTGTTTTAATGTAGGAATACGAGGGTAGCTTCCAGACCGCTCTTGCTTCATTTTCAAAAACTGAGGTATCTATTCCCGACAGCCTTCCCAGCCATGCAACGTCGATTAAATTTTCGTGCGAGCGCGAACTGTAGCGCACGAATTCGTTCCATTTCCCGTGCGCATCGCCCATATAGCCTTTTAGGAAAGCAGTGCGAAGTTTAGGCTCTGCAGAATAAAAGAAATAGGGAATTCGCTTGGTCGTAGCGTTCTTTTTTGAAGCACCGTCGTAAAAGTTTTGTGAAAAGAATTTCGCGAGTTGGGAGTTGTATATTCTTACTTGAATGGAAGACATTCTGCTTCGGTCAAAGCCAGAACTTGCTTGTTTAATATTGCAAACCAGCCCAAAGTGTTCTTTTACGACGCGGGCCACCTCTTCCGCTAATTCAAGCTCAGCCGGGTAACCGAGCGTGAAAATCGTTTGGCCGCTTGTGCCATGCCTGAAACCGACGCATCCTTCTGCCAAATAAAGGCCGAAGAGCCACGCTAATTCCTCGTCTAATTCAAGTTCCCCGTAGACGTGCTTAACGCGCGGATTTCGCAAAATACCACTTTTTAGGACCGCATATTCTTGTGGCGCGTACTCGCTCAAATCCAAGCGTACTTTTTCTCCAGGTTGAGCCTCCGCAAATGTTATAAGAGAATCCCCTTTCTTCAGGCTTGAAACTTGTCTTGATTGAACCTCGCCGTGTTCATCCATGACCCTGACCGAATGCTCCAGGCTTGTTCGAACTACACCCCCCTCGTACCGTATTTGCGCGATTTTTTCAACGCGGTGGCGCGAAATCCAGCTTACTGGCAGAAAACGCACGCGATAGTCTCGATCGCAAGCCAGTACTTCAAGCCCGTCTGTTGTTGCGCGTTTGCTCGCATCGTCATTAAAATACTCTGCAGCCAAGTCCCCGAAGGTTGTTCTTCTGGCAATTCCCTTACTTCGGACGAGAATTGGCGTTTCCGGGGCGACACTTGCATTAAACTCCAGGACGCTCTGGCGGAAAGCATCCCCGTAAAGCTCGCTTGCGAGAGCCAGGATGCAAGTGGTTTTGCCGCAGCCGGCTGGGCCGGCGAAAAGAAGGTGTGGGAGATTCTTAGCTTTCACGAACGCCTGCAACCTTTTCACTACAGCATCATGCCCAACGACTTCACTCAGCTTTTTTGGCCTGTACTTCTCGGTCCATGGAATAAATTCCTCTGCATCTCTTGCTTGCCTTCCCTCCTTTGGATCAGGATTGTGACTCATTTCCCACCACCCAAAAATCTTCATTAGATGAATTCTGCGCTGATACCGCTAATGAAAACACTACGTGAAAAAAATTATTTAAATAGTATGCATAATGACTACACACTTATGCTGGAGGCGTGATAAAATGATCGTTACTACCACGGAGAACATTCCTGGGTATGAGATAAAGAAATATGTCGGAGTCGTGTGGTCTTCTTCAGCCCGCGCCAAGCATTTGGGCCACGACATTGCTGCAATGGCTAAAGCCGCTCTTGTGGGCGGAGAGCTTTCTTCTTACCGGAAGATGATGAACGAGGCGAGGAACGACGTGCTCCAGGGCATTATTAAAAACGCGGAAAAAATCGGCGCTAACGCCATCATTGGAGTCCGCCTCGGTTCAACGCAGATAATGCCTGCCACAGTTGATATTTTCGCCTACGGCACTGCTGTGATAATTGAAGAGGAAAAAAAGAAGAAATAGCTGATTGTTCGGTTGGAAAAATGAATAGACTAATTAGAGAAATGAAGAACGCAGGATACGAACTTATTTCAACTGTTGAAGGTCCCGTCAGGTTCAGAGAGGTTGAACCTCGCGTCATGTTGGAAACAGTTTTTAAGCAGTGGCGGGAGCTGTATACCGGAAAGCTGCCTGTTGAAAAACCAGGATTGAGAGACCGCCTCGCGCGGGCAAGGATTGCATGGCAAATAAACCGCGATCCCCTTCATAAAACCTTGGGGGAAAAAGCGAGCGTTTCCAAAGTAACCCATTCTATGCTTTTCCTCAAGCCATTCGATGAAGAAACTTATGCGCCTTATGGGAGCGGCGTTCCATTTGATCCACGAATACCTTCCTCAAAAAATAAGTCCATTGCCCTTCACTCTGAACGCATCCAAGTGGATCCCCTAGTGTCTGATTTTATTAACCGATCGGGGGAAACAAAACACGCTAATGCAACGATTCAGGTAGTCCAACACCCAACTAAGAAAAAGTATTTCCTTGCGATAATAAGGTTGAGAAATATTGACATAAAGTCCGTCAGGCGCTCTTGAAGTCCCTTCTCTTGTCCATCTTTCCCCAGCAGTCTTTGCAGATGATTTTCCTCTCCCTTTTTTTAATCACTTTCGTGCTCTTCTCGCAGCTCCTGCATACTCTTCTGTTGCAGTAAAAACACTGCTCAAGCCAATGGGTTTCCTTAGCGCATCTGTCGCACTTCATTCCAATCCCCTTCTGCAAATATGCTAAACAAACGAATTAATCAATAGAATTCGCACTTATTATAGCGCAGTAGAAATATATAAATGCTAATTCAGGTGTGAGTTTGTACACTGAGAAAGAGCAGCAGGCGCTGGAAAAAAAGCTCGACCAACTAGGAAAATTCAAGCGAAGGGAGTGGACAAAAGAGCACTTCATCAAATTACTGAATGAAAAAAGAATCAAAAGGATAGACGAAAATCTGAAGGAAACGAAGAAAAAATACGCCCACTTGCCTTTGGAAGAGCAGGCAGTCCACATTCTCTACTTCGACCACATGGAAATCAACCCTGAGCACGTTCAAATAGAACGCCTTTCCCCAACCAAGTTGAGGACAGTCGCGCGCAACTTCTGCCCATACCTTGAGGCCTGCAAGCAACTGGGTTTGGACACCCGGGTCGTTTGCAGGAAGATTGGCGAGCCATCCATTCACGAGATGCTCAAGCGAATAAATCCGCGGCTTAAATTTTCCAGAAATTACGACAACATCCGTCCTCACACTGATTTTTGCGAAGAATACTTTGAGCTCGTTTGAAGTGTGGTTTAAAATGCGCATTTTCATCAAAACATTCGGCTGCACCTTCAACAAAGCAGATTCGGATGGAATTGAAGTGGCTTTGGAACAGAGAGGTCACTCCCTCACTAGAAACGAAACGAAGGCAGATTTCATCATCTTGAATACGTGCACAGTAAAGGAAGCAACCCAGAACAAGATTTTGAGAAAAATTTCTGAAACGGATGGAACAAAGCTCCTCGTAACCGGTTGCTTGGCTCAGGCTTCACCTGAGCTAATTGAAAAAGCAAACCCTTATGCTTCTATTATCGGCATTTTCCTTCAGTCACGAATTGCAGACGCAGTTGAAGAAATAAAAAAGGGAAATAAACTTGTTTGGAATTCTGGAAAAACTGCTTCGCCTTTACTCCCTAACGTGGATGGCGTGATTTCAAGGATAAAGATCGCGCGAGGATGCTTGGGCAACTGCTCTTTCTGTGAAACCAAGTTCGCGCAAGGCAGTTTGGAGAGTTATTCACCAAAGGAAATATTACACTCCGCGGAGACTGCTGTAGAGAATGGAGCTAGGGAAATCCAGCTCTGCGCCCAGGACACGGGCTGCTATGGCTTTGACAGAGGAGTTGATTTGGCGGAACTGCTGAATTCGCTTGTGAAAATTGAAGGCAATTTTTTCATTAGAGTTGGAATGATGAACCCCGACCATGCAACTAAATTATTGCCGAGGCTGCTTTGTTCTTTTTCCAGCCCTAAAATATACAAGTTCATTCACTTCCCCGTCCAATCAGGCAGCGATTCTGTTTTGAAGGCGATGGAAAGACCGCACTTCGTAAGTGATTTCATTCGAGTCGTTTCCTCATTCAGGGAGCAATTCCCTGAAATCACTATTGCAACCGATGTGATTGTTGGCTTTCCTGGCGAGTCTGAAGCAGATTTCAAGAAAACGCTTGAGTTGATTGCATTGGTGAAACCAGACGTAGTCAACGTCTCGAAGTTTTCTGCGCGGCCGCACGCAAGAGCATCCCAAATGAAGGGCTTGGAGAGATCGGAGATAAAGAGAAGGAGCGGAATCGCAAGCGCGCTCTGCAGACGAATTGCTTTGGAGAAAAACAAGGAGTCTGTGGGAAAAAAATGTGTGCTACTGATAAATGAAAAAGCGAGAGGATGGATGCAGGGGCGAAATCTTAATTACAAGCCCGTTCTAGTCAAGAAGGGAAACTTGGGGGAATTCCTTGAGGCTAGGGTTATCCAAGCTGGGCCGAGCCACTTGAAGGCCGAGGTGCTTGAAGGAGCCTTAAGGGATATTTATAATAATTCTTTTAAATTAAAGTCATAATATCTCTTGGGCTTGAAGCGGAGGAGATGCTTGAATGAGTGGCTTCGGCGACATTCTTGAAAATTCTTATGAAGCATATGCGAGGAACATAAGACTAATCTCTTTCTTCAGCGTTCCCTTTCTACTCGCCTTCTTGCTTGTGATTGTGTTCAAGCTACCCATATACGTCGCAAACGGCGGAATCTTTCTGAGATTCGGCAGCATAGAGCGTGGAGACCTCTCCATAACCGATACCCTGAGCATAACCGTAGTGTTCTTGGTAGCGCTTTTCTTGTTTTCCGTCGCCCTCGCTGCCATAAACCTGTTGATGAAATCCCAGAGGACGCTTGTTCGACTTACGACCGAGAACATAGTACAGGTTGAAGGAAATACCTTCAAGCTCTTTACCGTGTTCTTGCTTGCTTTCTTTATAACGCTCGTGGCCAATGTCTACCTCTATAGGTATTTTCTCAACAACACAGTTGGCGCCTTCATTGCGTTACTGGTTTCACTTGCAGTTGTTTTCGTTCCTCAAGCCGTCGTTATAGACGGCCTCGGCATAATCAAATCTGTGAAAATGAGTTTTTCAGTGGTCTCCCGTAGGGCAACATACTTCGTTTTCTTTCTCTTAATCGCTGCCGCGCTCTTGGTCCTAAACGCCTTGATCTTCCTGTGGCTCAGCGGCTTTTTGCCTGCATTAATTTATCTGCCTTTAGTAATCAATGCGCTGGTGATCCTTCCCTTCCTTGAAGTCCTAAAAACCCAGATTTATCTAAGTAAGTATACGCTCCTCCACAAAATGTGACTAAGCCCACCTCGTCGAGTGAAATTTTTTATTTCCTTTAAGCTTACGTATTTTCCTTAAAAAGGGTGTAGAGACGGTTATAGTACTGATTTCGGAAAAACCCCAGGCTGCACTTAGGATAGCACTAGCTTTAGGAGATGGAAAAGCTGTTAAGAAAGTCAAGAGAAACACTCCCTACTTCGAGGTCGAGCGCGATGGCAAGAAAATTCTTGTCCTACCCGCTGCAGGGCACTTGTACGGCCTCGTGCCGACTGAGCGGGGTTACGGTTATCCTGTGTTTGGGGCGGAGTGGGTGCCAACTTATAACGCAAGCAAAGGAGCTGCTTTCACGAAGGGCTATCTGGAAAACATTATAGAATTCTCAAAGGCTTCGGAGGAATTCATTTCCTCAACTGACTACGACCTTGAAGGCGAAGTCATAGCGGCCAACATCATTGAGTTCGCTTGCAAGGCCAAAAAAGCAAAGAGAATGAAGTTTTCAACACTCACGACGGAAGAGCTGGTTGAAGCGTTTGAGAACGTGCTTCCTTCAATAAACACAGGAATGGTTGAAGCTGGGAGGACTCGGCATTACCTTGATTTTGCATGGGGCCTGAGCCTCAGCAGAGCTCTAATGGCTGCGATAAAGAAGGCAGGCGTGTTCAAGGTGATGAGCATAGGGAGAGTCCAAGGCCCTTCATTGGCCCTTCTCGCAGCTCGCGAGGAAGAGATTTCCGCTTTTGTTCCAAGGCCATACTGGCAACTCTTCGCCTACTGTAAAGGAGCCCAATTCGTCCATGAGAATGGACAGTTTTTTGAAAAAAGCGAAGCAGAAACCGCGTTTGGAAGGACGGAGACGGAAGGGGTTGTAAAAAAAGTTGAATGCAGGAAATTGCTTGCGCTTCCGCCGGTTCCCTACGACCTTACCTCCCTCCAGATTGATGCTTACCGGGCATTCGGTTTCTCGCCTTCCCAAACGCTTGACATCGCCCAGTCCCTATACGAAGGGGGCGTCATCTCCTATCCAAGGACCTCTTCTCAAAAGCTTCCTGAAAAACTTAACCTAAAGAAGATTGTGTATCAGCTGAACGAATTGCCTGCCTATGCTCCGCTTGCGTCACAGCTTATTTCCCAAAATCGTTTCAAGCCACGCGAGGGACCGAAGGAAGATCCTGCTCACCCCGCCATTTTTCCGACTGGCAACAAGCCAAGCAACCTGACTGTACAGGAAGGAAAGCTCTTTGACCTCATCTCAAAGCGCTTTCTCTCAACCTTTGCTCCTCCTGCAAAGAGGGAGCGAATGAAAGTGGAACTGTTGTTGGGAAAAGAGACTTTTTTAGCAGAAGGCGCTCGCACCATTGAAGAGGGATGGATTAAATTCTTTGCGCCTTACGCGAGGTTTGATGAAACCATTTTACCGGATTTCAAGGAGGGGGAAAGCGTTAAAGCGGAGAAAATTGAAATGGTGGAAAAGGAGACCAAGCCGCCCAAGCGGCTTACTCAAGCCTCCCTCATAAAGAAGCTGGAGGAGCTTGGACTCGGCACTAAGGCAACGCGCGCAGAAATAATTAAAACACTTTATGACCGAGGCTACGTTTCTGGAAAAAACATCCAAGTTACTCCCTTCGGTATGGCTGTATACAATTCATTGAGGCACCACTCTCCTGAAATCCTTCGGGAAGACCTAACCCGGAATTTCGAGGAAGAAATGGAGCAGATTCAAGAAGGAAAAAAGAATCCCGCAGATGTTATAGATGAAGGCAAGGCCGTGTTGACAAGGATTCTAGATGACTTCAGGAAAAAGGAATCCGCCATTGGGGCAGAGCTTTTGAAGGGCTTGAACGAGGCCCAAAGGGAGGAGATGAACAAGAGCTTGGGGAAGTGCAACCTCTGCAGAGCGGATCTCGTGATAAAGCGAAGCAAATATGGGTTTTTCGTGGCATGCTCAGCTTATCCAAACTGCAAGAACACCTTTCCCCTTCCCCGTAATTCCTCTATATCTCCAACAGGCAAAGTATGCGAAAAGTGCGGCACCCCAATAATAATAGTGAAAAGAAAAGGAAAGAGGACTTTCCAAATGTGCCTAGCAACGAACTGCGAGACCAAAAGAGATTGGGGCAACAGTAATTATCCCAAAGAAACAAATAATGAAGAGAAAAAGTAGAGTGGTTGGATGGACGTTGAAATTTATTTGGACAAGAATGTGATGGAGAACGCAACCCTGCACTACGAGAAGGCGAAGGAGTGCAGGAAGAAAGCCGAAGGCATTCGCAGGGGAATAGAGGATTTGAAGAAAAAGATTGAAGAGGAAAAGAATGGGATTGAACGGAAAGAGATTGAGCAAAAGAAAAAAGAGGAAAAGAAAGTCAGGGTAAAGGAGGCTATGAAAAAGGAATGGTTTGAGGTATTTCACTGGTTTTTCACAAGCGGCGGTTTCCTCGTAATCGGCGGAAGGGACGCGAAGCAGAATGAACTCGTTGTTTCAAAGCGCATGGAGAAAGAGGATTTGTTCTTTCATGCGGACATTCAAGGGGCTTCAGCAGTTGTCATGAAAACTGGCAGAAAAATTCCTGCCGAGCAAGATAAGAGTGAAGCAGCCCAGTTTGCAGCCTGCTATTCCAAGGCATGGAACAGGGGTTTGGGCAGCGTGGACGTTTATTGCGTTGAAGGTTCGCAGGTGAGCAAGACCGCGCCTTCCGGCGAGTTCGTCCCAAAAGGAGGTTTCATGATATACGGAAAACGGGAGTGGTTCAGGAACATGGAATTGAAATTAGTTGTTGCGAAAGAAAATGAAAAACCCCTAGTTTTTCCAGCAAACCATTTAAAAAAACCAAAAGAATTCGTTGAAATAACGCCGAGCGGAGAAAGCAAGTCTTCCGTTGCGAAGAAGATACTCAAACACCTGAATTTGGGCGGGGACTCAATAGATTTTCTTCTTTCAATTCTGCCTTAACGTGAGACCATGGTTTTTGTTTTTCGGGGACCCCATACGCGGGAAACAATCCGAGAATTTCTTAAAAAAGTGGATGCACTAACGCCTCACAAGATTCTTTTAGAGCTCCCAGATGATGCAGAGGTCCGCAGCGCCCTCTACCGCGCAAGTACAAAAGGGAGGATGGAAGAAGCAGAGGAAGTGCTTGCCGGCGGAAGAGAAGTCTTCTCAAGATATGCTCCAATACTTGAATACGGATTTCATAAGGGAGGAGTACCTTGTGTTCCCATTGATTCGCCATCCCTCAGAGGGCAAATGCTTGAAACACGCATCAAAATGGCCCTTACACTCAAGAGTGAATTGGATTCAGAAAGCAAGGCAAGAAAATTGCTGGAGTTGTTGGAGGAGAGATCGAAAATAACTACGCAAAGAAACAACTACATGAGTAAACGGGTGGAGGATGAAACGGAGTTGTCTAAGATTATTCACGAAGAACCGGTTGTGGTGGCGCTGATTGGAACCGACCATGAGCTTTCTTCAAAGAAAATCCTTACCCCCCACGAGGAGCTTGCGCAGCCTCTCGCAAGAGATTACCCAATAAACCAAGCTGAACAGATGTTGTTGAGCAGAAGGAAAAAAAGTGAGATAATTCACTTTCTGAAACGTAAAATCGAGTCCGGAGAGCTGAAAGAAGTATAACCCCTGCTTTGTGCGTTAATAACGCCTAAACTAATTACGGGCTTGTCTGGAAGAAAATCAACGCTTGAGGTATTCGTTTGCCTTCAGAATTAGGACGCAGCTTGAGCTGTGAGTGATTTCGCTTGCCATGACTTTGCGCAAGGCTTCTTCAAACTTCATTCTGCTAGCCTTAATGGTTTCGCTTCCTTCTTGGCGTGCCTTGGTGAAAGAGAGCTTTCGGGCAAGAAAGAGCTTTGTAGGAGAAACTACTATGGTCGTGAAGGGGTCGACTTGCCCCAAGTCCGTCCAAGTCTCTGCGGCGATTCCTAGTTCTTCCAAGAGTTCGCGTTTCGCAGCTTCAATAGGTGTTTCTTTTTCTTCTATCCCGCCACTCACCACTTCCAAGCTTTCGCGGTTCACTCCGTAGTGAAACTCTTTGGTTAAATAAACGAATCCCTCGCCATCCAAGGGAAGCACTGAAACCCCGGGCTTCACTTCAACTATTGCATGAATTCCTGGCTTGCCATCAGGCCGAATTACCTTGTCTTCCCTCACCTTAATCCAAGGGTTCTCGTACTTTATCGCAGTTCCGAGAACGGTCCAAGGGCCGCGTTTGGTTAGCTCTGGCATGGAAGTATTTAGTGCGAGAAGCATATTTAAGATCGCGCCACTAGCCTTTCTTCAAATCCCATACGCAGGAGGCTGGTGTTTAAGACACAACCAACTTTTTCCCGAATTTATGCACAAAGCCAAAGCCCTCCCTCCCACAAAAGGCTTAAATATGTGCATTTTGCATAATATTAACCATGGAAGAACGCCGCATCAAAAAGGTTTTCATTCGTTTTTCGAAGCAAATGGGCTGCAAGCCCATCGTGCTCGAGGAGATAGTGATATTAAGGAACAGAGGATTGAGCAACATTGAAATCGCCGAAGAGGCGGGCATTTCGAGAAACACCGTTGCGAATTACTTGGAAAAGATGAGGAGAATGCAGGAGGAGCAGGTTGCGGAATTGCTTTCGCTCATTGGGATGATGCACGCCAAAAGAAGGGAGATGAGCAGGCTCCTTGAGGAAATGGAATAGATTTATTCTTATTTCATGTAGTTTACTGTTCATTTTAGTTCTGTTAAAAAACCGATTTTCGTGGGAGTGATTCAAATGGCTGAAAAAAACGAAATAATGCTGAAGGTTGCTGAAGCTTTGCAAATCGATTACGGGAAGAGGATTGTGAGAATGGACTCCAAAGCAAGAGAGTCCCTTCGTTTAACAACCGGCGATGTCGCCGAGATCAAGGGCAAGAAGTCAACTGCAGCCATAGTCCTTCCAGCTCATCCGCAAGACGAAGGACTTAACATCATCAGGATGGACGGCATTCTTAGACAAAACGTTGGAGTTGGACTGGGAGACCGGGTTTCTGTCTCAAGGGCAGAAATAAAGACAGCAAAAAAGATCGTTCTCGCCCCCAACCAACCATCACGCTACGCACCTGGTTTTGATCAGTACGTAAAAAAGGCGTTGCTCGGAAAGCCCTTGACGAAAGGAGATGTTCTCTCCATAAACGTTTTCGGCACTCCTTTCCCGTTTGCAGTAGCCCAAGCAGTTCCCACAGGGATAGTAATCGTCAGTGAGTTAACTGAACTCATTCTCAAGGAAGAGCCCATAAAAGAGCTTGGAAGAATCCCAACAGTGTCATATGAAGACATAGGTGGACTAAAGGACGAGGTCCAGAAGATCAGGGAAATGGTTGAACTTCCAATGAGGCATCCAGAGCTCTTCGAGAGATTGGGGATTGAAGCGCCTAAAGGCGTGTTGATCTACGGGCCTCCAGGTTGCGGGAAAACGCTGCTTGCAAAAGCAGTTGCGAACGAATCCGAGGCCCACTTCATCACTATCGCTGGTCCAGAGATAGTTTCAAAATTCGTTGGGGAAGCGGAAGAGCGTTTGCGGGAAATCTTCAACCAAGCGGAAGAAAACGCGCCTTCAATCATTTTCATAGACGAGTTGGACGCAATCGCGCCCAAGCGAGAGGAAGTGATTGGGGAAGTAGAAAAAAGAATAGTTTCCCAACTTCTCACGTTAATGGATGGATTGAAGAGCAGGGGAAAAGTAGTAGTTATGGCTGCAACCAACAGACCAAATTCTATAGACCCAGCTTTAAGGAGACCTGGTAGATTTGACCGCGAGATTGAGATAGGAGTACCGGACAAGAAAGGTAGGAAGGAAATACTGCAGATTCACACGAGGGGCATGCCTATGTCTGATGACGTGAGTCTTGATGATTTGGCGAGCATCACTCACGGATTTGTTGGAGCAGACCTGTCTTCTCTTACAAAAGAGGCCGCAATGAAGGCGTTGCGGAGGGTGTTGCCGAAGATAACGATGGAGGACGAGGAAATCCCACAGAATATTCTTGAGGAGTTGAAGGTGACGAAAGAAGATTTCTATAACGCTTTGAAGGAGATTCAGCCTTCTGCGCTGCGCGAAGTTTACATCGAAGTGCCGAACGTGAAGTGGGAGCAGATCGGAGGATTAGAGGGAGTGAAGAGAGAGTTGAAGGAAGCGGTTGAGCTCCCGCTTAAAAAACCAGAGGTGTTCGGCAGAATGGGCATTCGGCCCGTCCGCGGCATTTTATTGTTCGGTCCGCCTGGCACTGGCAAAACGCTGTTGGCGAAGGCAGTTGCCACTGAGAGTGAAGCGAATTTCATTGCCGTAAGGGGACCGGAGTTGCTTTCGAAATGGGTCGGAGAGAGCGAGAAAGGCGTCCGAGAGGTGTTCAGGAAAGCGCGGCTTGCTGCTCCCTGCATAATCTTCTTTGACGAGTTGGATGCCATTGCTCCGTACAGAGGAGGCGAAGACGGTCACTCCCACGTAACCGAAAGCATGGTTAATCAGTTGCTGAGTGAACTGGACGGCATTCAAAACCTGAAGGATGTGGTCGTAATTGCGGCGACGAACAGAATCGACATCGTCGACCCCGCGTTATTGAGGCCAGGTAGGTTCGACAAGCTTATTGAGACCCCAATGCCTGATGAGCCGACTAGGCTCGCCATCCTGCAGGTGCACACGAAGAAAATGCCGCTTGACGCCAACATTGACTTGAAGGCTCTTGCGAAGCAAACCGATGGATATTCAGGAGCTGATTTGGAAGCGCTTTGCAGGGAAGCGGGCATGATTGCATTGAGGGAAAACTTGAACGCGCAGAAAGTCACTGCATCGCACTTCCAGAAGGCGCTGCACAGCATCAGGCCGACCCTGGCCCAGAAGAAGGAAAAAGGTGGCAGGACTGGCTACGTCTAAAGATCCAGAGTGATTTGAATGAATCTCCGCATACTGGTTTCATCCTTTGTTCTCTTGCTTGCAACCTCGCTGTTACTCTATGGGTTTTCCGTTGTCGGCTCCCAAACCGCGCTTGTGAAAAGCCCAATAGACAGCTTCTGGAAGCTGCTTGCGCTTGCAATTGGTTTTTCACTTGTCGCATCCTATGTCTATCCACATGCCAGGGGAGTCAAGAAAGGAGATCAGTTGATTGCACTCGTGAAAGGCGTGTCCCCAACTGGAGGAACTCCTTTTCTCAACTCGGTCATTGTAAACGCCGTTGAGAGCGGGAGACTAGGTCAGAGGATTAAAATCCGGCTTGCGGACGGCACCGAAGGAGAAGGCATAATCACGTCCTATGCTGGAACCCTTTCCCCGCCTGCAATAAGGCTTACTGAAACCGAGATTCCAATAGAATAATCTCTTCAAAATGGGGCTTAGTTGAGAACCTCGGCGGCTTCAAAAAACATGTTTAGAGTTAAATTCCAGTTTTGCAAAAAAATCATGAAATTATGAGGGAAATATTTTTAATAGAGCCTTCAAAACGGTTTTCTTTTTATTATGCGAAGTAGTTATGTGGGTGGACTGGTTATGGATTGGGAGGAGTTTCTGCACATCACAGTTTCCGTTCTATCCATTTCTCTAGCCTTTTCCATCATCTTTCCCGAATCATTCGGCGACCCGATTCAAAAGTTTTTCGTGATCTTTCTGACAGTCGGCCTAGGATTCATACTGCACGAGCTAGCCCACAAATACGTGGCGATGCACTACGGCGCTTACGCAGTTTACAGGGCTTGGGTGTGGGGGCTGGTTTTCGCGGTTTCCCTTGCGTTCGCAACCCAGTTTTTATTCGGGAAAGGATTCGTCTTCGCTGCGCCGGGAGCGGTTTATATCTTCGGCCCCCACCTCTCTCGCAAACACAACGGTCTCATTGGCTTGGCCGGCCCCCTCATGAACCTAGTGGTTGCTATTGGATTCTCTTTGCTTGGTGCGCTTTCTTTCCTTAACCCTGCTATCGCGTCGCTGGGCTTCCAAGTGAATATGTTCCTCGGCTTCTTCAACCTCCTTCCATTCTATCCAATGGACGGAGAGAAAGTCGTACGCTGGAACCAAAACGTTTGGTTTGCTCTTTTCATCGTGTTCATGTTCTTCGTTTTCTTCATCTAGAAAGCCACCGAATCTGCTTTAAAAACCTTCCTCTCCCGTATTATAGCCGGTGTTTGAATGAGGTGGAAATACGGTAAAAGAAATAGCGGACGCAAAGGATTTTGGTCTGATGAAACAGGCCAAGTGAGTGCAGAGCTGATTATAGTAATTGCTGCGCTCATCGCAGTAGCCTTGGTTTTGATTACTCAACTGCAGAATACTGCAAAAACAGGGAAAAAAATTCTTGCAAACGAAACGAGCAAGGCATGGGACGAGATCAGAGACATCAAATGACCCCCCTCCACAAAGAAGGAATGCGGGCGCAGTCCAGCTTGGAGTACCTGCTTGTGCTTTCTGTTTTATTCGCTTTCCTCGCCGTATTCATTCCAGTTGTGAAGGATGCAGTTGAAGCCGCAAAGTTCGCTGCAATCCTCGAGCAAGAGAGGGCTTCCTTCCAACGCCTAATTGATTTGGGCAGCGAAGCCCACGCTCTTGGAAAAGGCAGCTTCCTTTCCGAAGAAATTCATTTTCCAGCTCAAACCAAACTAACCTTCAACCCGCGTTCAACTGATCTATCCATTTCCTTCACTGCTTTCAACAAAACCAAGATACTCTGGAAAAAAATTTCATTCAACCCACGCCCTCTGTCAAAGGAGTTGTTTGGAGATTATTTGGTCAAAGCGTTTGCTGAAGGCGAAGGCATCACTTTTGAATTCAAAAAAATGCATTAATTCATTGAAATGCTTGCCTGCAGCACCATAAACCTTCTTCCATCATATACGATTCTCTCTGCTTTCAGCGCCTCCCGTCTTTCTTCCAATGGTTTTGCACAATTGGCTTCCAATTTTTTTCCATTCATTTCAAGAACGAGGCAATAGTCTCCTAAGGCACTCATCATTCTGGAATATTCTTTCTTTATTTTTTCCACAACTTCTTTGTCCTCTGATGCAAAACCAATGATTTTTTCTCTGTTTTCATCGCTTTTGACGCTGATTTCAAGAACATCCTGCACCAGTTGGTATAAGTACACTTCCTTTAGTGTTGGAGCAGGTGCAGGTGCAAGCAGCATAACGAATCCAGTGAGCGCGAGAACGCTGACCAGCGCTTCTATCGAGAGTATGGCCATGCCGTCACCTAATGCAAACCTCCAGAATCTTTGTTTCCTCTCCTTGAAGAACAAGCCTTTTCACGCATATCTTGCTCTTCGCCCCTATTTCTTCAAGTCCATCGATCGATATGATTCTGAACGAAATCGTTTTGTTTCCTTGTTTCCACTCTCTTGGTATTTCATTCAGTTTCCGCTCGTCCAAAACATGGGATATAATAAAGGCGCCTTTCTCTTCCGCCAACCCTTCTTTGACCAAAAAATCGGCAGCCGCAAACACCTTTTTTTCATCCTCGTGTAATCTGGCTGCCGCAGCAAACGTCCCTATTTCCACTTTGAAAAAAGTCATTCCCAGAATGAAAATAACTATTGCCACCAAGACTGCAACCGACAAGTCAAAACCCGTTAATCCTTTCCGCATTTTTTCACCAACTATGCAGGCTCTTTTTCACTCTGTCTGATCCTAAGCCCTTTTTCCACGCTGATGTTGATACTGCAGTATTCTGCAGCATTTCCGTTGGTGAAAGACAACTTGCTCTTATTCACCACCAGTTCTCGCTCTAACCCAAGGTCATAAAAAAAGTTTCTGCCATTCAACGAAAACGTGCTTGCGAGGCTGCAGATATTCCTCAGCTTCGTTTTTTCCAAAAAAAGGTTGCTGGCGGTTTCGGTTTCTCTCAACAATTGTTTTTCAAAAACAGCGAAAGCGACGATGAACATCACATAAGCAGCTAGGTAAACTAGGATTTCAATCGAGGCTTGGCCCTTCATTCAAATCCCTCAGGAACCAAAATCAAGTAGGCAACTTTCTCCTTTTCGGAGTATACACTAGCTCCAAACCCGAACCACGTTCCAGCAACATGAAAGTTGGGAATGAATGCCAAGCCATTTCTTGAAACTCTGATTTTCCCGTGCGCATAATCCAGGAATGCCGTGCTTTTGAACGAAACCCCTTTCCGCCAGTCAACTGTTTTCTCAAAGAAGTCAAAGCAGTTTCTGCACTTTACGGGTTTTCTTTCAACGACCATCGTCGACCTCATTTCCTCAAACTCTTTTTCATCAGCTGTTCCGAACCATGCTTC
>JACRGE010000037.1 GCA_016212465.1 Microcaldota archaeon
ATGTTCTTGAACTTTTCTTCATCAGGCTCCACGAAAGCCCCGATTGGAAGGAACCCGAACAAGAGGGCCCCAGATGACTTAATCCTTAGCTTGACGATGTTGCACATGACTCCGTGAGCAAGCTCGTGTACTGATGCAACGATTATTATTGCAATGATTCCCTCCCAAAAAGGAATGGTTATCCCCGGAATTACTGGCATCGCCCCTGCAGCAGGAGCAGGCCCAGCAGGAACAACATTCAAAATGAACTTGGAGTAATAGTAGGAGAGTATGTTGAAGGAGGAAATAATCAGGAAGGAATAGCCTAGTGCAAACAAGCCCAAGAGAAGCGACAATAAAAATACAAGGCTTCCCATGGCTCCACCTATAACCTGAATGAATTGAAAATAAGTCCAGGCAAAGAATGCAACTACCAGGAGTGAGTGGATGATGAATTTCTTTGGCTTGTCCTTGAAGAGTAGATGCGAGTATAGGATGCCGAACCCGAGGCTCATGCCAAAGTCCATTAACTCCCTTAAAGCAGGCTCAAACCTTTTTGCAAACCAAGCCATTAACCCAAAGCCCCGCTTCCCCCTCACGATGAGCAGCCCATAATATCCTTCCCACCCAGTCAACTGGCGCACTATTGTTCCAGTAAGCACCAAGTCCCCCAGAAGGATGATGGCCTTGAGGGTGTTGTCGTAGCTTGAGAATGCAAAGTAGAAAAACACTGCAGCTGAAACCACCATTATAAAAAGTACTTTAAGCTTGGTTGAACCATCCGTGTCGAAACATTCCTTCGTTGAGGCACGCTTCCTGCCTTTAGTTTTACGCATTCGAACTCACTCTCGCTTCAAAGTAAAGTTTTCAGAATAAAAGAAAACGACTTAACAAAAGAATTAAAAATTGTGATAATATAAAGGTGTGTTTTTAATAAACCAGTTCCTTGAAAAAAGGGGAAAGAAATCAAACCGTTTCACGTTTCTTCCCTTAATTCAACCATGTCCGCCATCGTGAAGTCTTTCCCAGACCGCTTCTTCTCCGTTCTCATCATCTCTATCTCGAGGCCTATATCTTCGTAGAGCTTTATCCCGAGTGCAAATTCCAGCTTTCTTGCTGTTCGTTCATCGGGCCGCAACTTTTCTTCCTCAATCTTTGCTAGCTCATGCTCTCTAATGAAAATTTTTTTCGCCAGCTCGTCACGGCTAAAGCCAGCTGCTTCGCGTGCGTTCATTACCAATGCCCCAAACCCCTGCACCAAAAGTTTTTCAGGTGCTTCAACTGCCTTCTTGAGGGGCGCTTGCCTTTTCACTGGCACAACAGGCCTTGAAACGATCCTCCCAAAGCGGACACACTTTTCACAGACTGGAACCCGCGCTCCTTCAATTAGTGCTTCCAGCGCAGCAGGCTTCCCGCACACCTGGCACTCCACGTTTTTTCCCATGCAAGTATTTCGGCACAATAATTAATTACTTTTCCTTAAACAATAAAGACAAAAAAACAAAGGGTTTTTTGAATGGGCGTTGATTTCGGTGACGTGCTGGAAAAGAAAGAACTCTCTTTTTCTGAAATAAAGGGAAAAGTGGCGGTGGACGCGTTCAATTCCATTTATCAATTCCTTACTATCATCCGCCAAAGAGACGGAACCCCCTTAATGGATTCCCAGGGAAGAATCACATCGCATTTATCGGGCCTCTTTTATAGGACGTGCAACCTGCTTGAAAAAGGAATCAAACCCATTTACGTTTTTGATGGCGAGCCCCACGAGCTGAAGAGGAAAACGATTTTGGAAAGGAAAGAAAGAAAAGAGGAAGCGATGGAACTCTACAAGAAAGCAAGAGAAGAAGGAAGAGAGGAAGAGATGATGAAATATGCGCAGAGGACTGCAAAGCTCAGTGAAGAACAGGTCGCCGAGTCAAAAGAACTCCTTGGATATATGGGGGCGCCGTGGATCCAAGCGAAGAGCGAGGGAGAAGCTCAGTGTGCATATATGTGCAAAAAAGGGTTGGTTAATGCAGCTGCTTCCCAGGACTTTGATTCCCTACTGTTTGGTGCACCCAAACTGATTCGCAACCTTACTGTTGCAGGCAGAAGAAAACTGCCGAAAAGGGAAATGTACGTGGAAGTTTTGCCAGAAGAATACGATTTGCAGGAGAATTTGAAGAGGTTAGGCATCACTCAACAAAAATTGGTGTGGATGGGCATACTCGTGGGAACGGATTTCAACGAAGGGATTTTCGGCATCGGGCCCAAGAAGGCCTTAAAGCTAATACAGCAGTTCAACTCATTTGAGGACATCCAGTATGCGATAAAACAGAAAATGGAATGGGAGACTCTTGAAAATATTTTTTTGAAACCAGAGACAGTTGAAATAAACAAAGAAGAACTGGAATTCAAGAGACCACAAAGGGATAAAATCACCAAATTCATGTGCAGTGAGCACGATTTCTCTCACGAGAGAGTGGAATCCGCTTTGGAGAAGGCGTTCAAAGAACCTTTGGAAAGCGAGCAATCTTCTTTGACGAAGTGGTTCTAGCCTCAATACCTTTTTCGTAACTTTTAGTCTGCTTTATTAATTTTTTTATGTAATTTTTTGTGTACTTTAAAATATTTATTCGGTGGGTTAGGAATGAGAATCGTCTCAAAGTTTGGCGGGGGCACACTGAAGAACGAAGGGGATTTAGAAAGAACGGCCAGGATTATTGGAGACAAGGTGAGAAAAGGAGACGAGCTTGTCGTAGTACTTTCAGCAGTTGCCGGTGTAACGGATTCGCTGATTGAAGTAAGCAGCAAGGCACTTGAGGACGAGAAACACATTCCGATTTTCACGGGAGAACTGAGACTCAAACATGAGCGGCTGCTGGAAGGCGTAAAAAACGAGGGACTGAAACTCGGTGCCATGAGGAAAATCGATTCAAAGCTGAACGTGCTCAAGAGAATACTCTACGGCGTATGCTACCTTAAAGAGCTTTCGCCACGGGCAAAGGACTGGATAAACAGCTTCGGCGAACGGTTGAGTGTAATCGTCATGGAAGCGCATCTTAAGGACAGAGGAATCAAGTGCAATGCATTTGATGCGGACGAAGTCGGGATGATCACAAGCTCGGATTTCGGCGATGCGATCCCATTAATGGGCGAGATTGAAACCCGCCTTAATCAAACCGTCACTCCAATGCTCAAGGAAACTGTAATTGTTATAACCGGTTATTTCGGGGTAGACAAGAAGGGAAACGTAACTACGTTTGGGCGAGGGGGCTCTGATTTTTCAGCGAGCATAATCGCCTCTGCAATTGGAGCTGATTTTCTTGAGATATGGAAAGATGTTCCAGGTTTCATGAGCGCTGACCCGAAGGTAGTGAAAGGAGCGAAACTCATTAAAAAACTGGGATACGAGGAGGCGGAAGAACTCGGCTATTTCGGAACGAAAATCCTCCACCCCAGAACAGTCATTCCGATTCGGGACAAGAAAATGAAGATAGTAATAAAAAGCGTTTTCGAGCCCGACGTTGATGGAACCGTTATTTCAGAGGAAGAGGAGAAGACTGAAAGCGTGCTGAAGGCAGTTGCGGTCAAACGGGATATGGCCATGATTACCGTCAGAAGCTCTGAGATAGCGGAATACCCGGGTATGGCGGCCAAACTGTTTTCGATAATGAACCTGCATGGAATCAACGTGGATGCAATAGCAACCTCCGAAATCGGCATTTCGTTCACCATCAGGGAAAACGATTTGGAGAAGGCAAAACATGCGCTTGTTTCATCGGACTTGAGAATTGAAAGGCTACTCTACGAGGATGATGTCTCGCTAGTTGGAGTTGTAGGAAGTGGGATACTGAACACGCCGAACATAACCGGAAAGCTGTTCTCTGCACTTGGGGAAAGGGGAATCAACATCGAATTTGTTACGTCCGGAGCTTCAGACAACATATCATTCGTAGTAAAAAGAACTGAGGTTAACAAAGTAATTGAAAGCATTCACGAAAAATTTCTGCGATGATAAGATTAGAAAATGAACTTTATTTGATTGAGAGAGGGTGATGACATGAAAGTGGCTATTCTTGGTGCAACTGGTATGGTGGGCCAATACCTTGTTTCTCTTCTTCAGGGTCATCCGTGGTTTGAAACAGAAGTTTTAGCTGCTTCTGACAGGAGCGCGGGAAAGAAATACCGGGAAGCAGCTCACTGGATTCATCCCAGTCAGATGCCTTCAGGAATTGGAGAAATGGAGGTCGCAAACTCGGATGTGAAAAGCGTTGAAGAACTTGGGTCGCCGGACATAATTTTTTCCTGCCTTCCGTCTGACATTGCAGGAGGGGTTGAGGAGGAATTCGCTTCAGCTGGCTATCCTGTTTTCTCGAAGGCAGCCAACCACAGGCTGGAAGAGGATGTTCCGTTGATTATCCCAGAGGTGAATCCCTCGCATGCAACTCTAGTTGATTTTCAGAAGGAAAAAAGGGGTTGGCAGGGTTTTATCACAACTGACCCGAATTGTTCGACAACTCAGTTGGTGCTCTCGCTTTTTCCACTCGTCCAATTCGATCTGTCCAAGGTAATGGTTACAACCATGCAGGCACTCAGTGGAGCCGGTTATCCCGGAGTCCCTTCCTTGGATGCTAACGCGAATGTGATTCCATTCATTTCAAAAGAAGAGGAAAAGCTGGAGAGCGAAACGCTCAAATTATTGGGGGAATTCGATGGAGAAAAAATCATTCCAGCAGAATTAAAGCTTTCCGCAACTTGCACGCGGGTTCCAGTTCAACACGGGCACCTTGAAAGCGTAACCGTTTCTCTCGAAGCAAAGCCATCTCTGGAGGAAGTCAAGGAAGCTTGGGCTTCTTTTGAAGGAGAGCCGCTTAAGCTGGGGCTGCCTTCCGCAGTGAAACCAATCAGATACCGGGAGGAAAACGACAGACCCCAACCGAGGCTGGATTGCGATGAAGGAAATGGGATGACTATCGTCTTGGGAAGATTGCGCATGGACCCAATCTTGGACTACAAGTACCTGTGCCTTGGCCACAACGTGGTGAGGGGAGCAGCTGGCGAGGGCATCCTCCAAGCAGAGCTCTTCAAAGCCAAGGGTCTTATTTGATTCCCATTAGTTCGGCAAAACAATAAATAATCAATTCCCTAATCAGAATGAGGGATTCTAATGAAAAAATTTGTCGTATTTAACCTGAAAGTTTATCATGAGGGCAGGAAAAACAAGGAATTAGTCAATGCAGCTGAGGAGATGGAAAGGGAAGCCGAGAAAAAAGAAGCGGAAATATTGGTTGCCCCACCTTCACTTGACTTGAAAGAACTTGCGTCAGTTACGAAAAACGCTAAAATAATCGCCCAGCACGCCGACTGCGATGGAACTGGAGCGCACACCGGTTCGGTGCCGATTGAACACCTTCGGTTAATAGGAGTGGTGGGGACTCTAATCAACCATTCCGAACATAGGATTCCGATTGAAAAAATTAAGGCAACAATTCAAAAAGCAAAAGAACTTAATCTCATTTCAATCGTTTGCGTCCAGAATGACGCGGAAGCAAAAGAAGTCGCTCCGTTTAATCCCACTGCAGTCGCTTATGAACCGCCTTACTTGATTGGAAGCAAGGAAAAATCTGTTGCAACCGAGCCGGAGAAAGTGCTTGCCTCTTTAAAGGCAGTGCGTTCTGTTAATCCGAAAGTACGTGCGCTCATTGGAGCGGGCCTCAGGAAGCCCGAGGACTTCAGGAAGTCAGCTGAGCTTGGAGCCGATGGAGTTCTCTTGGCATCCGCTTTCGTTGAAGCACCTGAGCCGAAGGCATACATTAAAATGATTTTGGATGAATTCTGCAGATGATACTAAAACAAGTAACGCTAATTAAAAGGGTTGAAGTAAACAATGGGAGGTAATCCCATGTACGACAAGCTCCTAGTTCCAGCGGTTGTATTTGGCTTCATCCTTTTTTTCGGCTGCGTCCAGCATCCTCCGGGCACAACTACTTCGACAGAGGCCACGACATCCTCTGCGTCAAGCACTACACTCGCTTCAAAAGTGGAAGTGAATTTCACGCCCATGCAATGCCTTAAATACGCGTGGAAAACAGGTGGAAGCAGCCTTGAAGCAGCTAAGAGATACCTCGAGTCGAATGGCGTAACAGTGTTTGAGGCAATGAAAACAACTGTTTGCGGGCAGGAGCAGTGCGCGGTTTGCATGGCATGCGAGGTTTGCCCAACTGACGAAGTGCTTGTGTTCAAGGTATACAAGAAGGATACGGCTAGAGTGAAAGCCTTGCTTTCAATGAAATGAAATGGCTTTTCATGTCAAAAATATGTTGGTAGGGACTCGACTAATTCTATTCTCTTGCTCGCAATTGACTTGTTGTCCTCCGCAAAAACAAATACTGATTTTACTTTATTTCCAGCCAAAACAAGGGGCATCCAATGCTCGTCATCCGCCCACATTTTATCAAAGGGAAGAGAGGCAACTGAGAACCATTTTGGAAGCATCTCGTCAGTTTCTCTTGGCTCACCGCTCCATTTCTCTGCAAAATAAATATGAACGAGCTGATTCCATTCCTTTTCTTTAGGGACGAAAGGAAAATGAAATGAGATCTCAGCGACTTTTTTCAAATCATTTATTTCAATTGAAACGCGTGCTTCCTCAAGCAACTCTCTTTTAGCAGCTTCTTCAAGCGATTCACCTCCCTTGGGTTTTCCACCGAAACCATTCCACCTTCCAGCACCGAAGCCACGTTTCTTCATGCCGAGAAGTATTAGTGAATCTCTTTTATCAAGCAGATAACATAGGGTTGCATGGCGCATTCAAATCATCGTTTTATTAAAAATACTTCGCGGCCACTTTTTTAAACAGCTCCCACGCCCCCCACTCAAGAGCGGCTGCAGGGCTTTTTTCTTTCAACAGCGAAACCGCCTCCTCGTCTATTTCCAATGGATTGGAGGCAGAGAGGAAGCCAATGTCTGGTGCAATGATTTCGCTTTCAGCAACGCAGTCGCATGATTCCGTAATCCTTTTCAATACCATGACGTAAAAAACCCTGTTGCCCCTGTTCTTAAGAAAATACTCTGTTACTGCATGCGCTCCCCTACAAATCCTGTCCATGACCTCCTCATTTGCTTCCCTTTCCTTGTAAAGAGCTTTCGCGGGACAGGAATCAGTGCATGAGCCACAGCCACAGCAGTCGCTCAAGTCAAATGCAGGAATTTTCTTGGTGGAATCGAACCCGATGAAGCCGAATGGACAAGAATCAGCGCAAGCACCGCAGTGGGCGCATAGCTTTCTATCGTATTTCGGGAAGGCAGGAAAGTGCATCCACTTCTTTCCTTCTCTTGAAGTGCAGCCCATCCCCAGGTTTTTTATGGCACCGCCAAAGCCCGTAGCAGCATGGCCTTTCCCATGCGACAGCACCAGCAGAGAGTCTGCTCCAAGAACTGGGTTTATCACTGGAATCCCGTTGATTAGGGTTATATCTTCATTTGAGGCAATCTCCAAATGCAATCCCTCAAAACCGTTTTCCCTAGCGACAGCTTCGTAGCCCTCAACTGTATAACGTGCATTTGGATAGAGCGTGAGAGAGTCCACCAGAAACGGGATTCCATTGTTTTCCCTAATCTTGTCCAAAACAAGGTCCACTTCTTCTCGGGATACGTGTGTTTTGTTCCCCCGCTCGCCCATGTGAAGCTTAACTGCTACCTTGCCTGAAATGCAGGAAGGGATTTCAATGTCCTCCAAGTTTTCAAAAAGCATGCAAATCACCTCACTGTTTCAATGCTTCTATGGCAGCATTGTATAGAACAGCTAATCCCTTCATTGTTTTATCATGATAGAAATGCGGCATCCACTCGCTCTCGTAGAGTAGATCGCTTATCGCGAACATCGCACCTATCTCTACTTTCCTAAACGCAGCAACAGAAAACAAAGCAGATGCTTCCATCTCTGCAGTCGCAACGCCCTCTTTTTGGTAGTGCTTGATTTCCTCAACTGTTTCCCTGTAAGGCGCATCCAATGTCCAGCTAGTTCCTACAACGTATTTCTCGCCAAGACGGTCCAAGGATTTTTTTATTTGTTCAACCATGTTTGGAGTAGCGAAAGCATATTTCGAAGGCGGAAGGTAGTGGTGTGAAGTACCTTCGTCTCTGATGGCCTTTTCGCAAACCACGAGGTCCCCTATCTCAACGTCTCTCTGTAGGCCGCCGGCAGTACCAATTGAAACGAATCGCTTGATGCCCAACGCAATATAAAGCTCGAATACAACCACTGCAGCTGGAGCGCCGAAACCGAAGTCGCCTGCCATTCCAATTGTATTGCCTGTTTCGTTAAGCAAATGCAGTTTTCCCCTAAACCCCGCCACTTCAGTCGTTTTGTGGTTTTTAAGAACGTATTCAGAAAAATCGCTTGAATAGCTTAAAATCAAGCCCTCTGGGGGCTTGAAGTGAGTTAGTTTCCCAGTTTTTCTCCGGTATTCCAAAGAAGCATCAGGAGAAAAAAGCGGCTCCCCTGCCTGCTTGCCTCTGTATAAAGGAAATCCCATGATTAGATTAAGGGAAGCAGTGATTTATAAAATCTTGAGGAAAGATAAAAAAGCTATTTCGCTTAAAGCAAGTGACCGGTAATTTTAATGAAGAGAACGAGTTTCAGGGGAAAGAGCTTTGAAGAACGGGCTAAAGCATATTCCAAGTTATGGTTTAAAACGCCCTCTAAATTCATTGGAGGCACTATAGTTTCAAAAGGAACCGGCCCGTTCAAGGACATGGTGATAAGAATCGATCCACCTTCTGCAGGAGAGAGGCGCATGGTTTCTGCAACAGGCGAATTCAATCGGGAATTCGCGGAGTACTTAAAGACAAAAAATCCGCAGTTATTCGAGCATTATGCAGTCAAGGGAGCAAGGGTTGGACGCATGGAGGTTGTTGAGCTAAAAGGCCATCTCAACGAAGAGCATTTCAACACGCTCTTGTGGAGGCACATCAGCATGGCCGAGGCCCACCCCAAAGCCAGGCCTGGCATGCATGCAACTGCATTGATCCCAGAACTGCCTCTGGTTTACCCGTTAGACGGTAGAAGCGTGGCGAAAGCACGGGAGTTCATTCAAAGAGTACATGAAAAAGAAGAAAGACGTGATCCAAAGCTCGCTCCAGCGATGACGCTATGGCGTCTCGATGAAGCCGTTAGGGAGTTCCACAAGATGCTTTCGGAATTCAAGTGGAGTACAGCAGGAAGG
>JACRGE010000038.1 GCA_016212465.1 Microcaldota archaeon
CGACCACGCCGCCCCCATTTTCTGCGAGCATTTCGCGGACAAAAAATACCCTGTAGTCGGGGCGGCTTCTATTGTCGCCAAAGTAATCCGCGACGCTGAAATAGAGAAAATAAAGAGAGAATTCGGAGTGGATTTCGGGAACGGCTACACCCATTCGCCTGAAACCATTGAATTCATTAAAAAGAATTTGAAAAACCCTGCTCTACAAAAATATTTGAGGCACAAGTGGGAGACGATGAAGAGACTCAAGTTCGAGCAGATGGACTTGTCTAAATTCGTATGATTTTAGAGATATTCGAATGAGAGAAGGGCAGTCTTCTCAGTTGATGGGGTTAGTAACAAGTGTTATCATCGGCTTCATAAGGGAAATAGAAACCAAATAAAATAAAGGGGAAAGGCCGGCTGAGCCGGCTTTTTGGTACTTAGACGAGTTTCTCTATTTCTGGCCTCTTCTTTTCTGCAACCTTCGCTACGGTATCCCTGAGACCGAGGCCGAGTGCAATGCCCAAGCCCAACGCGAGCGCAAAGCCGATTGCACCGAGAATGATGTAGTAGGTAAACCTCAGGATTTCCGTGTCTGCGTTCGGTAGGATGAGGGGAATCGCCATTACTATTGCTGTATAAACGACGAACACCTCAAAGAACACTCCCACGAAGTTCGCGAACGGAATTACTTTTGTTTTCTTGATGTGGTCCGTCACGTAGTCTGCCGCAAGCATTGCGAACAGCAGTATGACTATTCCTTGGACGAGTAGCGGAACATAGCCTACAAACCACAGCACGATGCTCGTCATAAACTTCAAGTTCACGGTTTCAGCCGCGATGCCGAGGAATGCAGCATAGACTGTTAGCTTAAGTAACATTGCCAAGACGTGAGTGAAATTGAATCCAAGTAATGCGTCGTGAATACCGTGTTCCCTAAACTTCTCTTCAAGCTGGATTTCTTCAAGGAATCGCTTTAGGATGTGAACGAGTATCTTGCTCACCACCCAAGCAACTACTAGAAATAAGATTACAACGACCAGGGCTCCGATACCTTCAACGAAATTCTTTGCCAGATTGTTCATGGCCTGATTCAGGCAATCTCCGACAGTATTGCAAACCTCAACCATACCAGATCACCACCGTAGGCATTATGAAATCCCTATATATAAATCTAACTAACTACTGCAGCGTCTTAAAAAAGTCTTGTCTCCGTAAGCTGGTTCCAATGGACATTTCGGTATCGAGGAGACCAGACCAAAAAGTGCGAGCAATGAGATTGTTTTATGCTAACGAAAAAAATTTAAGGTGCGAGTGCATTACAGGAAGTTTCCAAGAATATAAAAAAATCAATTACAGGACGCGCTCAACATCAAGAAAGATATATAAGTAATAAACGAGGTATATGTGTAGCATTTATTTCTGCTCGCATTTTAGTTTTGTTTTGGGAGTGATTCTATGGTACAATATCACAGAGCGATAGGAGCAAAGCAAAAAGGCACTGGTGGAAAGAAAAAGAAATTTAGGGACAAGGTAATGGCACATGCAGGTGGCTTTTTCTCCCAACCGAAATTCGAAGCCGAGTTAAAGGAGGAAAAGAGGGAGGCGTTCAAAACAAAAGGCGGAGGCGGAAAGGTGTCGGTCAGAAAAGCGTTGTACGTGAATGTCGCCGTCAAAGGGGTTGTGAAGAAAGTGAAGATACTGAACGTGCTTGAATCTCCCGCGGACAGACACTTTGCCAGGGAGAACATCATAACAAAGGGCTCTCTCATAGAAACCGAGCTTGGTAAAGTAAGAGTGAACTCCCGACCAGGCCAGGACGGAGTCGTCAATGCAGTCTTGGTTGAAGCGAAATAATCGCATTTCGTTTGACACTTGTTCTATTTTTTCCCAATCTCTACACAAATTTTTTGTGCAACGCCTTGAGAAAAATATTTAAATCACATTCAATTAGTATGCTCTGTATAAATTGCTCAAGGTTTGAGCGTGCTCTCATGAAATTCCTCGTCATCAAGAAAACGAAGAACCAAAACCTTCTTCTGAAAAGCGAGGAAAATGAACCGATTATAAAGAAAATGCTTTTTTTAAATCGCAAGCAGATTGGGTATGTTTTTGAAACAATCGGCTTAGTGGAAAAACCATTCTATCTAGCCAAGGCTCCGGATCAGTGGGAGACGGTAAAGGAAGGAACTGTTCTCGAAGGCGGGGGATGTGCTAAATGATGAAATGCATGGAGTGTGGAAGCAAGATATTGAAGAGGAATGCGGAAAGAGGGGAGATTGTATGCAGCTACTGCGGCCTCGTACTCGAAGATACCGTAATCCAAAACGGACCAGAATGGAGGGCGTTTGACGCAGAGCAGAGGGCCATCCGCGCAAGAACAGGCGCTCCGTTAAAGTATATGAGCCCAAACAAAGGGCTGGTGACTGAGATAGACCAGTACAACAGGGACAGTAAGGGAGGTAAAATCGCTCCGGCTCAACAGGCACAGCTTTATAGGATCAGGAAGTGGCACAAAAGAGCAAGCGTCTCAAACTCAGTTGAAAGAAACCTTTCCATTGCTTTGACCGAACTCAACAGAGTTTCATCGCATCTGGGCTTGAATGAAAGCATCCGCGAGGGCTCCGCACTCCTTTACAGGAGATGCGTGGAAAAAGGGCTGATTAGGGGAAGACAGATAGAAAGCGTCGTGAGCGCAGTCATTTACGCGGTATGCAGGCAGTGTGGAATCCCAAGAACACTTGATGAGATCGCAGATGCTTCAGAAATTTCAAAAAAAGAAATTGGAAGAACTTACAGGCTTGTGATGCAGGAGCTTGGGCTTAGGATACCACTCACAAATCCGCGGTTGTGTATAGCCCGTTTCGTAAATGATTTACGCCTTTCTGGTGAAACCCAGAATAAGGCAGTGGAGATACTCGACCACGCCATAGAGAAAAAACTGATTTCAGGAAGAGGGCCCATCGGCGTCGCAGCCGCATCCGTTTACATTGCTTCAGTAATGACTGGAGAAAGAAGAACGCAGAAAGAAGTAGCGGATATCGCTGGAGTAACGGAAGTAACTATACGCAACCGCTACAGGGAGCTCATAAAATTCCTTGGATTGAGGATAGCCATCTGATTTTAGGTATTTTTAACGATGCATTTTCTAAGTATCTCATTCCATTCTGGTGAGTTTGTGAAACTGATTATAGAAGATGAAGTGATGAAAAAGCTGGAGCCAAAGATGAGCGAATGCGCGGAACTCATCAAGAAAAACCTCCATGAAGGAAGCCCCGTGATAATAAGGTTCAACGATGACGTGGACGGAATCACAGCTGGCCTGGCGATTTATGAGGGAATAATGGGTTATGCAAGAACGGAAGGTATAAAACTGGCTGGAGGGAGAGTGAAGACGATTCAAACCAGCTCACCTTTCTATGAAAAGGTGGAGCTAGTCCATGACTTAGAACTCAGAAAGCAGTTCAGCAAAAAGCCGCTGGTGATCATATGTGATTATGGCGCGAACGAGGAAAGCGTTGAAAACCTCAGCAAGATAAAAAGTGCTGGTTTTATACTGGTGGTGATAGACCATCACCCGCATGCAAAAGAAATTAAAGAGACAGCGGACACCTTCATTTCCCCTTTTTTAGTTGGAGGGAATTCCGATTACTCAACGGGGCTGCTTGCCGTCCAAATCGCATTAGAGCTGTGGGAGGGAGTCAACAAAAATCTGGCGTGGTTTTCTCTTCAAGGTGATAAGAGTGTTTTCGCAAAGGAAAAAGGATTTAGTTTCAAAGAGCCAGTTGCAATTGATTATGTCGCAAACGAAGTTCCCAAAGAAAACAATCTGGGAGCCTACGAAAAATTGCTTGCCGACAAGGAAGCGTTGGAAAGGAATTACGAAAAGGCGATGAATAAAATAAAGTGGATTCTGGACAACTGCAACCGGTTTTCTAAGGTAAGAAACGTTGAGGGAGTGAGGGTGGTAGTGGTCAAAATGGGCAAACTGTGCAAGAAAGGAGAATATCCTTCGAAGGGAAAGGGACTGAATTTCATAAGCGAACAATTTATCAAAAAATGCAATGGGGCGTTGATATGCATAGGGTATGGTGATGACACTATTAGCATTAGAGCGAATGCGGAAGCGTACGAAAAAGGCTTTCGCTCCAGCAGGATAATCAGAAAACTCAGGGGAGAGTATGGGTGGGCGATAAAATCCGGCGGGGGACACGAGCAAGCTGCTTCCATAAGGATGAATGAGAGCTTGGTTGGAAAAGCAGTTGAAACCATCCTAGAGTTGACTGCGGAAGAGATCACAATTTCAAAACCACCGCCTGAAAAATAGTTTATCCTCCCTTCGCTTTCTTCAGCTTTTCTTCCAGCAACGAAAGAGTCTTGTCCGTATAGCCGTACGCTAGCTCCTTAAGCTTTTCAACCGCTTCATCTCTTTCTGCAGAGGGGGGCAGGTGAATCTTCTTCAGTTTTGACACGCTCATTCTCTCCATTTCCTTTTTGAGCACTGAGCCAACTGCAAGAGCCCTGCCAACAATGCACGCTTTCTTTCCAGCGGCTTTCCTGCGCCTCAGCCAACGATGGAACGTCTGGTCTACCCTCGCGACCACTCCCTCGTTCGAGAGCGTAACCACGTCAATGAGCCTAACCCTGCGGAAGTTCTCTGCCGCTAGTGCCTGCTTGACGCGGGAACGCGCTTCCGCTATGTCAGTGATTTTTTTCTCAAGTTCTCGGACGCCTGGCATTCATTCACCCAAACGAGTACAAAGAGGAGAACTATTTTATGACTTCGTCGACTTCGCATCAGTTTGGTTGTTTTCAGAGAGAGAACGTATGCTCTAAAATAACAAAGGGTTCGTCTACTTTCTTGAATTCGATCTTATTCCGGGCAATTTCCCCTTTTACACTGCCTTTCTGATTTTTCTCTTCTCAGCCGGCTTTCACTATTCCTCCACCGATAGGAATTACGGGTCTTGGTGGAATAACCTCAAACGGAACAGGCCCCTCGCTCCCGCAGTTCGCATACTGAATCAGTTCCCCTGTGCAGGAGCTGTAGTATCCTTCTGACCTTGTCCCGATTCCCTTGCATACTGCTGTGCACGCGCACTTGTCGTACTTTATCAATTCCCCGTCAAGGTACCAACCCTCGCTCTTCGTGCCGATCTTGTCGCACACAGGGATTTTGTCGGGTTTTCCTGGCTCGCACTCGTTAAAGACTTTAAAAGATTTAACTCCACATCTTGCAGTACAGTTGGCGTATATTGAAGTGCAGTTGCCGTAGGTCTCATTGCTGCATCTATTCCTGCAGGATTGTTCAGCATGCCCGTACCATGCGCTAGCTGGCTTGCACGACAGCGGACCACCCATTATCTCTTCGTGACCGTCGTAGCACTGCCAATAGGCGTTCCTGTACCAAATCCTTGGAGGCTCCGGGGACTTTTCCAACGCAATCTTCAAATAACCCATTATGCCAGGCTCTATCCTAAAACGTGATTTAGCAGGCAAGTGGCCTGGAGCACTCGCTGAAGCGACGTAGTAGCCGACAGGCAGATCGTAGAATACTGCCGCTCCGCTTGAGGTATTCTTTGTGCCCACAAGATTGTTCATCCAATCGTAGACTGAAACCCTCGCGTTATAGAGGATTCGCTCAACAGATGCGCAGTTAATGCTCTCTGAAATGATACAGTTTGAATCGGGGGTGCAACCTACGGCTGGTTTAGGCGGAATTTCGCACATGCGGTTGTTTCTCTCAACTATCGTGATATTGATTGAGCCGGTATTGTAAACAGATTTGTTCAGCGCGATCGTCAGGTATCCACGGTCGCCACTAGCTATCTTGAAAGGCGCTTTGGCAGGCCTATAACCTGGAGCACTCGCTGAAGCAAGGTAATCCCCAGCAGGCAAATCATTGAAAACAGCTGCACCACCGCTTGTATCCCTCGTACCAACAAGATTGTTCTGCCAGTCGTACACGGAAACAACTGCGTTATACAAAATCTTGGACGTGTTCTCTGAACCAGCGTATTCTACGACAGTGATCTTGATGGAACCTGAAGCCCTGATTTCTCGTGTATCCGAAACGTTCCTGCAGCTCGCGTCAACAACCTTCACGAAATAACGGTATCCTGGGGCGAAGTCTGGATAGGGGCAGTTTGTATTGACCGAACAGCTCATGGGTGTGTTAGGTCCAACACCACACACTCCAATCAAGATATTGCAAACTTTTTCTATTGACGTGCCATTGAGTGTCATTATTTTCTCAAAAATTTGAACGTTGCTTCCCACACCCATACTTTCGTAGGAAACAGAGATGTTTCCCCCTTCCTTAGTTATATCAGTTATGTTTATCCAGCGCCCAACGCAATTCGGGATTGGCTGAAGGCACGCGCCGTCATTGCAGCCGTTGGGGCAGTTGAATAGCTTGTGCCAGTAATTGGCGCTGCTGGAGCAATAGTATTCTATCAACGTGCCGCTGGTGCAGTTAGAACTAGAACAATTCAAGCAGGTGTCGGTAGCAACAGGAAAACCGGCTAGTGAAACTGTTCCCTTCACAAAATAGTTTATTCCACCATCTGAATCAGTGCAGTTCGTTACGTTAGTTGAAGAGGCACACGCTCCGTTAGAGCATGAATAGCCAGATGGACAGGTGCGTATTGTAGTATTAATTCGTCCCCAAACGCAGTAACATTCCGATACAAAAGAAGAGCCGTTTGTTGAATATGCGCAGGTATCACTTATGCCATAGCCGCCCAAACCAAAATTCTGCTCACAATAACCCCTTATGAAGATATTGATGCCGCCGTCAGAATCAGTGCAATTAGGTTGAAAAGTGGTGGTTGTAATTGGAAAGGCTGTAGTGGTCGTGAAGTTAAGATTTAGAGCTGAAAACGTGGGAAAGAAGGAGATCCCGAAGACAACCAAAATGAAAAACGCGGAATATCCGAAGAATTTTGCATTCATGTCAAAACCTCCACTAGAATTAATCAGAATTATCTTAGAGTAAATGCTGGGTTAAGTTTATAACCCTTTTGATTTTTTCAGGTGGAACAGAAAAACTGATACCTTGTAGGGAGGGAAAACAGAGCGGGGATAAGTAATAAGTTGAATCGGGATTGATTCAAGACACAGCTTCCTTGATTTTCTTCAGATGCTGCATCCTCTCACTGGAGTCCCGCTTCGCGATAAGGAGTAGCACAATTATGGCAGTGAGAATGATTATGATGATGTTCGTTAGATTTTGGCTGAGCGCCATTATTAGAAACCCAGTCAACCCTCCGTCCTTTGCGGATATTTTGGGTAGCTCAATTGTTTTCAGGGTTTTTTCACCGCTTTTCACTGTGACAACAGGTTTTGCCTCTTCGTTGGTGGTCTGTTTTACTAGGATCGTGAGGTTTTTTTCTGAATGCGGTGGAACAGTAATGGAATCCTCTTTTGTTATCTCCCATTGGGAGGGAATGCCGGTTATGTTTGCGGTAACATATTCCAGAGGGATGTCCTGCAAGTTTTTGACCTGAACCACTATTCTTACGACGGAGTTGTTTTGTTCTTGGATTGTACTCACTTCAGGTTGAAGGCATTTGCTTAATATGACTGTGGTCGACCCTTCTCCGAACACATGCGGGCTTTCAGCCCTTACATAAAGGGCGTTTGGTCCCAGCTTGAGCTTAGACAAGTCAGGGAGGATGATTTCAAACCCTGCTTCCTCGCCTGAGCCTACTGAAACAACTTCCGGAAATTCAGCGAAAGGACTTCCTGAAAGGCGGTAGTCATCTTCAGTGGTGCCTTCGTTTCTTATCTTGCCTTTCACAACCAAAGAAGTTTCGCAGTCTCTTGCTGGAGTTAACGTGGGGAGAATAACTTTTGCAGAATAATAGTCAACGACGTTGATGCAGACGTCCTTTTCTTCTACTCCAACGAAGTTGTGCACTACTTGAATAGTCAACGAAAGCTTTCCTCTACCAAGAGGTGAGGGCCGCACGTCCACGAAAATATCTTTTGCTTCATTCCTTTGCAGGCTCACATAATCTGGCGATACTTCTGCTTTAAGCTCCTGCTTGTCCCCTAATAGACTCAATTCAAAAGTCCCGGCAGCACCTCGGTTGGTGATTTGATATTTGAGTCTCAAGTGTTCTCTAGGATAAACCTTCATGCACTTGGATGGGCCAGTCAGTTCAACTGCATACACGGTTGGGTCAAATGACGCATAGGACAAAATGTTGCTGGATATTACGTTGGAGTCCTCGCCGAGAGTCAATGCAGGCCTCCGAGGCAATCCTTCAATATAGGAATCGCATGCTTTGCACGGCGAGACGAATACTTTCAATTGTACATAGCGCGTTTCACAACCAGAAGGATCACAGAAATCTGCTTTCACTCTAATGTTTTCCTCTCCCTTGAAACAGTCGGGAGCAGAAAAGTGGAAATATGTACCCAGGTTTCCTTCAGGGGAATATGAATTTTCAAAATAGCCGTTCAAGCTGCTTGACGAAGCACTTAATGCAACTGGTTTGTTTCCCGAAGCCCATACGAATACCTTTCCTTCACCGCACGAGAGGTCGACAGTAGAAGCACTAATTCTTAGTTCAGTTGCGGAAATGAAGAGCGTGAACGCCAACAGAAAAGAAAGCAGTTTCAACGTGATACGCATGAACCCACCTTTCAAACAACCCTGCAATACTAATGACAAGCCCTCTTTTTATATGTTACTATTGAGCAGTAAATACATTTATATAGTGAATCGTCGCTAATAATTGTTGTCATATTTTTCATGCTGGGGATGTTACTCGTGCTAAAGGATAAATTTAAAAATGAGGGAGCGTTTAGTAGTATAGTTGACATGGTGAAAAACGCTGACCTGCTTAATAGTCTTAGACGGCTTGGTTTGAACCAGTATGAAGCACAGGCCTATTTGACACTTTCAACGTTGGGTGAAAAAACAGCTGGAGAGTTGAGCGAGCAAGCCGAACTCCCGAGGCCAAGGGTTTATGACGTGTTAAGCAAGCTTCAAGATAAAGGATTCGTCGCTCTCCAACCAGGCAGGCCCGTGAAATACGCTGCTCTTCCTATCATGGAAGCAGTGAGGACCCTCAAGAAACAGAAGGAGCTCTCCTTGACTGACGAGATCGGCCAAGTAGAAGAGCTTGGAAAGGAAATCTCGGGCAAGATGAAAAACATTGCAATGACTGAGAGGTATGGGATAGAAGAAAACGTGTGGACCCTTAAGGGAAGGGACGCTATTTATTCAAAGATTGCGGGCATGATTGCAAATGCAAGGGACCACATAACCCTGAGCACCACGCAGGAGGGGATAGCGAGGAAGATGAAAGCGCATCTCAAGGAGTTGGAGAAGGCGAGCACGCGGGGAGTGAAAGTAAACATAGTTTCTCCAATAAACCAGAAAGAGCTTGCTTCTAAAATGGGCGATTTGGCGAAACTCGTTTCCCACAGCCCGAAAGAGCTTCCTACGAGGATGTTTCTTGCAGACAATGAGGCGCTTCTTTTTTTAACTGACGAAAAAACCCCCGGGGAAGACGAAGTCGGAGTCTGGATTCGCTCACCTCATTTGGTGAAGACGTTCAAGCACGCGTTTGGAACGCAAGAGAAATAGTTACCTACTCGTTATATGGCGGATTCTTCAATCCACTTCAGGAATTCGTCGTTTCCATCAATTTCAAAAAAAGCGATTATTGGGCACGCATCGCCGTGAATCTTTTTTATTGTGGATATTATTTCCTGTTTGTTTCTCAGCATTGAAAAAGCTTGAATATTATAGTACTCTTTTTCAACGACTCTTCCGTTCCACCAGTATCTAGACGGTCCGTGGGTCATCAACGAGCCAGCGACAAGCTTTCTCTTGACTAGAGCATCTGAAATCTGGTTTGCCTCCTCTGATGAAGTCGCACTAATCAAAACTTGACAAAAGTCTCTCTGCATAAAATAGCACTCTCCTTATCAACGCCAACGCTACTTGCATCCGTTTTTCTTCCAAACCCAATAGGTCCTCATCTGGTGGCTCCTCCAATTCCCTCCCTTTTCCTTGAACCATCGTTTCTCGATTGCTTCCGCAATGGGGTGAGCTTGGCTGTCCACGTCAAGCCCGTATCTCCTCACAACATAGCCCTCAATCGCTTCATGCAAGATTACTGCTTGCCTGTCCAAGCCGTTTAAATCGTCGTCAACATAAACTTTTCTCTTCTTCCTATTCCATTCGCCAACGTGCCTCTGGCGCTTTTGCACGAGCCCACGGTCTCTTAGGGGAGTGCCATCGTAAACCAGGGAAACAAAATCCTTCCCGAAAACAAGTGATTTAACCGGCTCTTCCATGAGCCTTCTTATCAGTTGAAAAACACCCTTGGTGCGCTTTCGGCGTTTCATAAAATTAGTAGTTGAAACCGAATAAAAGGATTATTGAAAAGCAGTCAAGAACACCCAACACGACTATTGGAGTGGTTCTGGCTTTTGTTCTATACTGGGGAGTGGTACGACCGCCTGTTCCTTGGGAATCTCTTTTCCCTCCATGTCAAATTCTTCCTTTAGCTCGGTTTTCCTTATCTCAACTTTTTTTATTGGAACTAGTTTCTTCAGTTTTCCAAGCATTTCAAGCGAAACTTTGCCGAACAGGACATCCTGAATGAATTGCCCAAAATCTTCGCTGGCCGTTTTCTTCTTGAGCTCTTCAGCAAAAAGGTTTCTCAAAGCGGTCTTTTGAGCTCTGCTGCATATGATGTTCGTCAAGATTATCGCCTTTATCTTGAATTCCAGTCCATCCTTTGACTTGGTTGAAAAAACGACGCTTAAAACATCCCGTCTTCTTCTCACAAGCGCGCGCATGTACTCTTGCGCCATTTCATGGCCTATGAATTTGGTGTAAGCAGTCTTCCCCTTTATTTCACAAACACGGAGCTTCAGCGTTGTATAGACGTGCGAGAAATCTCTGGTAATGTCCTTCAAAGGCACTTTGATTATCCTATTCAGGAGGTGCTCCTCGTCTGTTGCAATCACTTGAGCGACTTCTACTTCATTTAAAAACTTTGGTGCAGTCACAGAGTACCAGCTCTTTGTTTTCCAAGTGTCCACAATTTTTTTGACCATTCAGAACGCCTTTTTCTTACTTCACGAGCAATGCCGCCTTTTCTGGCTCGTAATACCAATCCCTCGGAAGCTTCTTGACTTCGTGGTAATACCTGACGAGCCGCCTAATCTTTGATTCAGTATTAGAAAGCTCCCTTTTGTTGCTAAGGTCTCTCGGATTTTCCTTGAGATGCTTTCTTAGATTCACGGCAGATTTTATGAGCGATATCAAATCAGGCGGGAACTTTCCCAGCTGGCTTGCATCCTTCAAGATCTGGGAAACGGTTTTGCCGGCAATGACTTTGGTAGAAGGGATGCCGTATTCATCTCTTAATATCTGGCCTATCTGGGCGGGATTTTTGCCTTCATTTGCAAATTTCAAAACCAAACCAGATATATCATCTTTTGAGTACTGCACCCAAGAAGGGGGAATTCTGGCTATAGGCCTTCGCGAGCCGCTTTTGCCTTTCTTTCTTGTATGCATTCTTGCCATAAGAGCCACCTATTTTTTCCCAAGGCTTTTGCTGTTTTCCCCAGGATTTTTCCCGCAGGAAAAAGGCTGTTTGCCGCAGCAAAAGGCTTTTATCGTATGCATTCTCGCCATAAAAAAACACCGTTAATTTTCTATGCATGCCTAAGTCTGATTAAAGAGAGCAGAATTTCGCTATCAACTCATGTTTGTTTCTCGCTCATGCGTAGATCGACTGCAATCTCACCGTCCTTGACTCTCGTTCTTATTGTCTTAACCGAACCCACTTCAAGTATTTCCTCACTAACGGTCTCCAGTTTCTTCAGCGTTTCTTCTGGAGCCAGTATCTCAATGTAGTCTGCTGCTTCGTTCAGAGAGAAGCCGCGGCTTGCCTTGAACTTCCTTATGTGAGACAATATCAAATTCAAATTAGCAACTATATTCTCGGACTCATTATTTATATAACCTTCCTCGGCGATTGGCCAAGCCGAGAGGTGAATACTTCTCGCATCTTTGAAAATACTTTGATAGATTTCCTCAGTGAGGAAAGGCATTATGGGTGCAAGGAGCTTCAGGGTTTCTTTCAGCACGGTGTAAAGAGTGAATTGAGCAGCGGTTTTGCTTTCCTCCCCGACGTTCTTATATGTCCGATATTTCACTTCCTCAAGGTAGTAATCGCAGAACTCGTTCCAGAAAAATGAATGGAGTGTCGTGATAGTCGAGTAATAGTCATATCCATCCATGGCGTCTGTGCATTTGGATATCGCTTTGTTGAGCCTGCTGATAATCCATTTGTCGGTCTCCCTCAGCTTCAGCCGCTTCGCATCCAGTTTCTTTATATCAAACCCAGCAAGGGATTTTTCAACGAACTTCGAAGCGTTCCACAACTTTATTCCAAACGCCTGACCGCGTTCAACATCCTTGTAAGAGAACGGCCTGTCTTTGGCAAAGGCGCCACTCAATGCAGCCCATTGGCGCAGCGCATCAGCTGAGTACTTTTGGAGGAGGACGTCAGGGTCCTCGAAGTTGCCCGCGCTCTTGCTCATCTTCTTTCCGTCCGTCCCAAGCACGTTGCCGTTTATCAATAGCTCCCTGAAAGGCGGCTCACCTGTGAAGTAGAGGCACCTGAAAATCGTGTAGAACGCCCATGTGCGGATGATTTCAACACCTTGTGGCCTCAGGGAAGTAGGGTAGACCCGCTCAGTAAAGTCCTTTCTTGAACCAAGGAAAAAATCGCTTATAACGAGGGGAGTAATGCTTGAGTCAACCCAGACATCGCACGTGCTCCGTTCACTAATCAAATCCCCGCCACACTCGCACTTGTCTTGAGGCGGGCGATCCTTGTACGGGTCCACCGGAAGGCTTCTCTCGTCTGGTACGAATATCAATCCACACTTGTTGCAATACCAGAAGGGAATCGGAGTCCCGTATGTTCGCTGTCTGGATATACACCAATCCCATTCCAGTCCCTCGGTCCAGTTTATCAAGTGTTGTATAGAAAAGTCGGGAATCCACTTCATCTTTTTTGCTGCATCAAGGATCTTCTGCTTCCAGTCCCTCACCTTTATGAACCACTGGAGGGAAAGCATGAATTCAACGGGGGTATCACAGCGGTCGTGAAGCTTTACCACCTGATGAAGGGGGGTTTGGTTCGTAAGCTTTCCCGCATTCCTTAACTCGTCGATAATGCGTTTCCTCGCTTCATCAAGCCTAAGGTTATTGAAGGGACCTGCGTTGATCAACCTGCCTGCTTCCGAAAACGCCTTTATCACGGGGAGTTCGTGTCGGTAAACCCACATGACGTCGCTTTTGTCTCCGAACGTGCATGCCATTACGATTCCGGTTCCGAATTCCGTGTCCACCTCTGGCTCGGAAAGAATCTTTACATCCCTGTTGAAGAGAGGGATAATAGCAGTTTTGCCTATAAGGTGTTTGTAACGATCGTCATTTGGGTGCACGAAAACCGCAACACAGGCGTGCAAGAGTTCTGGCCGGGTAGTGGCAATCGGAATGTCTTCATCAGTCTCCTTGCACTTGAATGTAATGAAATTGAGTATAGTGTCTCTCTCGATCTCGTCAACCTCTGCTTTGGCGATCGCGCTCTTGCATTGTACACAGAAAAGCACGGGATGTTCTGCATGGTATATCATACCGCCCTCAAGCATCTTCAAGAGAGAAAACTGCACAAACTTATGGTATTCTGGATCCATCGTCTTGTACTCGTACCTCCAATCAGGGGAGAAACCCATTCTCTTCATCTGCTCCTTCATCTTTGAAATGTTTTCCTTGGTGAACTCAATGCATTTCTTGAGAAATGCTTCCCTGCCTAGCCCAAGCCCGTACTTCTGTTCCACCTTCACTTCAGTTGGAAACCCTTGGCAGTCCCAACCCTGTGGAAAGAACACATTATAGCCTCTCATCCTCTTGTATCTGGCAGCTATGTCAAAATAGGAGTAGGAAAGCATGTGGCCCATGTGTAGAGCACCGGAAGTGAAGGGAGGGGGGGAGTCTATGCTGTAAACAGGCCTGCTGAGATCATTTTCATCGAATTTATATACTTTGTTGGCCTCCCATCTCTTGACTCCCTTTGCTTCAATCTCTTTGAAATTTAGTTTCTCAAGCATTTTTTCACCAATGAATCTAGAAGTATGATGTGATTAAGATCACGATCAGATAAACTCTGCGAGCTTTTTTTCACTTAACTCAATCTCTTCGCCTTCAATCGGAATAACAGTCCGGACACCAGTCAAGTCCTCGAGTTTTTTTCTCTGCTCCTCCTTGCCAGCTTGCAGGAATTTCAAGCCCATATGCAAAATGAAGAGAGTACGCGGTTTTTTCTTCACTGAATTTATAATTTCTGCAGCTTCGTCAATGCACAAGTGAAAAGGAAACTTGTCATCATCAGGCCTCAAGCAATTTACAATCAAGTGCATGCATCCATCAAACTGTTTGGCGAGACCATCAAAAACCTCTGTATCGCTTGTATAGCCGAGAACTGGTTTTGAATCCATTTTAAGCACGAAACCAATCGCGGTGGGGTCCTCGTGAACTGTTTTTTTGGCCTCAATCACTGCGTTTTTCCATTCAAAGCATTCCCCTGGCTTTAAGGAGGAACATGTTTCAACAAGACTCTTGAAGTAATCGAACATTATCTTCTCGAACTTGCCTTTCCCGTTTATGACTGTCTCGCTTCCTATCATGAAACCTTTTTTCTTATAGCCGAGAGTCATGGCTTCCAGCATTATCTGCAGGTCGTTGTAATGATCTAGATGTGCATGGGAAACAAAAATGCCGTCTGTTTTCCTAAAATCGTGCTTGGCTTGAATGCTTTTTAGAAACGCACCTGGACCAGGGTCTACATGCATGCTCCAGCCATCCAAACCAATTCCGAATCCTCCAGTTCCCAAGAGTTGTCTATCGACCACAACCCTGCCGCCGCCGGTGCCAAAAAAAATGAGTTTCATTCAATTCCCGTCACACAAAAACATGCAGAGGCGCCTGCCCGACGCAACTAACCCTTTTGCTCCGGCAATGTGGAAAATCTGCGGATTTTACACACAGAAAATCCTTTGGATTTTCTCTGAAGCGTTAACGAAATAATCCCGTCAAGAAAAGCATCAAGCCGCTTTCTTCGTCCATTTGAGCTTGGTCTGGTTTCGACCCAAAGCAGCATTCTTTTCGCATTTCTTTGAGCAGTAACGCATGACAGTTCCCTCTCTCTTGAATAAAATAAGACCTTCACCAGCGGGTACCTCCTTTCCGCAAAAGCTACATGCAGCCATTCAGCTCACCTTTTCTTCAAATAGACTTCGTAGGGATTTCATCGTGCTTTAATCGGTTTGGCTTCCCGCTCTGTTTCAAGAAGCATTATGTATTCTCCAGTCTTCACTGGTCCTTTTACGTTCCTGCGGATAACCCTGCCCTTGTCTTTCCCCTCAAGCAGTTTCACCATCACTTGGTTCACTTCGCCGAAGACCCCTGTTTTACCGAGGACGTCCACTATTTCTCCAAGAACGCCTTCAGCACTGTAAACCCTGCTCTTCTCAGATTTTTCTTCCTTTAACACTGGTTCGGGCTCCTTCTTCTTGATGATTTTCTTTCCTCCCATGAAAACACCTATGAGGGACTTCGTCCCCTCAACCCCCTCCAAGAACTACGTTCCCTAAGAGGAACCTCTCGGTTCCTATGAGAAACCTACGGAATTGTTCTTAAACCTTACATTTTTCTTAATATCGTTTAAGAACAATTTTCTTCAATCTTCCCTTAGTCTTGTCTTTTCCTTAACCCATTTTTATTCTTGACGTTTCCAAACTGTGCGAAGCCAAACCGAGCTGACTGGGCTTCACACAGTTTCCAAACTGTATGAAACCCAACAATTTACGATACAACAAGGTTTCAGACAGTTTCCTTGACCCTCCTTTGTTCCTGATGTTCCATCAACCACTTTTTCTTTTTCAAGACGTTCTTTTGAGAAACTGCGTTTCCTAGGAAAGGCCTTTGCTCCTTAACTCCACTTCTTTTTCCTTGAATCTTACTCCTTCTTTTTCCTCGGCTTCTTTGCCTTCGGCTTTTCTTCTTTTTCCTTAGCAGGAGCCTCTGGTTTTGCTTCAACTGGCGCAACACCACTGAGTTTGCCAAGCAATTCTGTTAAAGCCGATTCAGCTGAACCAGCTTTTGCAACTGCAACAGCTGCAGTTCCAACGCTCAGGCCAGCTGCTTTTCCGAGTTCCTTTTTGGTGGAGATGTACATAAACGGAACATTTTTCTCCTGGCAGATGACTGGAAGGTGCATTACAATCTCTTCTGGGTCCACGTCCTCAGCAATCAGAACCAGCTTCGCTTCCTTCCGCTCAATGGATTTAGTCGTCTCGTTCGTGCCCTTTCTCGCCAAACCAGAATCCCTCGCGGCTTCCAGCACTGCAAGGGCCTTTTGCTGCAGATCCCCGGGAGTAGCGAACTTGACGTAACTCTTAGCCATAATCTCACCTCGTCTCATCGGTCATTGATTAAAAACAAAACTAGCGAAATTATTATAGGAAGGAAGGTTTAAATATGTTCTTTAAAACTGAGAGTCCCAAAAGTGCGATTGACGAAATCACATCAGCTCAACTAGGAGTCAAAAACAAGAAGTACGAGCCTTTCCTAAAACGTTTTTTAGCAGCAAACACTTAATAGCTGTATGCTAGGTTTGCGGGTTGAGAAAAAAAACGCTGAAAAAGCCAGGAAACTGCTTTTAGAGCAGGGATGCCTTTCAGAGGAGTTCTCTACTTTTTCAGACTCCTCTTTCGTCTACTTTCCAGTATGCTCAAAAGAAATTGAATTGCCTTTCAAAGCAGAATTCATATCAACGAAATTCCCTAAAAAAACTAGGCAGAGGGGATTCCATGAAATACTGGCTGAGTCAAAAAAATTCACCAAACGCGAATTGGCGCTTGTCCCAAGGGCGTTTGACCTGATTGGAGACATCGCGTTGATCGAGATTCCTCCTGCTTTGCGCAAAAAAGGAAGGGAGATTGCGGATGCACTCCTGAAGTCCAGCAAACGCATTAAAACAGTCCTTGCAAAGGCACCAGTTCGCGGCAGGTTTCGGGTTAGAAGAGCTGAGTTCTTGGGAGGCGAGGAGAAAACTGAAACTGTCTACAAAGAAGCGGGTTGTGTTTTTAAAATGGATTTGGCTAAAGTCTATTTCTCTCCAAGACTTTCATTCGAGCGAGCTAGAATTGTTTCTTTAGTCAAGGACGGCGAGCGCATTCTGGTTCCATTTGCTGGCGTAGGCTCGTTCCCGCTAACAATTGCTCTACGAAAGCAGGTGAAGATAGTCGCCATAGAACTCAACCCTCATGCTGTGAGGTTCATGCATGAAAACCTTAGGCTGAATAGGGTGGGGGAAAAAGTGTTGGTGATTGAAGGAGATGCAAAAGAGCTGATGCCCAAATTCGATGGATGGGCTAACCGCATAATCATGCTGTTGCCTGAAAAAGGGCCGGAGTTTCTGGATGCCGCGGTGAAAGCGGCTGCCCCTGATGGAGTAATTCACTTCTACGCTTTTTCTGAAAAGACGCAATGCAACAGATTGTTGAAAAAAATAGCCGCTGCCTGCAAGAAAAACAAGCGTTCTTTCAAGGTGCTCAATCAACGGATTGTAGCTGAATACTCACCAAAAATAGTGGAGTTTGTGATTGACTTCGGGGTTCTGTAACTACCAATAAATGGATGTGATTCCCAGAAAAGCAAAAACCGCTTGGAACAGCAGTAGGATTGCGACAAGCTGCTTTTCGGTCGGCTTAAACAATTTCATCACCACGTGCGTAAGCGAGTATACTCTTCCCGCATAGTGCAGCCTGCCTTTTCTTAGTGTCCCAAAGTTTTCCGCCCTAAACTTCGAACGCGCCTTGAGGAAGAACTCTATTATCTGAGGCATTAGTAGGATTACTCCGACACGCTCCATGTTTCCGATTATTATCGCACTTGCAATTGCCCCGCCGATTACGTATGTAGCTGAATCGCCGGGGAATATTTTTGCGGGATACCAGTTGAAGAAAAGGAATGCAAGGCAGGAAGCGAAGAGCGCGACTGCAATGAATGCGCTTTCTGGCCGCCCCAATAGGTAAGCTGCACCGAACAAGCCAGTGCTTGCAACTACTCCAACGCCTGCTTCCAAGCCATTGAATCCCGCCAACAAGTTGATGAGGTTAGAGCAGACTATTACGCCTAACGGAATCAGAATCAAGGGATAGACTACCCCAAAGTGCACGTCTCCAATGAACGGGAGAGTCATCATTGCCGTGCCAGCGTTAAGCACCATCAACGGAAGCGCGGCAAAGGCGGGCAGAACCGTTCTATACACTTGCCTGAGTGGAATAAAGTCTTCTATGATTCCGATCATTGCAATCAGAGTAATACTCAAGAGCCCTCCCAAGGCTAGGTCAATCTTTTGTTCTGGCATTAAAACAAGCGAGAAAAGCATTCCAACTGTGAAGCCAGTTATCACCGCGATTCCTCCACCACGCGGAACCAGATGAGGTTTACCCTTGGCCTCTTTCACTTCAACAGCTTTAAGCTGCTTCATTTCCCCTAGGTTCAATCCACCTTCAACCTTGTTTATGTCAACCCCCACAAACCCCCGTTCCTTCATCTTCTTTATCAAGTAGGGGACGACTGCGAAGGTTATAATGAAACTGATTGCTAGAGTGATGAAGTAAGGGTGTGAAAATGCCATGCACTCTCCTCAAGTAAATAATCAACGTGGGGTTATATAAAACCTTGAGAAAAAGATGAAAGTGGCAGCAGCAACCAGTTTTCCCGCTACGAAAGCAGTACTCGCTGGATCGTAAGAGGTCTTAACTTCCGTGTTCGAGACGGGAACGGGTGTTGCACCTCTCCTATGACCGCTGTCCAAGATAATTTGGAAGAAAGGAAATAAATACCTGACGGCAGAGGATTTTTAAGACCACTTGCAGCCGCCTGAAACGCACTTGCAGGAAAGTCCGTACTTGGTTTCGTCAAAACACTCTCTCCATTCGCAGGTGGTTACTACGGATTCTTCCGTTCTTGATTGGCATACCTGCCCAGAGCATCCTCCGGTCGTGCAATTTGCGTTAGAGGAACAACGGCCGTAGGTAGAACTGCCGCAGAACCCCAAGGTAGTCGTAGTGACTGAAAAAAACCTTATCCTGAACTCGTTCAGCTTTTCTATAATCTGCGTCAAGCTTTGCGGCATGTTCTGAGGAAAGTACATGGAAACATTCTTCTCCCTTCCGTTTATCCTAAAGGTGACGAGCCTGCTCGGCAGGTCCATAGGACAATTTTGCCGGCACCAGTACGAGTCGTTGAAGCTGAAAACATTTGCGTCGGCCACCATTTTCTTGAAGGCTTGTAGTTCGTTATGCGGAAGCTCGCTTTCTCTCGTCGTGATGTTTGCGTCAAACCAGCGTCGTTCTTCAAGGAAAAGGGAGCCGTTGTTTCTCACCCAGAACTTCCCATACGCGTCAACCATTCCACTGTACCATGAGTGCATCACTTCAATGTTTTCACGCATTTCAATGCTCGTTGACGTTTGAGCGGCAGTAGTGGTGGCGCCTTCCGAGGTAGTTGTTGTAGCGAATGCGGTTGTGGACGTGGTGGCGGTCTGGGTTTGATTTACGCACCCGAATAAAACCAAAGTGGAAAAAAGAAGAAAAACAAGGAGCTTGTCTCTCATTTTCTCACTCTTCAATGAAGTCCTTGAGCAGTTCAACCGCCCTCTTGATGCTCGTCTCAATCTGTTTCTCACTCTTTGCTCCAGAGCAAATTACTTTCCCATTCTTGAACAAAAGAAGTGTTGTACCAATTTCCTTGAGGCGCATGATCGCACCAGGGAATTGTTCCGGTTCATATTCAACGTTGTCAACTTCCATCGCAATGTTGAACAAATCCAGTTCAACGTTGAGGTTGGCGCTTGCGACGATGTTCTCTACCTTGAAGCTCACGTCTATCTTCTTTTTCTTCCCAGGCTTCTCTTCCCCAGCAGTTTTTTTCTTTCCTTTCGCCATTACGCTCCCCCCTATATTTTTAAGAATCGGATATCTGTGTAGTCATTAGTTTTTGGTGCTTTAAAAAGGTTTTTAAAGGCGTTTTTAACCCTTGCGGGGAAGAGGGCTTTGCACAACAACCTGCTCACTTGCACGTTAACCTAGACGGCTGCACAATAACCACCTTGGAAACCCCAAGGAGCATTAGTTATCATGCAAAGTCGCGGGGGGGTTGCGCTTTAAAAGAAATCAGTTAGTGGCTTATACCAGCAATAGGATGAAGATCAGAAACACGACGAATACGAGTGCATCCTGTGCACTGAATCCACGCAAGCTGTTTATGACGAGCCAGAGCAAACCCAGTATTCCGATGACTCCGATTGCCCCCAAAGCGAGTGCGCCGACGATGGCCCCCACGAATATGGAGAAAACCAGTACGAGGACAAGAATGATGCCGCCAATAACCACCGCAAAAGCGCCCCACACGCTCTCACTGGATGAATAGCCCTGGTACTGAGTAAGTATAAAAAGGAGAATCACGAAACCTATTATCACGGTCATGAAGTCGTCGAATTGCATACTACTATTAGGTGGTAACAAATATTTAAACCTTGGTTTTTGTTTAAAAAGCCGCTTAAACTAGTTTCGGCTTTTGACGGATTTTTGGTGGTTTTAATGAAGAGATCACGGGGCGCTTATTCAAAGAAAGGACGTAGCCTAAAGAGCAAGGGACTGGTTCCCATAACGCACATGCTGGAGCGCTTTGAAATAGGCGAGCACGTACGCATAGACATTAATCCTCGCTTCGGTGGAAAACCCCCTCTCAAGTTCAACAGAAGGATTGGCGAGGTGTTGGGCGCACGTGGTGACTCTTTTGTGGTCAAGTTGGCTGACTTAGGCAAAGAAAAGATTTTTACAGTTCCAAGCATTCACTTGAAGAGGGCGTGAATGCTTAATTAGTTGTCCCTCATTAGCCTATGGTGAGAAATTCATTCACTTGAAATGCATGGAAGGGAAGCGTATGGAGCTTGTGAAAAATGAGCCCATTACATTGGCTGAAGTAGTGGCGTTGTTGAAGAAAAGGCAGGCGGACGGGGAGTTGAGTTACGAGCAGCAGAACGCCTTGGATTACGCCGAGAAATTTTCGAAGGTTGATGTAAAAGCCGCGAAGGAATTGATGAAGGAACTGGCCAAGATTAATGGCCTTGGTGAAAAATCGGCTGCGTGCGTCACGATAATCAACATCCTGCCTAAGAAGGAAGAGGAAGCGAAGGCCATACTCTCCAAGGACAAGGTGGAATTGCCTGAGGAGTCCCTAAAGGAGATCATTAAAATCATTAAGAAATACCGCAAATAAAATTGGTTCTTGAAGGTGGAAAGCATTTGGATTGGGGGGATAGTTTCATCGGTTAGCTTAGAGAATGCATAATTATCGGGTGTTTTGAATGTTTAAGAGAGAGGAATACGGCTTAGTACTAGATTTCCTTCCCTACGGCAGAGCCGATGAAGCAAAGAAAGAGCAGTTTGTGCAGGTGGTGGGCGAACAATTCTTTACTCTTCTAGAGGTAGTGATAAAACCAGGCATGACAGCTGACGTGGGGGAACGAATATACATCGGAAAGGGCACTCGTGACAAGGTGGACTACATCAAGTCAAGGATTACATACGCTCAGTTAACCAATACAGCAAAGCGGGAACTTCAAGGAATGGTCAGAAGAATTGTGGCAGCCAGGGAAGCAGAGTTCGTTAACTTTATCAATCACGCGGGCGCAATCAACATACGGTCGCATACGCTTGAACTCCTTCCTTCAATTGGGAAAAAGCATTTGCAGGATTTGTTGAGTGAGAGGGAAAAACAGCCGTTTACCTCTTTTGAGGACATTCAGAAGAGGGTCCCGCATCTGGGAAAGATCGAGGACTTGTTCATCAACCGAATCGTAGAAGAGCTGGAAGGAATTTCGAAGTACTACCTATTCGTTAAAATGCCTTCGCAGAGTGAAGCGTATTAGTTGGTTCTGATGCCTAAGCCTGCAAGGTTCGGCCAGCATTTTCTTGTGGACCGTCCAACGCTGGAAGCAATTTCTTCTTTTCTGGATTTGCATGAAAAAACAGTGCTGGAAATAGGGGCGGGAACGGGCAACCTCACCGAAGCTTTGGCTAAGCAAGCGAAGAAAGTGGTCGCAATAGAAATCAGTCCCTCCTTGGTCAAAAAACTGCATGAACGGTTTATGGAGAGAAAAAATGTTCAAATATTGGAATGCGACGCGCTTGAATTTAATTTTGAGGGGTTTAAACTAATTTTCGGCAACCTGCCGTACAATATTTCATCCAAATTGCTTTTCAGGATCATCGAATCTAATTTCGAGGAGGCTGTTCTGTGTCTGCAGAAAGAAGTTGCAGAGCGCCTTGTCGCCTCACCGAACTCCTCGGAGTACTCTCGTTTGACGGCGATGGTTCAAAGCAGGTGCGACGTTTCCATCGTCCGCACGGTTTCAAGAGAATGCTTTAGACCCATCCCCGGAGTGGATTCTGCAATTGTCTACCTAAAGAAAGACAAAAAATTTGATTTGAACGGCCGCTTGATCGCAGCAATTTTTCAGCACAAGAACCAGTCCCTGAAGAATGCTCTCATTCACTCTACCAAGGCGCTTGGAATGAGTAAAGAGGAGTTGCTGGAGTGGGTAGAACCCACTGGCTTGAAGGGCAGAAGAGTGAGAACGCTTTCGTTAGCTGAGTTGCAGGAAATCAGCGATGAATACAGGAAACTCAAGGCGCACTCATCCTGATGCCACAACCGGTTTGCCTCTTTTGTCAACAGCCTTGAGCCGCGCCTTCCCGGTTTTAATCTGGTTTCCACTACACAGCTCGTATTCCACAATCCATTTGTTTCCCTTTGTAAGAGCATCTTTCCTCCAAACAAGCATCACTCCCGTAATGGTTTCCTTGGTTTCAACAGGCTTTTCAGTGAATACCACAGGCATTGCTTCTGTGAAGTCAATCAACTCCAATTCCTTTAGGCCAAGGTTACCTGGTCTGACTTCAATGGAAATTTTTTGTCCATTAACGTGCTTTTCAATCTTTGCCGAAGATTTTCGTTTGTACATGAAAGCACTTGCCAATACCGCAATCATAAACAATGCTGCACATTCTACGCCGCCGAAGCCTGTAACAAGGCGGCCAGTAAGCGGCGTTTCATAACTTGGGTTTTCAGCCACAGCGTTCTGAGGCTTTTTCACTTCAACTATCTTCAACTCGTTCTCGTACTCAACCCGCCAATTGCCTTCTGCATCAAATACGAATCCCACGATTCCTGCGCCACCGATTTCCCTCAAATACCTGCGTCCCTTGGGGTCTGTTATTCTCAATATTCCTTGCGCGGGCTCTCCTTCAACAAAAACCCCTATCTCGTGAAAACCTATTTCAACGGAATTCAAGATCCTTAGGTCTACTGCTTCTTTCGTTGCATTCATTTTTTGTCTAACGGAATTTGTGGATGCGTTCGTTTTGTTTGCCACAGATTTTTCTGACGTGTCTTCCAGAGTTTGGTCAACAGCTTTTTTAGTTTGTTCGACGTATGCTCCAGCAAAACCTCCGCTTGAAGAGCCGCTTCCCGTCCAAGGCACCCTCTGCTTTTTAGAGCACTTTCCTTGCAAGCAATAGCCTGTAGCGCAGTCTTCGTTGAAAGCGCAGGGATCTCCATCCGTTCCAAGATGCATTCCAGCTGCCTCCACTTCCACGTATGAAAAACTAGGAATGAAGAAAATCAGTTCATCAACCAACCAATTGGAATTGCGGTCTTTCTTGCACGTCTTCCACAGGCGCGCGGGGGTTATTTGGAACGAGTCCAGGTTTGGGCACATGGAATTTGGCGTGATGTCCTTTTCAATGCCGTTTTCAAAAGTCTTTAGGAAAATTCTCCCCGAGTCAACAAAACTTTCGTTTAACCCAATCTTTCCCTCAATTCCCTTGAATTCAGCGGGGGTAGTGTTGCACGCGTGAAGGACGCATCGCTCCCAGTTTGCTTCCCTGCTGCAGTGCAGTGAATCACTTATGTAATCGGATGAAAGCTCCGCAATCCCCTTCCACGCACCAAACGCGGGAATAAATAGCTCGCTCCAATAAACTGACTCATTTTCCACTAGGGATAGGTTTCCTTCAACAGCTGAAACAGAGAAGCCGGCAATCGAGAAATTGATTTCTGCGAGATTGGTTATGTTGACTCCCATTTTTAGCGTCTGCGTGAAGAGGTTTCCTTCAGCAATCCACTCACCAAGTGATTCATTCAACGCGTCTCCTTCCCAGCCTATTGAGAAATTCAACTCGTTTCCAGCAGTTAGATCCGCCCGGATTCCGCTTTCATTACATTTCCCAAATGATGGGCAGAAAAAATCAGCTTCCACACCAGCATAATCCTCCAGCGAAGGGTTTGATAACCCATATAATCCAATGGCATGTTGTACAGAAGCATTTGCTGCAAAGAGTTGATTCTGGTGCCAACCGTATTCCTTTAGCACAGGGGCAGGTGTTTCATAGCGGATAGAATAATCGTCTTCCAAGAGATTGCATGCGAATGCACCTCTTGCCTCAGGGAGGATCTCTCCACTTGAGTTGCTTACTGACTCGCTTTTTATTACGTCTCTGGGAATATCGTAGGTGCACACGCCACTGCCCTTTCCCAAAATATCTATTGTCCAGGAAACAGGCTCACCCGCCCTCGCTTTCCCTGGGGTTAATCTGTTTTTTTGAGCAAAATGAATTACAGTGAAATTGATTTCTTCAGAGAAATTCCCGTATTCAAATCCATCCCCTGCCCTCAGTTTCAGGGAATAATTGCCGTCACCTAAGTTCGAGAGGTTGAGGTCATAGGCGGTTGCACGCATATTCGCTAATTCCCTCCAACTCCCGTCAAAAACCCATAGGTTATAGGCGAGGCTGCTCTGATTCTGCTCCTTGTCCTCTGATGCATTCCAGTTTATTGAAATGTTTTTGTCGTAAATTCCTTCTGGTATGGTAATTATTTTCGGAGGAGTTGGAGGAGTGTTTATGAAATAATCCAACACAATTTTCACGGAAGCAGCAACTGGCATGCCGCACTGCAAGGCGCCGAGGCCGCCATTGAAAGAAGCGATTCTACCCCACCCTCCGCCTGGCCCGCAGGCCAGAGAACCCACTGCGTAAATTGCCCAAGAGTTTGCCGCATTCATTCTCACTGCAGAAGAGGGAATGCTGCAGCTCACTGCCGCAAAGTTTTCTTCTCCCCCAGGGAAATCGCAGCGAGAACACACGTTCACTCCATTCAAATAAAACGCCTCGCACACCCCTGTGCTTCTCACTGCCCCAACCCAAGAAACGTTTCCCCCTCGGTAAATTCCTTTAGGGAATTGAATGCTTCCGCTGAGCGGGTTGCCTCCGGAGTAATGGGTTCCGCCCGAGAAAGCCGCGTCGCAAGAACTGCTGGTTGCGAAACACCCTTGGCTCCCTCCTTCCGGCACGTTGCACATCGATAACGCGAGATGCTTCGAAGGGTATTCGCAGTACTCCAAGCCGAGCCCCCCTGCGACGAACGTTTCCGCTTTGCATGAAAATGCAAGAAACAGCAGCGCTAGCAATAAGCGCAAATAGTTCACGTCTCCACACCCGAAGAATTCGGAAGGAAAATTTTTTATGCCTTTCCTTTTGGGGGTGACGACTTTGATGCCAACAAAACAAAACTTCTGCAGCTATCTCACATAACCCCATTTCTTTAAAGCTGCCTTGAGTTCAGAGTGGGTTTTAGCGTATTCGTTCAATGGAATTCTGTGGTTAACTGCCTCTACTGCCTGGCGCATGGCTGCTGCACCTGCTCTCGTTCCCTTTGGATGTGAATGAATTCCCCCGCCAGCCTGCAACTGCAGGTCGCTTCCCAAGAGCTTGATGTTTTTTTCAACGAGCCCTGGATGGAGTCCACCTGATGCAACGGGCATGCTTTTCCTTATGTGGAACCATTCCCTTCTCAAGAAGTCGTTGTAGGCCCTGATTTCAAGGACTTCGCCGTGCATCTTGCCTATTGCGCCGGTATGTATAAGGTCCCCACCGCACAGCCGCGAAAGCTTTGCAATAACCATGTTGTTTATACCGTGCCTGGGGTTTCTGTCGAATGCAGCATGGCCGGCCCTATGAACGAGGAGTGGGAGATGGTTGTTTGCTTCAGCGATTGCCTGAATCCCGTTCAAGCCAACGCAGACTGCATCTATCATCAAGAGAGTGGCGCCGTTTTCAGCTGCTGAATCAACAGTTTCAAGGAGCTTGTCGCACCTGTTGGTTACATTGATTGCATAAAGCACTCTCCTTCCTGTTTCACTCTTCACTTTGTCAACCACTTCTCTTATTGCCTGAGCCCTTTCCAAAAGGGGAGAAAATCTTTGGTTGCTCAGCGTTTCATCATCTTTGCCGCAGTCTATTCCACCAGAAGCAGCTTCGTAGAAGACTTCTGCCTGCTCCTTCGGAGGAAGACCTATCTTTGGTTTTATGATGGTGCCAACGTGCGCCCTTCGATTAATCTCTGTTCCAATTATTTTCCGTAGGCCTTCAACCCCTAACCTCGGGCCCTTGAATTCTCTCACCACAGACTTCGGGAGGTGCACGTCCAACAACCGCACGTTTTTGAGTTTCTCTAGCCCAAAAAGGTTTCCTGCTATTGTGCTCATTAATTGGGGGATGCCACCGACATCCCAAGAAAAATTTTCTATGGGAAAGCCTATGTCTGAAATTGAGTTCTTGTAATCAAGTTTTATTATTCTTGCCGCATAGAGTTTGTGGATCCTTCTTTCTCTTGGTACACTCGTCCACGTTCCGGTGCTCTCCTCTTTTCCTATCTCCTCAGCTCCCCGTTTCAACCCAAGCGGGCTTTCCACGTAATAGCGCGCGATTATGTACTCATCTTCATCCATCGCTTTCGTGAAAAACAGGTCTTCAGGCTTCATCGCATCCCCGTTACGATAACCTAAAGAAAAGGTGGCTAATAAGGTTTGGTTATAGAAAAACAAGAAGCAGATTTCAAAAGATTCATCGTGAAGCAAGCTTTATGTCGTCGGCAGTAACTGTTTTCCTGCCCGCGTGTTTGGCCAGTTGGACCGCCCTTTGCGAGATGTCTATAGCCGCCTCTTCTAAAACATCGGCAAGTGCTTCAGCCGCATCTGGACTAACGCGTTCCGCGCCAGCTTTTCTAATCAGTCTTTCGACAGGAGCAAGAGGCAAGTCAACCACAAGAACCACCTTAAACACATTACTGCACTGAGGCTGCCGAATAAACTACGTTGCGGACAATTATAAAGGTTGTCTTTGTATAAAAACTTTTGTTATCTTTTCCCACATCCCGCATTTATTCGTATTAGTACATATACTATGTGTGCATTAATTTGTTTCTGTCATCAGGCGAATGAATGGACACGTCCTCGAGAATTCCACTGAAGTTGGAGAATATAGAGCTCCGCTCCTACCAGGTGGAGGCTGCTGAAAACGTTCTGAAGAAAGGTAACACGCTTGTGATAATGCCTACTGCACTGGGAAAGACCTTCATAGCGGTACTGGTCATGGCCAAGCTCCTAAGAAAATCTCCTTCATCCAAGTTTCTTTTCCTGGCTCCCACCAAACCGCTTGCTGTGCAACAGGCAAACAGGATAAAGGAATTGCTTGAAATCAGTGGAGAAAAAGTAGTAGTGGTAACCGGCGAAACCTCACCTGAAGAAAGAGAGGGCATTTACGGAACAGCTCAAATCATCTCGGCTACACCCCAGACCATCCAGAATGACTTGCTTACAAGCAAGCTCAAGCTAGAGGATTTTTCGCTTCTTATTGTAGACGAAGCACATCGTTGTGTTGGAGACTATGCCTATGCATTCATCGCGGGGCAAGCAAGAAAAGTCCCGGGTCTGCTTGTTATCGGCCTCACCGCATCCCCATCCTCTCAGAAGGAAAAAATCCAGGAAATCTGCGATAATCTTGGAATCAAAAACATTGAAATCAAACAAGAGTTTGACAGGGACGTGAAGCCGTACGTAAAACACATTTTTTTCGATTGGGTTTTCGTTGAACTCCCTAGGGAGATAGTCGGATTGAGGGAAATCCTGGATGAAATGCTGAAAGAGAACCTGGTTTTACTCAAGGAACAGGGAGTGATTGAAAGTGCCAGCGTACAAAAGATCAACAAACGAGATCTGCTGCAGTTGAGAGGAAAGCTTGTCGCTTCCCTTCCAGCCACATTTTCTTCGCTGAGCGTGCTTGCGAAAGTGATAAACTTGGTTCACGGAACCGAACTGCTTGAAGTCGAAGGCATTGAAGCCCTTCGCGGCTTTTTAAAGGACATGGAAACCAGGAAAGTAAAGAGCAAGGCGGTCAAGAATCTTTTGTCGGATTTCAGGATTAAAAAACTGGCCGTAAAATGCGAGTCGCTTCTGGAAAGTGGCGTAGAGCACCCGAAGATAAGAAAGCTCAAGGAGATCGTTGGGACGGAAGTAACGGAAGGAAAGTCCATCATTGTTTTCGCTCATTACAGGAATTCCGTGAGGAAGCTCGTGGAAGAGCTGAACGAGATTGCTGGAGTAGACGCAAGGCAACTGGTCGGTAGGAGCAACGAGGGCATGAGCCAAAAGGAGCAGATTCAACTTTTGGAAAAGTTTCGCGCCAAGGAATTCAATGTTCTTGTCGCATCCTCTGTTGGAGAAGAGGGGTTGGACATTCCCGCAGTTGATTTGGTCATCTTCTACGAAGCGGTTCCCTCTGAAATAAGGGCTATTCAGAGAAGGGGTAGGACAGGCAGGGTAAGGAGCGGCAACGTGGTTGTATTGATTACAAGAGATACAAGGGATGAAGCGTATTTCTGGATTTCAAAGAGGAAAGAGAAAAAGATGAGGCAAGTAATTTCTGAGATGAGGGGAGAAATGGGAAAAGCAGTGGAAGAACTTCCTCCAGGGCAAAAGCCTCTCTCTGAATTTGGTTAGTGTGTCACTCGGAATCGTATTTTACTAGAGAAAACACGTCGTAGTCCCTGAGTTTGTCTCTGCCGTGAAGGAAAGAGAGTTCAATCACGAAGGCGATTCCCGCCACTTTTCCACCGAGTCGTTCAACCAACTTCACAGCTGCCTTGGTAGTCCCGCCTGTTGCAAGCAGGTCGTCTACTATAAGAACTTTAGACCCCTTTTCAATGCCGTCCTCGTGAATTTCAAGCGAATCGCTTCCATACTCTAATTCATACGTTTCCTTAATCGTTTTGTGAGGAAGCTTTCCTGGCTTTCTGACTGGAACGAAGCCAATGTGAAGCGCATTTGCAATGGCTGCACCGAAAATGAATCCTCTTGACTCGGCTGCTACAACGACGTCAATGTTCTTGCTTTTGAAATGTTCTGCCAGCATGTCAACTACGCCGCCGAACGCCTTGCCATCCTTGAGAAGTGTTGTTATGTCCCTGAACACGATTCCCTTCTTTGGAAAATCGGGAATATTTCTTATCCTTTCCTTGAGTTCAACGTCATTCATCATATCATCGTTTTCCAATAAACTTTCAGAGAGTCGCGTTTTTCAAAGCAGCGTTGCAAGAGCATTCCTTTTCAACATCTGTTTTTTCAATTATTTCCAGCAACAGTTTTTTCACGGTTTCTATATTCGCGTTGAACACCTTCATGAAGTCCTTTGCCTCCACGGATTTTATCTCTGGATGGCCTTGAAGCCCTGCGTCGTAATCCGTAACAAGCGCAATGCCACAAAAACAAATCTCTTGCTCCCTTGCGAGAATGACTTCAGGGTATTGCGTCATGTTAACTACGCTCCAACCCATTTTGGAAAACCAACAGCTTTCGGCCTTCGTTGAAAAGTGAGGCCCTTGGATCACTACCACGGTTCCTCTCTCATGAATTGGCAGCTTGAGCTTCCTCCCGCATTCGATTGCGATTTCCCTAAGTGAGGAGCAGTAGGGTTCCGCGCCCGATACGAATGTGATTTTCGGTCCATCGTAAAACGTGTCTTTCCTCCCCTTCGTTCTATCGATAAACTGGTCTGGGATAACTAGGTCACCAGGTTTTATCCCAAGCTGCAACGAGCCGCATGAACAAGGCGAAATGATTTTCTTCACGCCAAGGGATTTCATCGCGTAGATATTGGCGCGAAAATTAATCATATGCGGAGGGATTGAGTAATCATGGCGATGACGTGGTAGGAAGGCTATTTTCTTGCCCTTGTATTCCCCAACAGAAATCCTATCCGAAGTAGCTCCAAAAGACGTTTCTACATCAATTTGCTCAACGTTTTCAAGGAACGAAAAAAAACCAGTGCCCCCGAATACACCGATGTCCGCTTTCATTTTTTCACCTTTTGCTTTCTTCCAAGCGGTTTAGCGTCCTTCTTGTAAAACCACTCGTAAACCCCGTAGGCGAAACTGAGGGAATAAACAACGCTCAATAAAAGAACTCCAAACTGTTTGTTCAGGAAAGCAGTCAGAAACCAGAATGGTTGGGCAAGGAGCCCGCACACAAAGCCCCATTTGTTCTTTTTCGCAAGGAGCAGGATTGATGATACTCCTAAGACAGCGATTCCAATCTGAGCCACCAGGTCAAGCGCATTTTCCATTGTTTTTCCCTTTGTTAATTATCTTATTTGTATTTTAACCAATATTAATGTGGTGTAGGAAATGCAGAGCAAAGAAAAGCCAGCCGATGAAATTGTTTTCCTGCCAAGCGAGATAATCCAGGTGTACTTGGACGACAGGGAGTTGAGGAGCGAGACCGCGAAAAAACTGTTCGAGCTCGGCGCCAAATTGAAGGCAAAACGACTTGTCGTAGGGGATTTTATTTTGAGCGACAGAGTGGGTTTGGAAAAAAAGCTCGCAGCTGATTTTGAGAACAGTATAATAGACGGAAGGCTATTTGTTCAAGCTCAAGAGCTTGTGCGGAATTTTTCTTGCCCAATCCTTGTGGTAGTGGGAAGGGAGTTTGAGAGAATAAACCCAAGGGCATTAAAGGGGGCGTTCATTTCCCTTGCGATAGACTTCAAGATACCTCTGTTTTTTTTCGATTCAGAGGAGGAACTAGCGGAGTTCATTTTTCAGACTGCAGAAAGGGAGCAGTTGAAGGAGAAAAAGGAATTGAAACTGAGGCTCGAGAAAAGAATTTTTGACCTTCCAATGCACCAGCAGTTCATCGTGGAATCGCTTCCCTTAGTCGGGCCAGTTCATGCAAAAAAACTGTTGGAGTATTTCGGTAGCGTGGAACGCGTTTTTAATGCGTCTGAAGAGGAGTTGAAGGAAGTGGACGGGATAGGCGAGATAAAGGCCAAGGAGATCCGGAGAGTTGTATCAGCCCGCTATGAAAAACCAGATGAGGAAGAATGTGACTGATAAACCGTTCAACGCTGTGATTGAAAGCTTAATATCTGTCTTTTTTCTATATCAACCTTAAGGAATTTGATGCCGTGAAACCTGAATTTCTGCTGTTGACTGTGCTTGTAGCCTTTCTCTTCTTTGGCTGTGTCCAGCAACAACCAGGTGCGACAACCACCACCCAAGCTATAAACGTTACCGGAACTACAATTGAAGAAAACACTAGCACGACACTAGAGCTTGGGGAAAAAGACAGTTCAGGTTGTGAAGGGATAGAAAACCAGCTTGAAAAAGACGGTTGCTATGTGCGGCTTGGAATTGATACTTTCAACGCGTCAATTTGTGAAAAGATACAAAATTCACACGACAGTGCATCATGCTATACAACTGTAGCGACTCACGAAAAAGATTTGTCTGTGTGCAATAAGCTCCAGAACCAAACGGACAGGGACAGATGCTACAAGGGAGTAGGCGTTGCAACAACAGATAAATCAATCTGCGCCAAGATTCAAACCCCAAGATATGGGGAGGAGTGCTATGCATACGTCGGTCCAGCATCGAACACTTCGTTTTCCTGCGATAGCTTGGAAGACTCAAACACCATTCAAGTGTGTAGGCGTGAACTCGCAATAAGGAATAAAGATTTTTCAGTTTGTGAAAACAGCACCCAGAAATCAACAAGGAACTACTGCTATAGGAATATGGCCATTAAAACAAGAGACGTTGACATATGTAAAAAAATAGCGGATGAACCAGCTTATGACAGAACAAGGGATTCTTGTTATCTTCAGGTAGCAATTTTTTCAAGCAACCTGACGTTATGTGAAAAAGTAAAGGGTCCCGGGGGCTCTCCGGAAGACGGCCCTTCGCCAGAGAGGGAGTCCTGCTACAGGCAGGTATTGATGCAATTAAATAACGCAACCAACTGCGATGCTCTAGACGACACGGGGATAAAAGACGACTGTTATTACTCCGTTGCAAAAAACACAAAGGAAATTTCTTTGTGCGATAAGATCAGTGATTCACAGAAGAAAGAAAACTGTGTGAGCATCGCTTCAAGCTGATTTTATCTGTGATCCCTGCGTTATTTGATTATTTTTTGTGACATTTTTTGTAAAGGAAATAACGATTTAAATGTGATTCTCCCTAATATTTTAGTTTCTTCTTATGCATTCTTTTGGGTGATACTGCGAACAAGCTGAGAACCGATTCTGAAATGCTTACCTTCGACGACGTCCTTTTGGTTCCATCATATTCTGAGGTGTTTCCCGCTGAGGTGAAAACCGGGACTCTTTTCACTAGGAAGATAAGCATGAACATCCCGTTGATTTCCTCACCCATGGACACCGTAACCGAGTCAGGGATGGCTATTGCGATTGCCCGAGAAGGAGGGATAGGTGTTGTCCACAGGAATCTTCCCGTAGAAGAACAAGTGCATGCAGTTGAGAAAGTAAAGAAGTCCGAGAGCTGGGTGGTGAAGAATCCACTCACGGTTTCGCCGGAGGACACTATCTCAAAGGTTTTTTCACTGGTCGAGCAGTATGAAGTGAGCAGCTTTCCTGTTTTAGACGGAGAAATGCTGGTTGGTATCATCACCACGAGGGATTTGATGTTTCACGAAAACCCTTCTTCGAAAGTAAGGGAACTCATGACCAGCGAGCTCATAACTGGAAGAGATGGAATAACTATTGAAGAAGCCAAGGAAGTGTTGAAAAGAAACAGGATTGAAAAGCTTCCGATAGTAGACAAAACTGGAAGACTCAGGGGGCTCATTACAGCAAGAGACATTGAAAAGGGAAAGAAGTTCCCGAACTCTTGCAAGGATGAAGAAGGCCGCCTTAGAGTGGGCGGAGCGACTGGCCCAAGCGACTTCGAACGAGCTAGAGCGCTTGTTGCAGCTGGAGCTGATGCGATTGTAATAGATACTGCGCACGGTCATACTAAAGCCGTTTTAGACGGAGTGAAAAACTTAAGAAGGGAATTCGGTGACGAGATTCAAATCGTTGCTGGAAACATAGTTACTGAAGAAGGCGTAGACGACCTTGTTTCAGCTGGTGTGGACGCGATTAAAGTAGGTCTTGGTGCTGGAGCCATTTGCACTACTAGAATCGTTTCCGGAGCCGGCATGCCCCAGTTTTCTGCAATCGTTGTTTGCGCAGAAGCAGCGAAAAAACACGGCGTTCCCCTCATTGCGGATGGCGGCATTCGATACAGTGGAGATATTGTAAAGGCCCTCGGAGCAGGAGCTCATTCAGTCATGTTGGGTAGCATGCTCGCAGGCACTGAAGAAGCGCCTGGCAAAACTGTTTTTTCAAGAGGAAGAAAGTACAAGGAGTTCAGGGGAATGGGCTCGCTTGGAGCAATGACAAAGGGAGCGAGAGACCGTTATTTTCAAGGCAGCGTCATGCAGACGAAGAAGCTCGTTCCCGAGGGAATTGAAGGAATTGTTCCCTACAAGGGGGCTGTTTCAGAAGTAATCTACCAGATTGTGGGCGGCCTTCGTTCCGGAATGGGCTATTGCGGTGCGAAGAGTATAGACGAGCTAAGGGAAAAGGCGAAGTTCGTGCGCATTTCGAAGGCCTCTTATGTCGAAAGCCACCCGCATGACGTCACAATTACTCAAGAGGCTCCGAATTATCAGTCCAGCGAAGTGCCCCAATAACCCTCCCATTATTAAAAAGCACAGCGATTATTGTTGCACAGGCAGTTGGAAGCTTTCCGCAAATTTTTTTGTTGGTTTCAGGAGTCTGGTGTTCTTGTACTTTTCAGAAGTGATGTAACCCAATTTCTTGAGCTCAGTAACGTATGCATAGATTTCTCCCTTAAAATAATACTTGAGCTCGCTTTGCAGCATCTGTTTTTTTTTCACAATGAGCCCAAGCATCTTCAGCCCCTTCTTTGTTAGCTCAGTTTCCTTAGAAAGAGTCGAAACGTCGCCCAGGTACTCGTTTCTGACCTGCATTATGACTTCGTCATTCTGAAGCA
>JACRGE010000039.1 GCA_016212465.1 Microcaldota archaeon
CTGCTCTTTTGCAAAAGTCTCATACCTTTCAGTAAGGACAGCAACGTTTGATTCCAGCGCTTTTACCCTGTCAAGAACGGTTGAAAGCGCCTGCTTCAACTCTTCAATCTCAGCTTTTGAAGCCCTTTCTTCACCGCCACCAAAAATCGGCATGACAAAAGTATGCATGCTACGAATATAAATATTGTTGTAGAATTTTATTGCAGGGTGAAGCCCATGGCTGTAAGCTCAATCTCCTCAGACAAAGCCCCAAAGGCAATAGGCCCGTACTCGCAGGCAGTAAAGGTTCAAGTTGGCGGGGAAGAAGCGTCTTTCCTAATTTTCTGTTCAGGCCAAATCGGCTTAATGCAGGACGGCCAAATGGTGCCGGGCGGAATCCGCGACCAGACAAAGCAAGTGCTCGCCAACCTTAAGGAAGTGCTTGAAGCAGCAGGCTCTTCAAAAGAAAAAGTTGTGAAAACAACGGTCTATTTGAAGGACATGAACGAATTCTCGCAAATGAACGACGAGTACGCGCGCTTCTTCGGAGAGCACAAGCCAGCGCGCGCAACCATTCAAGCCGCAAAGCTGCCAAAAGACGCGCTAATAGAAATAGAGTGCGTGGCGACAGCGGAAGAATAAAAATGGAGCACAAATAGTTTTGCGGAAGTTGTTTTTGAAGTGAGGTTGTTGGAATGGCAGAAAAAGAAGATTTGGAGTTTCACATCAAACGCGTTGGCAGTTCTAAATACAGCGCTTCTGAGCGAGCCGAGAGTGCCGAAATACTAGGGCAGATTGGTGGCAAGTCTGCTGTTCCTGCGCTCATCAATGTATTGAAAGATGAAGATGAAGATTTTGACGTGCGTTGGCGTGCTGCTAATGCGCTTGGAAGAATCGGTGACAAGTCTGCTGTTCTTGCCCTCATTAATGCGTTGAAAGACGAACAAGTACGCATACGCTGGTGTGTTGCTGATGCGCTTGGATTAAGCGGTGACAAGTCTGCTGTTCCTGCGCTCATCAATGTATTGAAAGATGAAGGTTTGAGCGTGCGTCGCGGTGCTGCTCAGGCGCTTGGAAAAATCGGGGAAGACGCCTCATGGAAAGCAGAAGACAGAGTTCCTGCAATAGAGGCTCTAAAGTCTGCTCTCAAAAAGGAGGAGGAAAGAGACCCTCAAACTATACCGCCACAGTACTTTGATATAATATCTATAATGCGAGAGGCACTGGAAGTTCTTCTAGGACAGCGGAAGAAGATGGGCAGCGTGCCCAGCGAGAAGAATGCGCGGCTTGCGAAACTGACACCAAGCAAAGAACCTCCAACTGTGTGGATGGCGAAACGCAAACACGTTAAACCGAAAAAGGCAGAGCCTAAGCCAGAAAATAGAATGGTTGCGTAGGCGGCGCTGGCGCTTATTTGCAAAATCAGGCTTCTTCAGTTCAGGTTTCAGCCGGAATCCTGTTGTTCAATCCCCTTGCAACTGCCCTCGCGTTGTCCAGCGTCACGTATTGTTTTTCCAGTTTGTCTCCTTCAGAGCCCTGCATATTGACTCCCCACAAGTACACCTGCAAATACAAGCCAGTCCTGTTCGTTGGCACAAACCTTACTTCAACCTGGTCGTAAGGCGAAGTTTCAGGGCTGTTGACAATGCTCCAGTGCGCGCTCTTCTTTCCAATCACGTCATCTCCTGCATCATCAACAAACCCTGCCTTCCCGTTTTTTCCAGAGTCATAATAACTCGCAGGCGCTATGTTTACGCGCGCAAAATCAATGTACGTATTCTGGTAATCCGGCCCGCTAACCAGCACTTTTACAATGCACTGGTTGGATTCCTCATACTTGTATTCAACCTTGAAATCCCCGTGCATGTTTTCAGTAAACACTGCATCCAAGTCAACTTTTTCCAAAAGCTGCTTGCAAGTCATTGGCCTGTCCTGTGCTTGCCCGCCGGAATCCCCTGAGCTTCCGCCGCTTCCAGCTCCCCTATCCCCGCTTCCAGCGCACCCAAGCAAAAGGATTCCTGCAACAATCAAAACTAAAGCAAATCTCTTCATTCCAAATCCCTCGATTCCCAACCCCATATTCTTCAACTCTTTAATTTCTAAATCATCTTCTTTACGGCTTCAACAAAATCTGCCGCTGTCAGGATGGCGTCTTTTGCTTCTTCCGCGCTTATTTCAAGGGGCTCGTTCAGCCCATACATGATTTCATGCCTTTCAGACCTCAGCGTATCAAGAGTGTAAACAAAGCGCTTCTCTATTTTTTCGCCGTATTTTTCTTTCAGGTAGACTGAAATCGCGTAGTGGCTGCGTTCCTTGAACCCGTCCCTGTAAAGAATCGCCCTTGCCGCGTGAAACATTGAGGTGTAAGCGGAGATTACGGCGTTCTCGTAGATTTTTGCCTGCATCTCTCTTTTTGCTATGCCGAGCTTGTGCTCCGCCGCCCTGACTGAATTCATTGCCATTCCTTTGTCAGGGCTCATTTTTTTCAGAAGCCCTTGCGCAACGCATTCGTCTATCCTCATAAAACCACTGGCCTGTCCCCGTACAACTGGATTGAGTCCAGCATTACGCGCTCATAAAAAATCTTGTCCTTCTCCGCCTTCCTTTTCCATTCAAACGGCGTTGCAATGATAAGGCTCACGCTCCTTTTCAGTTTCGCTTCATAGCCGCTTAATGATATTTTTTTCTTTGGCCCGCTTGCTATGGCGAGCAAGTCTATGTCGCTTTTTTTGTCGCCAGTGCCTTTTGCAATGCTTCCGTACAAGGTTATCGAGCTTGGGCTGAGTTTTTCAATTATTTCGCGCACAATCCCGCTCACCTGAATTTCTTCCACGTCAATCAAGGCCTTCCACTGCCTTGCCAAAGGGTTTTCCAAGTCGGCTTTAACCAGGCGGCTCCTTCCAAACGCCCTTGTTTGCGTAAGCCCGAAATCTTCAAAATAGTCTAGGGCAGCCTTTGCCGCGCTCGGGCTGATTTGCGCCTCCCGCCCAAGCCCCCTGACCGAAAACTCTTTCGACGGGTCAGCCAAAACCACGCCAAGCGCCTTAACAAACGAATACTGCCCAAACATGTTCGATTAATTGGACAAATGTTCTATATAAAGCTTTACTAAGAAGATTGTTCTATTAAAAGTACACCTGTTCTTTTAAAAGAACACTAAAGTTCCTTCTTTCCAGCCACTGTTCCTTCAAGTTCTCCTGCTTCCTTCTGTTTCTGGCGCAAACTTTTTTTCCAGCTTGTTCATTTCTTCCGCCAGTTCCAGCACTTTAGAAATTCCTGGCAAGCCAGCGAAGCAAAACCAAAGCTCGAGCCTCCTAACGAAAAACCAAAGTACAAGCCATTCAGCAAAAAAGAAGCTTAAGAAAAGGGTCTCAACCAATTCTCTAAGGGACCCAGTTTCATTCTTATGATTTTGAAACCAACGTAAAGTTGTGTTGAACGTGAAAGGTACTCACTACTCATAAGTTTTCTGCCTTCGTCAGTTTTGTGGAGCGAGTCAATAATTTGTACTCCCACATCACTGTTTGCAAGTTCCTTAATTAATTTGGTTCCCCCTTTGCTTGACAAGACGTCTCCTACGGTCTCCATGTTTGATTTGAGGTTTTTGTGTATAATGTAAATTGCGGCAGGCTTATTCTTAATAAATTTGTTTATTAAGTCAGCCCGGTTTGCATCCTTTTCCAAATAATCGATTAGTTCTCTGGGCGGTTTAGACAGCATCTCATCAAACTCCCCTAGTTCACCCAGATCCTTTATTTCTTTAACTTGGTGCGCCTCTAATTTATTGATAGACTTTGTTTCTAATATGCCTTCAATGATTATCGCTATTGTAGGTATTGAAGTTAATAGAAGTTGCGAAACCAATTTCTTTCCGTTTCCTCCCGGTTCATTGAATAAAACGCCTGCTATTAGGTTATCGCCTTCAGGTGTTGCAGAAACTATGCGCAGCACGTTCTTTCCTGGCTTAGACCTCATTAAGCTTGCTAGCCTAGTCCGAGTTACCGGATCCTTAATCATTTCAACTATGGGCGAATCGAATGTGCGTTCCCCCGATTTTTTGTGTTCGTTAAGAAGTCTTGCTCCTTCAACTATAAGGATTTTTGCGAGCAGGTCGGTTACTTCATTACTATTATCCATCGCAATTCTTAACTTGCCATATAAAGTTTTATCTGCAATAATCTCCTTAAGAGCTTGGCACTGCTTATCTGCATCCACATCCAGTTTTCTAAGAATCAAGCCAACAGCCTCATTTTTGTTATTGGATCTCATGAACTTCGTGCTACGACCTTGATTTCGGTCTTGGCCATACCCTGGGGTGTCGCGCAGGGGACGCATTTTTGGTTCAAAGCCTGAAGGTACGGTTGGTTGCCGGCCTTTATAGTGGGTGGTTACGCGTCCCGGTCCCCCAAACACTGGATTGTTGGCAGAGATTACTATTGTTTCAATCTGTTTAAGCGTATTTTTTGTTTTGCTTCCTTTCAATTTTTTTGAAAGGAGGACTGAAGCAAGGAATGAGAGGTTTTTGCTTGGGTGCAGGCTTTCGTCAACGTCCAACGCGGCAAGCGCTTTAGCCAGAGTCTCCCTGTTTTCAGGCGCTAGGTCGCGCACCCTGATTTTTCTAAGCAATTCTGGCGTAAAATCCATGAGAATCAAGTTTATCATTTGTGCGTTGTCCTATATTAATATGGCGCCTTATGCGCTGTTTTTGCTAACTCGCAACTAAACTTTTGCATTTTATAAAGTCCGACGTGAAAGTTGATTTGGTGACCAACTATGCACGTCGAAGACTTTATGAAAACTTTTGATGAATTGAACTTTTTATGCCTTGCGTTGCCGTCGTGCAAGGCAGCGGAGAACTTTATGGCCTTTATTTTTGGCCTGATTCTCTCGCCATCAACATCAATCAGTGGGATGGCAGAACTGTTTGATGGGAAAATCTGCCAGTCCACCCTCAACAGGTTTCTAACAAGCTGCAAAATTTCAACGGCAAAACTGCTTGAGTTGTACAGGAAATGGTTGGTCAGCCAAGCAAAGAATTGCAGTGCCGTCTATTGCATAATTGACGACTCATTGCTTCATAAAAGCGGAAAGAGCCTGCCCGGAGCAAACTATGCTTATGACCATTCAAGAGGAGCTGTTTGCTGGGGGCAGAGTGTCGTCATCTGCCTCGCCAAGCTTGGCGAAGTCAACCTTCTGTTTGGAATTGAACTTTACGACAAGACCGCAAAAAAGTTCCTGTCAAAAATAGACTGGGCTAAAAGGCTGGCCAAGGATTTTTCAGGGCATTTTGCTGGCAGAACAATCGTTTACCTCTTTGATTCTTGGTACTGCTGCCAGAAGCTGATTGATGCGCTCCCATCTGGAGCGCAATGGGTGAGCAAGCTAAAGAGAAACAGAATAATCTACGTGGGAGGACAGAGGTTGTCCTTGAAAGATTTTGTGAGATGCGTGAAATCTTGGCAATATCACAAGGTCTCTGTGGATGGAAAAGTTTACTGGTGCCATGAGGCAGTGGTGGAAGTCAACAAACTTGGAGTTCTCAAAATCGTCTTGACAAAGAGCTCCAGGCACGCCAGAAAAGTTTCCGCAGTTCTTGTTTCAAACATGCTTGGAGCAACCGAAGAAGAACTAGTCCGCCACTTCACCCAACGCTGGGAAATAGAAGTCTGCATCCGCACAGAAAAACAGTCACTGGGTTTTGAGGGCTGCATGGTGAGAAGCAAGAAGGCACTCCGACGTTACTGGATGCTTCTGATGATCTCATACTCCCTACTTTCAAAACTTAAAAAAAACGTTTTTCGCAAAGCAAAAACGCATGGCGACGTGATAAAAGAGCTGAAAAAGAAATTTTTGAAATTACGGGAAGGAATTTTCAGCCTCATCAAAATTCACGTCAAAAGAATTTTTGCAAAAGGATAGACTTAATAATGTTTAAAGATTTCGTTTTCGACGTGGAAATCCTTTGATTAGGCAGCTTAAGGGTGGTACTAGAGTCTGACTCCTGCGGTTTTTCGTCCGTTTTATATTGTTTTTCTAGAGAACAGAAATGCTTATAAATTGTTCTGTATAAAAACTATTTATGAGCTCATCTGACGTGTTTGAAGAATGGACTGCCTACGCCAGGAAGAAGGCGTTGTATGCAAGAGACATTGATCTGGATTCGATAGAAAAAGGTGTTCAGTCAAAGATTGTGGCTGTGACCGGAATTCGGCGCTCGGGCAAGTCGAGCGTTCTCATGCTGCTTCTTCAAAAGCTGGTTAACGAAGGGAAAAAAGCAGGCTACGTCAATGTGGAAGACAGCCGCCTGAATGGAACTGAGCACGTTCTTGATGACGCGCTTAAATGGTTTGGCGATGACGGCTATTTGCTTCTTGATGAAGTAACGAGCGCACACGATTGGCAGGGTTGGCTTGCGAGAAATCACGAGCTGCTGAAAGGCAAATTGAAACTGGTGGTAAGCTCTTCCCGCAAAAATCTTATTGTGCCTAACAAGCCGCTGCGCGGAAGGATGCTTTCGGTGGAGATGTTCCCGCTTTCATTCAAAGAATTTCTTTCGTTCAAAAAAATTGAAGTCGAAAAAACAACCGTTGGCAGGGGAAAGCTGGAGAAAGCGTTTTCCGAATACCTGAAATATGGAGGATTCCCGGAAGTTGTCTTGACGGATGGGGAAACAGACAAGGTACGGATACTCAATTCTTACTTCAAG
>JACRGE010000040.1 GCA_016212465.1 Microcaldota archaeon
AAATTGTTTTTTCGTCTTTTTGTCTGCTTTCCCCTTCTTAAAATTTTCGCAAACTGCTTAAACAAGAACTCGCTAATTTTTGTGCAGCAATCAATTTCCAGCCGCAGGCACAGAAGAACATCTAGAATAAATGTGCAAAGCTTTTCCCAAGGAAAGAAATAAATAAACTAAAACCCCCAGAATATTGTCTGATTTTTAATAACATGGCTTAACTTGATTAAAGCAATTCATTTTATGCGGTGATTCGATGGCAAAAGCGACTGTTTCCGCGTTAGTAGAAGGAGGGAAGGCTACCGCGGCTCCTCCGTTGGGTCCAGCGTTGGCTCCCATGGGCGTAAACATTGGCGAACTGGTCGCCAAAATCAACGAGAAAACACAGGGGTTCAGGGGCATGCAGGTTCCAGTAAAGATCATAGTGGACAAGACAACCAAAACCTACGAAATTGAAGTTGGAACTCCGCCTACCAGCGCGCTCATAAAAAAAGAGCTCGGTATAGAAAAGCCCGTGAAGGAAGAGCAGGGAGTAAAAGGAAAAAAGACAATCGGAAACCTGTCGTTCGAACAACTGCTGAAGCTTGCAGAGACAAAGAAGGACGCGTCACTCTCAAAAGACTTGAAGGCTCAGGTAAAGGAAATAATTGGGACTTGCGTGTCCCTCGGGGTCACGGTTGATGGAAAGCCCGCCAAGCAAGTTGAAAAAGAAGTAAGCGAGGGAAAATACGACAAGCAGCTGAAATGAGAACATCGGCTGTTTTTCAACTATTTTTTCGTTTTTCTATTTAAGTGGACCGGCTCCTCTTCCGAGCTTTTTTAACGCCGCTTCAGTTCTTGCAATCTCTTGCTCGATTGACCCCAGTCTTGCAATCTTTTTCCTGGTTCTGGCAATCTCTTGGGGAAGCGAACTGTGTAGGTAATCTATAAACCAGCTTTTTCTGCTTCGTTTCTCTTTTTCAGAGGAAGCGACATATATTTTTTTCGCCTCCAACTCGTTGAAGACGTTTTCAACAATGTTTGCCGCATGACGGTACAACATGGATTTGCTTAAACTCAATTCGATGCTGGGATCGTGTCTTTTCCTTATTTCTTCCCACGTGCCGTATTCGTTTCTCAAACGGTTTAACAACAGCCTGCGAATGTTGAGTAACTGCTCGCGATTATGAAGGGCGCGTGATGCGAAGAAATCGGAGGCTTCATCAATGCCTGCGGCGGTTACAAATGCCGCGACATCTAAGACGCGGGGGACTTCTCTCTTGTGTTCTCTTGAAAGTTCTTTTACCAAATCTTCTGCGTTTTTTTCCTTTCCCAAGGGAATTGAGCCAAACACGAGAAAGTTGGTTTTGAGCTTTCCTTCCTGGCCCCGGGTCCGGAAAGCTGATACAAAGAACTCGGAGCCAAACGCTTGCCTCAACTTCTCTGAAACCCCCTGCCCAAAGCCAATGAGTCTCTCTGAAGGACGAAAGTAATGGACGTAGGCGCTTCTTCCCGTAAGGCGGGAGCCCACGAATTTCCTCTTTGCAGCCTCTATTTCTCTTTTGTACGCCCCGCGGTCAACAGGCATTTTAGCAACCTCTCTGCAGATGACCTAAAACAGGAGAACAAAAGTGATTTAAATAATGATAAGAATATTATTCTGCTGTTTTTCCCGTTACGACTACCGTTGGTAGCAGGGAATGATGGGAAAACTTTTTGATGAATATTACTGTGCTTGAACAGAGTATGAGCCATACTCTTTAAAAGGCGTTTTCAATGATAGCGGACAAGTCAAAGATAGAGAATGCATTGGAGGAAGCGCTCAAAGAAGGGAAGGGCAAACGAAAATTCACGCAAAGCATTGACCTTGCAATCAATTTCAAGGACGTGGACTTCAAGAAGCCTGAAAACAGGTTTAATGTAGACATCGTGCTTCCGCACCAAATGAAGGAAACCAAGGTTGCAGTTTTTGCAGACGGGACGCTTGCATTTGAAGCAAAGAAAGTCGCAGATCTCGTCATTTCCGGTGAGGAAATTCCTGCTTTTGCGGCGGACAAGAAGAAGCAGAAGGAGTTGCTCAAATATTCGCTTTTGGCTGCTCCGCAGCTGATGGCTGTTGTGGGAAAGCAACTCGGTCAGCTGTTAGGCAGCCGGGGCAAGCTCCCAAAACCCATTCTACCTGGGTCGAACTTGGCTGACCTCATAAACAGAACTAAGAAAACAATCAGCTTAAGGGTGAAGGGCAAGAACCTGCCGTGCGTTCACTGCAGCATCGGGATAGAGACCATGGAGAAGGAGCAGCTCGTAGAAAACACGGCCATAGTTTTGGAAGCAGTTGAAAAAAGCATTTCGTCGTCACAGGTAAAAAGCGTTTACGTGAAGACCACCATGGGCAAGGCAGCCAGAATTGTTTGATTTTTGGAAGGGATGAAGATGCTTACGAAAAAGGAAAAAGAAAAGGTGGTAAACGAAATCAAGAAGAAATTGAAGAGCTATGGAACCGTAGCAATCGCAGACTTAAGCGGCCTTCCCTCAAAGCAGTTCAATGCAATAAAGAAAAAAATTCGTGGTCAAGCCGAAATTGTGGTGGCCAAGAAGACACTCGTAAGGAAGGGGCTTGAGGCCGGAGGAATGAAAGAACTGGAGCCATTCATCAAAGGCTCTCCAGCGCTCTTGCTGACGGACTTTAATGCATTCAAGCTGTTCAAGAGTATAAAGAAAAACAAGAGCAAGACCTTTGCTAAAGCAAACGCGGTTGCACCAAGTGACATAGTCGTTCCAGCGGGGGACACTCCTCTCACGCCTGGTCCGATTCTCACTGAACTGAAACAATTGAAGATTGAGGCAAAAATACAGGGGACGAGGGTTGTCATCGCAAAGGATTGCTTGGTGGCAAAGAAAGGAGAAGTTATATCCGATGCAGCAGCGAAGGTTCTACAAAAACTCGGCATAGAGCCGATGGAAGTTGGCTTGAACGTGGTTGCGGTATTGGAGAACGACAGGATTTACCCAGCTGAAGTATTGGACGTTGATGAAGCCTGGTATCTTGAAGAGCTCAAGAAAGCATATTCCCAGGCAATCAACCTAGCAGTTGCAGCGGGCATTTACACGAAAGAAAGCATTCTGATAATGCTCGGTAAAGCTGCGGCTGAAGGCAATGCATTAAACAAATTTATTGAAAAAGCAAAGCCCGCTGCTGAAGCAGCTCGATCTTGATTTTTATGCTTTTATGAGGTGAAAAAATGGAATACATATATGGGGCGTTGTTGCTCCATTACGCAAAGCAGCCTGTAAACGAAGAGAGCATGAAGAAAGTACTCAGCTCAGCAGGAATTGCGGTCGACGAGAACAAGGTAAAGGCACTCATTAGCGCGCTGGAAGGAGTGAACATCAACGAAGCGTTGAAGCAAGCAGCGATCGCACCAGTTGCAGCACCTGCGCCAGGGGAAAAGAAGGAAGAAAAGAAAGAAGAAGTAAGCGAGGAAAAGAAGGAAGAGGCTGCAGCAGAAGGGCTTAGCGCATTGTTCGGATAAGGAACCAAGGTTTAACCCTCCTTTGCTTTAGGGGGTTTAGTTCAGAGAGGATGATGAAATGATAACTGGAGGAAGAGTGATCGGAGTAGGGGGAAAGACCATGAAGATTGCGAGGCCGGAGGGCATGGAGGTGGCCATTAACATTGACTCAGTCAAAGCCGAAAAAGGCAGGGTCACCCTTGTTTATACCTACAATATAGCGTATACCCCCAACGTTGCATCAATATCTGTTTCTGGAGAGATTCACTTGGAGGAGAAGGAAGCTGACGCAAAAAGGATGGAGGAAAGCTGGAGTAAAACAAAGCAACTGCCTCAAGAAACTGCTGAAGAGCTTCTCACAGCCATAACGTATACTGCTTCGGCAGTTGGAACTCTAGTCGCGTTCGCAATAAACGTCAGCGCACCAATCAACGTGCCGCGCGCGAGGCTCACCCCCCTTGAGGGCCAGAGAGAGGCGGCTGGATAAGCCTGTCTTCATTCTTCGACAGAAAACAAATCGAGCTTGAAGCAGTCAAGCAAACCCCGCCCCATCTACTTTTAGGCTAACTCGCCAATTTTCAACCCACTTGGCCCTGCTTTTCTTTAAAAAAGAATTAGACTGAAACGAATTCACCTAACGCCAGTTGAATGGGCTGGACTTTGGTGTCTTTCTTCACCCGCCTCACGAAATCCTCTACGTCAGCGTGAATCCTCTCGAAAGTCCCGTAATGCATTGGAATAACGAAACGGGTTTTCATTGTCTTCAATGCCTTTATTGCGGAAAAAGTATCCATTGTATAAGTCCCACCGATTGGAATGATGGCTAAGTCAACGTTTATGTTCACCATATCATAGAAGTCGTACGTATCGCCTGCGAAGTAAACGCTTTTCCCCTCGCACTGGATTATATACCCGACCGGATACGAACTCTGGGGATGATTGGCCTTGGTTACAATGAGGTCTATTCCCATCAACGAAAAAGAGTCGCCTTCCAACACAGATACTTTGTTTCGGGGGTTTATATTCAAGAGTCCGAGTGCATCCTCAGGCCCAACTACTTGCGCCAGCGTTCTTTCCACCAAATCCTCCACCGCTTTAGGGTCACAGTGATCATGATGCTCGTGCGAGATGAGGATGAGGTCTGCCTTCTTTATTGAACTCAATTGAACAGCTGGTTGAATCAACCTTCCCTCCGAGCCGAACCACGGGTCAGTCAAGATCATGCGGCCTCCAACGGAAATCTCGAAACAAGAGTGACCGAAATACCTTAAATCAACCATCCAAATGCTCCTCCTTGCGCCTTGACCTCACCGAATTAATCAGCCCGAAAAATATTAAATAACTTTGTTTGCCTGACGCTCTAATTTTCTTTAGGTTAGGAAGCCAATTCCTGCCGCATCTCTAAAAAATCAAATGATTTCCACGCTAACAAATGATGACAGTCGGATACTGTTTAAATCCCTCTATTGAGTAGTATGTTTGGTGAAAGAATGCTTCGGTTTGGTCCAGCTGGAATCCCGATTGAATGCAGCGGTGGAACCTTGGAAGGAATCCGCTGTACCAAGGAATTGGGGCTAGAAGCCATGGAAATGGAGTTCGTGAGGGGAGTCAAAATGAGCCAGGCCTTAGCTGCGGAATGTGGAGCTGAAGCAAAGAAATTGGATGTAAAGTTAAGTGCACATGGGCCTTACGCGATTAGTTTGATTTCAGAAAAGAAGGAGACTGCGAAAGCAAGCGCTGAAAGAGTTCTGCAGACTGCGAGAGTATTAGACAATGCAGGGGGGGAAAGAGTTGTATTTCACTCAGGTTATTACGGGAAATGGAGCAAGGAAGAGTCTTTCAAGGAAATGAAGAAAGCGTTTAAGGAAATGATTGAAAAAATCGAAAGCGAGGGATTAAAGAACATAATTTTGGCTCCGGAAACAACGGGCGGAATGAAGGAATGGGGCAGCCTTGAAGAACTTGTTGCGCTTGCAGAAGAGTTTGGCTTAAAGAGAGTTTGGCCTACCATAGATTATGCGCATATTCACTGCAGGGAAGGAAAGCCTAAACTAAGGGAGAAGGGAGATTTCCTAAAAATATTTGATTTAATGGAAAAAAAGTTGGGAAAGAAAGCGGTTGAAAACGTTCACTCTCATGCAACCGACGTTTTTTATAGAGAAAAAGGAGAGGTTCATCATCTTCCAATCGGGGAAGGAAACATCAACTGGAAGTGGCTGTTTGAAGTAATTAAAGAAAACGGTTTGGGGGGGACCATCATAAGCGAATCGCCGCTTATTGAAAAGGACGCGCTCAAATTGAAGAAAATGTGGGAAACGACCAAGTAACATGCTGAAGAGAAGATGGGAGAAAGCATGAATGTTGAGATTCGCGAGCCACGGACGGAGAAAGAGTTCGAGGAGTATTACGATTTGAGGTGGAGAATCCTGAGGGCGCCTTGGGGCCAGCCGAGGGGAAGCGAGAGAGACGGGCTTGAAAATGAATCAATTCACTTGGCTGCATTCGCTGGAAAAAAAATTATAGGGTGTGGGAGAATTCACTTTAATTCAGGGGAAGAAGCGCAAATACGGTATATGGCAGTTGATAAACGTTTTCAGAAAAAAGGAGTTGGAAGGAGAATATTAAAAGAGCTTGAGAAAAAAGCAATGAAGAACGGCGCGAAGCAAATCGTGTTGAACGCCAGGGAGAGCGCAGTTGGATTTTACGAAAGCAGAGGGTATAAAATAATTGGAGAAGCGCACAAGCTCTTTGGCGTCATACCTCATTTTAAAATGCTGAAAAAGCCTTAGAATTTTGGAAAGATTGTTATTTTCTTTTCCCCACCAACACTTTCTTCCTCCTCTGCTTCCCGTGCCGCAGGTGCGACTTGATTTTCTTCTTCTGCCTTGCAAGCTTCTTTCTCGCCAGTTTTCTTTTTCTCTCGGTCATTAAATCCCTCAAGTTTCTTTATTGTACTATAATGCAGCCAAAAATATTTATCATGTATTATTTCAT
>JACRGE010000041.1 GCA_016212465.1 Microcaldota archaeon
CCCCCCGCACGTTTATTTAAGCTTGGCTTCCTGAGTGTTCTCATGGACGCCCTCAACACCACCATTAATTTAACTGGGTTTGGAAAGGAGATCGGTGCAAGCGGGGTACTCGTTCTCGGAATCGTGCTGGTGGTGCTTGCGGTTCTCTTGCTTTGGTTGTTGAGGAGATTCATAATAAACTCGGTTTTAGGCATTGCCGCGCTGGTGGCACTGGAAGTGTTCGGTATTCACATCTCCTTGAGTGCCTCCAATATTATAATAGTAGCAGTGCTGGGGTTGCTGGGAGTGGGACTGCTGGCGTTGCTGAGTCTGCTGGGAGTCAAGGTCTGAGATGGAAGCGGTTGCATGGGAATCCATGTGGTTGGAAGCAACATTATTGAACGGGACGGCAAAATTCTTCTCATGCAGGAAACGCTTGAGAAGGTCAGGGGAAAATGGAATCTTCCTGCGGGAAGGCTGGACGGGGGAGAAAGCATTGCCGAGTGTGCGGCAAGGGAGGGAAGAGAGGAAACTGGTTTTGAACTCAAGCCAGCATATTTAGTGGGAATCTACCAGCACCACCTTGCACTGGAAAACAACGTCATCCTGTTCGTCTTCAGCTCTGACATCGTTGGAGGCGAGCTCAATGTCCCAAAGGAGGCGATGGACGTCAAGTGGCTTTCCTTTGAGGAAATCAGGGAACTGAAGGAAAAAGGGGCGTTAAGATCTTCCTATGTCTGGAAAGCAGTTTTGGATTACAAGGCGGGAAAAAGGCTTTTGCTTGAAACCATTCAAGTGCTTGACTAAAAACAGGGCCTATAAAGCCTACTTCTTGTGAAAAGGCGGGATCTTGATGTAGTAAATGCCTTTCTCGGACCTGACAACCATGGGATTGCCCTTCATGAGAGAACGGAGGTCCAGCTCATAACTCCCTTTCTCGAGTACGCGAATGTTTTCAACGGACTCAGCATCAACTGTGACAGGCTGCTCTTTGCTGAACTCCGACAACTCCTTCTCCAGCCACCCGAAGTCCTGGTTCCCGAGCATCTGGGCTTCCCTGAAATAAACAAATACCCTAGAACCACAGGTACATCCCTTCATCAACTCGCCAGAGAAATCTGGGAAAGTGGTTCCACAGCGCACGCATTTATGGGGCATGATTTCACTTCAAAGAAAATCAACGGGATTCATTTGTGGGCGGCCCACAGCGATAGCTTGTCTGGGTCTCTTTTCACTTCCTTGACGAGGTTGCTTGGGCCGACTACAGTGAAACCAGACATCCTGCCACCAAGGAACCTCACGAGCTTGGACTTCAGGTCAACTGCTTCTTCACCGAAGGAAGCGATTTCTATGCCTGGAAAGTCCTTCGTTACATGGTCCATGGTCTTTTCTATCAAAAGCTTTTCCTCAACAGGGGAGAGTGTCGCCTCCAACACAAGTATCTTGTCTCTCCTGACCATGTTCAGGATGAACCTCACCTTTTCGTCCTGTTCCTTCCCAGAGAACACAGTGGAAGGAATAAGCTCGATTTGTATCGCCATGCTATTCTCCTCTCTCGCACCCGCAATGCCGTTTGACTCTCACGTGTTGTATGCGATTGTCTTATACAGCTTCTCTATGTTCTCGCCAGTCAACGCAGAAATCTCTACAACTTCATGCTGGGGAAACGCCTCCCTGATCTTCTCTGGCTTCGCCTTCTTCAAGTCGATCTTGTTTGCCACTATAATGATCGGGATGCTTCTTGCCTCGAGGTTCCCAAGGATGGTGATATTCACTTGAGTATAGGGGTCTTGGGTCGCATCCATTACGACCAGCGCAACGTCGACGTTATCAAGCCATTTTATTGCCTCAACAATTCCCTTCGTTGCCTCCTTCGCCCTCTGCTGGGACTCGGCTTGGGAGAGGCCGTATTTAAGGAAATCCCGGTAATCTACTTTGGTTGCTATGCCAGGCATGTCCAACAAATTCATCGTTATTTCTCTTCCGTCTACTCTCAGCGAAATCCTCTCCTTCTTTTGCACAGTCCTCGTTTCATGCGGTATCTCGGAGACAACTCCTACTTCCGTGCCAGTCCAGTCTAAGGAAATCCTGTTCGCGATAGAGGTTTTTCCCACGTTGGGGTTTCCGTAGAGGCCCAGGCTGAAGGTCTTCTTTTTCTTGAAAAAACCATTGAATAACGCGTTGAACCATTTGATGAAATTTCCTATAGGCATCTGCATCTTCTCCGGAATATAAAAAATCCAAGGAATATCTTGAATGAATTGAACTGCGCCGTGAAGCAGTGCGACACCGCCTTGCTTCGCTCTAAAAATTAAATGAGAAAGATTAAAAAACATTCCCTCTGCATCGGCTGAGCCTGTTAGAATAAACCTTTTCAAAAATTCTCTGCCTTCCTTCTTAAATCATTTAATGCGTTTGTTTCTCCTCTCTTGGAATGCGTTTTCCCTTATTCTAACGCTTTCGCATCGGCTAAACAACAAGGTTTATTTTTTTCCCGCACCCAGGGCATTTTCCATCAGCAGTAACTTTGTTTTCAGTTACGCGCATGAACTCCCTTCTGACTAACAGAGTCTTGCACTTGGGACAACGCGTGTCTTCGCCGCCTTCCAAGGGAGTGTTGCCCAAATAGACGTATTCCAACCCTTCTGCTTCAGCAATTTTTTTCGCCTTCAAAAGCGTTTCGTCGGGAGTAGGAAGAATATTGGCCATCTTATAGTGGGGGAAGAAGCGCAGGAAGTGAACAGGAATATCTTTTCCCTGTGAAGCGATCCAGCTACTCATTTCCTTCAACTCTTTTTCTGAATCGTTTTTTCCGGGAATGATGAGGCAAATGATTTCAAGGTGAAGCCAGCTTTTTTCTTTGCGGACTCTTTCAATATTCTCCAAAACAGGCGCCAGTGAGGCGGAGCAGATTTTGTTATAAAATTCTTCGCGGAACGCCTTCAAGTCAATTCTCATCGCATTCAAGAGCTTTTCCTTTTTAATCAACTCAAAGCACTCTTTAGAAAAATAGCCGTTGGTCACGAAAACGTGATACAGCTCTGGATTCAATTTCTTCGTTTCCTTAATGCAATCATAAGCGTATTCAAAGAAAATGGTCGGTTCTGAATAGGTGTAGGAAACGCCATCGGTTTCAAGAGCCATTTCAGCGACTTGCTTAGGAGGCGTTTCCTCAATATCAAATGCATCTTCCATTCTCTTTGCAGCAGCCTGACTCAAGAAATAGTTTTGGCAGTTGAGGCAACGGAAGTTGCAACCCGGAGTGCCAAAGGAAAGCGAGCTAGAACCCGGATGAAAGTGAAAAAAGGGTTTTTTCTCAATCGGATCAATTGAAAAACCAGTGCTTTTTCCGTACGTCATCGTATACAGTTTCCCTCCAACATTTTTTCTCGTGAAGCAAAAACCCCAGCTCCTTTCAGGAATAGTGCAATAGCGCGCACACAGTCTGCACCTTACCTTCTTTTCATCCATTTTTTCGTAAAGCATTGCTTCGTGGAGCTTGTCCATTTTTTCCCTCAAAAAATGAAAGAACCAGAGATATTTTAGGCTGTGCTTCAGACAAAGGAATTACAAACATGGATAGCATAGAGTTTAAAAATAAGCAGGCATTAATCTTTTCGCTGGTAACATGGGAGAAGTGACATGCCCGCAGTGTGGTAACCCTAATTTGGATGTTGATGCACAGAACAACGTCGTTTATTGTAGAAGATGCGGCTTTGCGGTCAGGGTAGACCCTCAGAGCGGCGAAGTCACTCCGTTGCAGCAGGGCGGGGCTCCTGGCGGGCCTCAGGCGGCTGTTTACAGGGAACATAAAGTGCTTGGGTTGGCTGATCCGCTGACGTTCTTCGTGGGCGGCTTCGCGGTGTTGGCTTTGCTTCTTTTCCTGAAGATTGTAACGGACGTAACAACAATATCCATGCTCGCAATAATCATCATCCTGCTGTGGTGGCTCGGAAGACGCTGAGGGAGGGATGAAATTGGTCCAGAAGCTCCATGTCATCATAGTCTTCTTTCTCATTTTAGTGGTGCCTCTTGCACTGCTTATGCTGCCATTATTCTATGGAGATTGGTCTCTTTATTTTCCATCGAAAGAACAGATGATAGTGTGGCATCCAGGAAAGAATGCAACCGATCTTGTTTCAGGCATTTTAATCGGTGTTATCGGAACAGGTTTAGGAGTTTATATAGTATCCTATGGGATTAAAGGCCTCAAAGACAAGAGGATAGACATGAACTTTCTGGGGGTTTTTGCCCCGCAATTAGCTGGCAACTTTGTTTATGAAAAAGGAGAAGCAACTGGACCAAGCCTGTGGTGCATACTGATTGGCACGATATTCATTTTCCTGAGTTCCATAGGTTGGTACAAGCTCTTGGTTACTTATCTATAAATAGTCCCCGATGCTCTTCTGCTTCCTACCAAGCTTGTTTTCTCTTGTTTCCAGCTCATTTCCCTCGTCGAATATCTCTATTTTTCCATAAACCCCATCATACCCCGGAACCACCGTTACCTTGTCTTCCCTAACTCTAATAATTCCTTCCGCAAGCCTCTCGGAAACAACGTTCTCCAGTTCTTCCTTCGGCACATCCAAAAGGATATTAAATTCGTTACCAAACCTCGCTATCAATTTGTCGAACTCGTTTTTCACAGCATTGGATGTGATCGGTTTACCTAAAACATCTCCGATTATCTCAGACAAGGAAATCAAATGCTTGAAAGGAATCGCATTCTCCGGCTTGAAGCCAGGCGGCCTGTCAGCCAACTCTTCAACCCTCTCCTCAACTCCCACAGTCAATTTTCTTCTGCACTCTGGACAGATGTCCCTTGCCTTTCTGGCCTCCTCCGGGCTCAAAACTACACCGCAAAGGCGGTGGCCTGTGAAATGGTATTTCCCGTAAGCCGGGTCTGTTTCGACAGTGAAGAGGAAATGGCTTTTGTCCTTTTTTCTGACTGCATCAAAAATTGCTTCGAAAGAAATTTTCTCAGGCTCGAACTCGAACACGTTGCACTCCCGGCCTATTCTTTCCGGGTTCGGAGAGTGCGAGTCCGAGTTGCTCATTAATGCATAAGCGTCCAGCTTGCTCAACCGCCAGTTCATCAACGGGTCGCTACTCATCCCCGTTTCCAACGCAGGTATTTTTCTTGCGTAAATGCCGTAGCACTCTTCCACCGAATTGTATCCGCTGTTGCTGCCGAATACAGAGAACCATGGCGTCCATGCATGCGCAGAAACGATCACAGTTGAAGGAGAAGCTTCAAGAGTCATTTCAGCAAATTCCTCGGAAGAGCAGTTTCCAATAGTTGGCCTCCCGTCCGCCTCAAGATTTCCTTTCTTGGAATAAACGTCATTCAGTTTTTGAACGTCGTCAAAGGAAGGGGAGTGAAGCACATGATGAACCTTTTTGACTCCCTTCGGGGTTGAAACAATTGTGCTGACTTCAGCAGTAAGCATGAACAGCATTTTGTTTGATTGGTCGAGTTCCTTTTTTAGTGCATAAAGCCCTTTCCCTTCCTCAGCCAGCTTTTCTTTTATTTCCCTGAACCATTTTGGGTGCGTGAAATCTCCTGTTCCAATTATGTGGAGGCCTTTCACTCTTCCTCCAAGCGCAAAGTGTTCCAAATCCGAGTTTATGCTGGTCGCCCTTGAATATTTGGAGTGAAGGTGCAGATCTGCAAAAAATTGCATGAAACAAAGAAAACAGAGAAGTTATTTAATTTTTTAAAATGATTAGATGTGAAGGAGTCACGGAAAGGCAAAGGATAGACGGGGGGGTTAAGGGAGCGTCAAGAATAAAAGGAGTGTTAAGGAAAATACACGAATAAAAGGGAGGATAGAAGGAACCGAGAGGTTCCTCTTAGGAGGTGGGCACATGCTTGGGAGGAACTCTGATCTTGTTTCAATAAAAGACGTGGGGACGGATGAGATTGAGTCCCTCTTCAGAAAGGCGCAGGCTTTTGAAGAAAACGCTGAAAAGAGTTGCAGAGAAAGAATCCTGGCAACGCTGTTTTTTGAAGCAAGCACGCGAACTAGGCTGAGCTTTGAGTCTGCAATGAAGAGATTGGGGGGCGAAGTGATTTCTGTTTCAGGGATAGAAGGAACGTCTGTAATGAAAGGAGAAACCTTCGAGGACACGATTAGAATGGTTGAAAACTACTGCGATGCCATTGTGTTAAGGCACCCCATGAACGAGGCGGCCGCGTTGGCAGCGTCTATTGCGAATGTCCCAGTTATAAACGCTGGAGACGGAACCAACGAGCACCCCACTCAAACCCTGCTTGACCTTTACACGATTCAAAAGGAATTCAGGTCAATAGATGGGTTGAAGATTGCAATGATAGGTGACTTGAAATATGGGAGGACAGTTCACTCCCTTTCCCTTGGGTTAAACAACTACGATGTTTCAATGCGTTTCATCTCCCATCCCTCCCTTAGGGTTCCAGACGAAATAAAAAGAGAAATCAAAAACAAGTTCGAGGAAACAGAGAAAATGAAGTTGTCGGACTGCGATGTCATTTATATGACGCGCATTCAAAAAGAGCGTTTTCCTGAGCAGAGGGCTTTCGAGGCGGTGAAGGGGCTTTACAAGATAAGCAAGGAAACCCTGAGGAGCCTGAAAGAAGATTCGATCATACTCCATCCTTTGCCGAGGGTAGAAGAAATAGAGCAGGGAGTTGATGCAGACAAAAGAGCACACTATTTTCAGCAGGCTCGAAACGGCGTATTCGTTAGGATGGCAATTCTAGACACTTTTTTGAACGGATAGGATTTTCTAATAAATGGGTTTGTCAATTGCTTGGCGTTGTTGTTTTTCGTTTTGAGAAATCAAGGTACTTGAAAAATTATTAGACGGCTCGGAACAGATAGAAGATTTATCTGATGTAGCTCAAGTCTTTTCTGATGAAGTCTCCAGCTATCCCACCTGCTTTTTCTTCTTCCCGCTTGGCCTGTGCCTCGATTCTCTCCATGAGCTTCTGGGCTTTCTTAGCGCGAACAGCCAAATTAGTCGCGTCAATCCTTTCTCCCAAATACCTTGAAATCATGTCAATGAGCTCGTTAGCGCCAGCCGCGTCTATCACTGTTCCAGGGGTTTCCACGAGCAGGCACGCGCCATTCACTTTATAAAGGGAAGCGATCCCGGGAACGAGTCCAGCCATTCCCACTATCGGAACAGGCAGCTCATTCACTTTCGCTCCCAACTTCAGGAATTTGTCAAGGAGCAACTTGTTGGTTGAAGCCACATAGATCGCGGGCTTCTCAATTTTCTTGTTTAACGCATAGCCCGCCATGGCGATGGCTTCCCTGCCGCTTAATTTAGTAAAGAAATCCAAGACCTTTGCGCTTACCTCGTATTGACCCTCCACGGTAAGCGGCTGGATATCACCCCGCAGGATCACCAAGTCTCTTTTCTTCAGTCGCTTGTGGTAGAACCTGAATGAGAATGGTCTCAATCTCCCGGATTTCAACGCAATGACTTGGTTCGGGAAATGCGGCGAATAAAGAGTAGCGAACCGCTCAGCTTCAAGCGCCTTGACGAGGTGGTCCGCAGCAAGCTTGCTCACGAAACCTATTCCAGGCAGCCCCATCAACAGCAGCGGATCTTTAAGCTGCAGGTTCTTCGTCTTTAGTACCACGGAACTTCTGAAATCAGGGCTTGTCTGAGTATCCATTTTATTGCCTTAAGCTATATAAAGCACTGCATATACTTAATCTTTTTCCAACGTGCTTGCTGCAATTAACTTTGCAGTTCTCTAATAGGCTATGCCTCGCCATTTTATTTTGTTAAGTCGAAAATTTATTAACCCCGAGGCCTTGCTTTATACGGTGTGTCATGAAGCCGTACATAGACCTGAGGAACCTGAAGCCTGCCGAAGCTGGCTTGTTTAAAGAAAGGGCTGTTGGTTTGCGGGAAGTCTATGCCACATTTGCAGATCTAGTAGTCAGAGACAGAATCTCGGTTTTGGGAACTGCCCCAAAAAGAGTTTTTTCCTGGTTTGGCGACCGCAAGGACCTCAACGAATTTGAGTCCCTCGTGGTTGAAGCCTGTTTTTCTTCACGGTCCAGCATAACTGAAATGGAAGTCCGTGCGAAACTCGACCGCATTGATTTGAAAGCCTTCGGCGCGGGAGTTGCTTTAAGAGCAGTTAGGAAGGGCTTTTACTACCCTTCGTTCATAAACCTCGCCTTGTTGACGGTTGCTCATACTAAAAAGGAAAAGTTTATGGAATCGTTGATTTATTTCTATCTAGCTTTCCCTCTGTTAGGTTTTTTAGTTTATCTTGCCGTTGTTTTGTTTGAACAGAGTGCGACCGCCTTGTTCATTGTCCTTATCCTCTATTTGACTGCCACCGCTTTCCTTCTCTTGAGGTTTTCTTACAGGTTTCTCGACGCCCTTGGCCACAAGAAAAAAGCGTTTCTGGATTTGGTGACAGTCTTGTTTCTTGTGGTTGTTGCCTTGACCGTCGCAATTGACGTGTTTTACCAGGGAAGGTTCCAAGAAGCAGCGCGCGCCTGGATATTTCTCTTGGGCGCCTGCTTGTTTTTTCAGGCTATCGCATATTACTACGCTTTTTACAGGTACGTTGGTCCAGCGGAATACCACCGGTCCCTGCTGTTTTTGCTGGGTTTGGACTTGCTCTTTTGTTTCTTCAGCTTGTTCTTGTGGCTGCCACTGTACTTAATTTTGTTGGCAGTAGTTTTGAAAGGAATTGATTTCACTGACTTTGAATCCTTTCTCACTTTTTCAGGAAAACAGCAGAGAAAAAAATACTACCAGCTCTTTGAATACGTTATAGGCTATGAGATAACCAAGAGATACATAGGCCAGGAGCTTGAGCCATATGCTATTGCATTTGGCCTCAGAAAGGACTTCCGCCAAATACCTCCTCAGATAGGGAGGCCATAAGCCGTGATAAAAACAGAAAACGCATGCAAACAAGTGCAGCTCAACTTTCAAACCTCGCCTTGCGCCGGTAGGAAGAGTATTTGTCGTGGAAAGAGTATTTTGGCGGATGAGCTGAACTAGTTTCCTTATCGCAGGAAGGGCATTTTTTCTTCATCGTGTAAACGTTGCATGCCAAGCACTTCATTAGCATTTTCATAGAAATTTCACTTCGCTTTTTCAAGGGAATATTCAATTTTTTCTTTCCTTGAAGCTTCTTCTAAGACGCCCTCGATTTTTTTGAGTGTTTTCTCGGCTGTCTTGTAATCGCCTGCAACCACGTCCATGTAATACTTTGGAGCTCCAACATAGTGGATGCTCACTCCTTGTAGCTCAGCTATCTTCTTGAGCAGTTGTTTAATCCTTTCGATTCCATCTGAAGCATGACTCATCAACTGAAGATTGGCACGCAATTCAACTCGTTTGGGCTTTATCTCTTCCTTCACGACCTCAGAAAGTGCGTCCAACCATTTTTTTGGTAGACTTGTTTCCAGCTTGTCTTCCGAAAGGGCTTCCAAGGCAGGATAAATCCCATCATATTCCTTAAGCAAGAAGGGAATCACTTCTCTTTTAGCGTCCTCAACGTTCTTTCCCAGCTTCTTTGCAGCTACTTCAAGAAGCCTCTGGGCACGTTTTTCAAGCTTAAAGCTTTCCTGCTTCCTCTTTCTATCCGCTTCGCTGATTCTTTTGAGGCTAAGGTCTATCTGGCCAGTCTCAGGTTGTACGAGCATTATTTTTCCGACGACCTTCTGGCCCTCCTTTATGTGCTCACGGATGTTGCGAATCCAACCTGGCGAGACCTCGGAAATGTGAATGAATGCCTCCACTCCCGGATATTCGTCCAAGGAACAAAATGCGCCGTAAGGCAGTATCTTCTTTACCGTCGCAAGAACCAGCTCGTCAACCGAAGGATATTCCAATCAATCATCCTCGCAATATTCATCAGCCATCCTTTTTAATCTCTTTGCATGAATCCCTTTTCAGAATTCAATAGGCCCCAAAGCTCGTAAAGCGATTTCACTTTTTCTGCTTCCACACAGCTTGCCTCGTGTTCGCCCCTGTCCAAGAGAATGAAGCGTATGCCAGCGTTCTTGGATGTGAGGTAATCTTCTTCCGAGTTTCCTACATAAACTGCTTCCTCCACGCCAATGCCAAGTTCGCGCAAACACCTATGGACTCCAGCAGGATCGGGCTTGAAGCGGTATCTGTCAAGTGAATCCATCAACACAATTGAATCAAATTCGACTGGAATTTTCTTCAGCTCCATGCCGGCGATGCGAGAAGGCGCTTGGGTTACAACCCCTAGCTTCAACCCTTTTCTCTTGAAGTTTTTAAGAAAGGAAACATCTTCAAATACGAAAACGTGTTTCTCACGCTCGGCCGCTGAATCCAGTTCCCGAAACACCTTCCAAAAGTCTTTCGGAGGGATTCCCCAGGAGGAAATGATTTCATCTCGCTTGTGCCCGAACCAAAATTTCGGGAGATCCTCTTCAGACATTTCGGAACAACCATGCGTTCTTGCAACGGTTTTCACAAGCGAACGCCAATAATCTGCTCTGGTGGAAGTAAGAGTGCCATCGAGGTCAAACACCAGTCCCTTCAAAATCATTGCGACTCCTCATGCAAGCACTTCGAGTATCCTGCATTTTATGAGGGCTCGGCCGCCGCTGGGCTCGACTATTGGTGTTCCACATTTTCTGCAATTTACTTTTGACTTGGAGTCCCCGAAGACAACTTGGTCTTCCCCACACTTGCATTCAACCCGGAGAAACTTGCTCATAACAACACCTTTTTTTCGGCAACCTGACGCTGGTTTGCTGCGCACCATTCCATTGACGCTTCCTATTACCTTACTCTTTAGAAGTCTCGGCTTCATTCCTCTTCTTCATATGAGAAACCTACGGTTTCTTACAAGAAACTACGCTTCCAAACTCTGTGAAGCCCTGTTTTTCGTTCTTCGGCTTCACGAAGTTTCCAAACTGTGCGAAGCCAAAAAGTGTTTGAGAGAGCTTCACACAGTTTCCAAACTGCTTGAAACCTAACAATTTGCAGTACAAGCGAGGTTTCAAACAGTTTCCTCAACCCCTCCCACTCATTTAGCTACTTCCGCTTTTTTCTTCATTCTACCGCTTATGGTCCGCTCGTGCTTCTTACTGCAAACCGTGCACTCAAGCATCACCCGATTTCTTATGCCCTGTTTTTTTACTTTAACCTTGCCCTCGACTTTTCCATGAAATCCCTTGAGCTTCCGCTCATGGATTCTGGTGCCCCACGACATGCTCCGCCCAGGCTTTATCTTGGAAGTGGTGACTTTTACCTTGTGCACAGTGTGTTTCTTGCAATAGGGGCAATAGCTCTTAACTTGTTTTGGAACGATCACCATAACCACCTCGAAAGAATCGCAACATGACTTAGAAGCTCAATACTGTTCAGCGGCTGGCGGCTTGATTTCCTCAGCTGCATTCTTCCTTATCAAAAGGGAAGCAATCTCTTTGCTCAAAATAATGGTCTGCGAAGCAGCAAAGGGCCCGTAGGTCTTTGAATCAGGTCCCACTATCTCAGGCAGATCAACTAATATCCTTACGGGGATTTCTGACGGCGCTTCCTTCACCTCCTCAGCTGGCGTCTCTTCAGCAACGCTTACAGGAGGCCGTGCTTCCACAAGCGAGTGAATCACCTTAGACTCATAATCATTCAATAATTTTAGGATAGAGGAGTATAACTCTTTTTCCTCATTCGTCAACCCTTCCAGCAGAACTGGCGAACCTAGGTCGTCGCTCCTCAAGTCCTTGAGTGCCTTCAAAATTATTTTCTGCTGACGCCTTGCAGCCACATCGTTGAGTATACGCAAAGCGTTTTCGTAGACCTTCACTGCATCCAGTGAAAAATCCCCCTTCAGCTTCTTCAACTGATCCTTCAGCCAACCCCTGTACTGGAGAAAGAAATCATCTTCAAGCTTCGTTAGTGAAGAGTAATGCTTTTCCTGCAGCTGGATCTTGCGCAAAGCCTCATAACTCAATTCCAGAACCATGGGCCCACCCACTTTCCCTACAATCTTATATACGAAGAATATTATATCTGTTTCAAGAACACCTAATGTGTTGAAGGGGAGTCGAATGGAAGTTGGGTATGAGAAAATCGCTGAAAAAGCAGGCACGCCAGCGTTCCTATTCAACAGAGGAAAGCTCGAAGGGAACTGCAGGCTTTTTCAAAAAGAGTTGAAAGAGGTTTTCAAGGATTCCCTCGTATGCTACTCGGTTAAAACCAATTCGTTTGAGCCCGCGTTGAAAACGATTGCTCAAATGGGTTTTGGCTTTGATGTTGGCTCAGGAAGCGAGTTGGAAGCAGCTCTAAGCTGCTGCCCTCCTGAAAAAACCGTTTTCAACGGCCCCTGCAAAAGAGGAGAGGAGTTAAGGAAAGCAATTGAAAGCAACATCCTTTTAATAAATGTTGATTCGTTTGAGGAAATGGAAAAAATTTTTGGGGTACAGGGAAGCAAAAAAAGCGTGGGTATTCGAGTGGAATTCAAGAAAAACAAACTAGGGTTTGTGCCGAGCCAAGTAATAAAGGCATTCACGGAAGCATACCGACTCAAACTAAACCCTGCCGCATTGATGGCGCATCCAGGAACCCGTGTTGAATTAAACCAATACGCGTTGTTTTTGAAGGGCGTGAAAAAAGTTTATTCCGAAGTGAAAAGGAATGGCTTCGAGTTGGATGTCCTAGATTTGGGTGGCGGATTCCCTTGCGATGAAGCGAAATGGAGAAATTACTTTGAATTGATTGAAGAGGAAGTTGGAGGAACGGACTTCAAACTGGTTCTGGAACCCGGAAGGGCTTTGGTTGAAAATGCTTTTTCGCTTCTTTCTAAAGTGCATTATTTGAAGGAAAAGAACGGAATGCGATATGCGATTTTGGATGCTGGCATTAATGTGCTTCCGAGAATATCGCTCTCAAAATTTTCTTTCAAAAAAATTGGTGTTGAAAACGAAAAAAACAAACAAAGGTTCATGCTAGGAGGTCCGCTTCTGTTCGGAAACGACCAACTGGGAGTGATGGAAGCAGATTTAAAAGAAGGAGACCTCGTTTTAATAGAGAATGTAGGAGCTTATTGCTATAACCTCGCTTGGGAAATTTCCTTCCCGAAGCCAAAAACCGTTGAAATTTGAGGGGGTTCAATGAAAATCGCTTCTATGGAAGAAGCTATAAAGCATTACGAGAAAGTGTTCGATAGAAACCAGCGAATGATGGAAAAAAGAAGAAAAGCAGTTCCACTTCAGGAAAGGCACCTTCCCGTAATAGAATGGATGGCGGAATCAAAAATCCCGCTGAGCAAATTGGTGGAAGAGGTAACAAGGGAAAATCAAACCCAGTTCAATCAAATGAACAAAGCGCCTTTGGAAGAGTTAAACAAAAGGCATTTCGTGTGGAAGTCCTTTGAAACGCTTGAAAAAATTCTTTCCAGCAAGAAAGAGGCCAGGGAGTTCATTGATCACCTTTATTCAAGAAAACCAGGGAGCACGAAAGGCGTGGAAGCAAGGCGACGCGTTGCAGCAGCTTTGAAGAACATCCACGGCGAATTGCCGGGAAGCGTTTCAAAGCACGTGGAGAGAGTGGTTGACTCGACGTGGCCAAGGGAAATCGGTTTTCACGTGACGAGGGAGCAGAATATCCCATCCCTACTCCAACAAGGCATTCAGTTCAAGAACGTAACCTCTAATATCTATTTTATTTTTGACCGCAGAGTGAGTGAAAAACACGTTTGGGAAAACGCGGAGAAAGCCGCAGACTTCATGGTAAGGCGGGCCTACGACCCTAGCGCAAAGCCAGAGTTTGAAACAAGCAGTATTTCTGGGGCAGAGTTCTTAAAGCGCTTGACCAGATCCATCGGGGCTGGAAGAGGCATCGCCTTGTCTTCCAAGATGGGCGAGCCTGTTATGAAAACGTTCAAGAGACCCGCGATAGTGGTTTTCGACAGGCACTCTGCGTTGGGTGAAGCGGACACAGTAGAGTCGAGGGGACAAGGCTTTTTGAGCGCGGGGGGCTTAAAAGGGGATTTGCTGGACGAAGGCGCGTTTGTCTATCCGACAAAGAAGTTCATTCACCCGCATTCGATTCTTGGGGTAATAAGGCTTTCGCAGAAAGAACTAAAGTTATCTTATAAAGAGCAGGCGAAGGCATTGCAGAGGAGATTAATCAGTTTCCTGCTTGCCCGAAGGCACTTGGAAACAGGCAGATGGACTTGAAAGCATTCAATCAAGCGCAACATCCAATACAACGTGATAGCGGTGGGGGCCGAAGCTCTTCACTCTTTGAACGTGCTCTAAAGCCACTTTGCGGTTTGCTTTTTTTGCTCCCTCTATCACATCGCCAAAAACATTTTCAATGGAGTCGAACTCATACCAGACTCCCTCATAGTGCATCTTCGCTCCTTCCTTTGCGACAGCAAATGCAGCGGGCAAAGCGAATTTGGGGGCGGGAAGGTAACCCAATAAAACGCGGTCTGCGATTTTGCCAATGGCGGGGGCTTTCTCTACGCAATCCCCTTCAATCGGAACTACTTTTCCTCCCACGCGATTTAGAACAAGGTTTTCCTTCAAGTAGTGAAACGCAACCGGGTTTTTTTCAATTGAATAAATTTTTTTTGCTTTAGAGAGGACGGCGATTGGAATCGTGAAATAACCTAGGCCAGCAAACATGTCCACGATTATCTCCCCCGCTTTAACCAATGACGCTATTCTCCTCCTTTCATTAACATTCCCTTTTGCGAACATGACTTTCGAAACGTCCATTTTGAAAAGGCACTCGTTCTCGCGGTGAACTGTTTCCAGTCCATTTCCAGCAAGCCGCTCTATTTTAGGCTCCCTGAATTCCCCCATGATTTCTCCGCTTTTCAGACAAACGGCTTTGATGCGGTTTGGAAAATTTTTCAAAATGATTTCCGCAATCTCTTGCTTGAGCTTGTGTAGGGGTTCTTTCAATTGAACAATGGCGATGTCGCCGATTATCTGGAATCCTGTTGGAAGCAGCTCGCGCTCTGCGTTGCTCAACTTGCCCCCCAGCTCTATTGAAAGCATTTGCTTGAACTCGGGCAGCATGAATTAATAGGATGAAACGTTTTCTTAATCTTAATGCCTGCAAGCAAGTTTCGAAAAAAAGAGCTCTTTAAAATTGGGCGCAAGTAATAAAGGCGTGACGAAATGGACTTGGAAAAAATTGACAAACGACTGGCGGCTATTGCATTAATTGTAATTGCACTCCTCTTGATGGGGTATCATGCACTCTACGCCGGCAAAGGAAATGGTTTTACTGGCGCGTCAACCACTTCCACGGCCTCAAGCACGACGATTTTCACCACATCGACAACGTCTTCCACCACTTCAAGCACGACCGCGTCAACGAGCAGAACCTCGACAACATCGTCAACAGACGCATCAACTTCTTCAACAACAATTTTTACTACAACCACCGAACAGAATGCTCAAGTGGTTTATTCCCATTATTCCTTCGCCCACTTCTGCCCAGACAACATGACGTGCTGGAGGAAAATAAGCATTTTCGCATCGGGGATTTACTTGATGGAGGGGGACAGGAACAAGACGATGCAGTTGAACCAAAGCGCACTTAATTCCCTTTACGGCGCAATCAGGGCAACAGGAATTTTGGGCAAGAACTGCACGGGCTTCATTCCGCAGGTTTATGACGCGGGCTCAACTTACGGACTAAATTTGGATGGAAAGAAGAACGTGGTGGATGGCTACTCAAACTCTTGCCCAGACGAACTAAACGCGATAACGAGCGTGGTGAGCTCGATAACTGGGGAAGAAGCTTGACTACTCGGGATAAAGCAGCGCCTTCTTCTTGCACAGCAGAAGGATTCCCGCTGGCAGGGGCACCTTGTTTTTTCCCGGCTTTATTTCAGTGGTTTGGCCAAGCATTTCTAGTCTGAATTCCTTGTCAGTGACAATTGCCATCATTTTATTTCCATCAAATGCGACCGCCTCCCGCGTTGGATCAAAATCGCTTATCTCAGATAACGGAATTTTCTTCGCAATCAAACCAGTATCGCCGTGAATTGAATTAGGGAGACGGATTAAACGGGCGACGTCAAAAGTAACCTGCCTGTCCACTTCAACTTCACGCAGTTGAACTGTTTTCTTCAGCAGTTTGTTCCAAACGCCCTCCAATCCCTTCAGGGAATCCCAGTTTCCTTCCTCCATCTTCTTTAGGACGTATTCGCGGTTGTCCATTATCTTAAGGGCCTTAACTTTTCCTATTCCGTCCTTCGCAAAGTCCTCCAAGTTTTCTGAGGAAACGAGTTTGAAGGCAGCATCAAAGAGTTTCTTCGCCCAACCCTCGGAATGCTTGGTCGGCCCCCGAAGGATGTACCCTGCTTCCTCGGTTTTCTCTCTTCTGAGTATCTTCTCCACATCAAGCCCGGCAGCAGAAATGTAGTCCAGAATCTGTTTCCTTGCTTCCTGCGAGAGCTCTTGGACTGGCTTGGACTGCAGATGGATGTGGAACCCTTTCGAACCGGAATAATTGATCTGAATTTCTTCTCTTGAAAAACCAAAGTCGCTTACGAGAAACTCCTCTATTAAATTCACTGCATCTTGTCTTATGCGGTTGAGGCAATAATTACATAGAACAGGAGAATGCTCGTGCTTCTCCTCCAAGTATGTTCTGTCCAAGTCAAATGCCAGGTCGCTGCCTAGATAGCCTTTTCTGTCCATGGGCCTCAGGGAAGGAAATTCATAGCGCGCGCAAGAATAGGATATGAAGAAAGGCACCTCACGTGAAACGAATTCCGAAAACTCTTGGAAAGAGCGGAAGCTCTTGTGCCTGTAATCGATTTTCTTTTCAAATCCAAACCCGAATTCTCTCTTGGTGATGTCGGGCGGCGGCTCAAGATTTTTCAAGTAATATTCCCTGAACCTTTCCTTCAAAAACTTTTTTTCAGGGGTTTCTTGTTGAACAGGAAACGAATCCATAGAAATCACTTTGCACCAAACCCTTTTTTTAGCCTGCACACCTTGCAGAACTCTCCTCCCAAATCATTTGCCTCCAGCATCCTGCAGGAAAATCCTATGTTTCTCTTGTAAACCCAGTCAAGCACTGAAATGGCTTCTCTCAACGTAAATGGATGCGTTGTTTTCCTGCAGTTTGCAACAAAAGTAGCCATGACCTTCACTGCCTCTTCCTTTGGAATCTTGTCCTTTGCACATGCAATAGCAAGCGCCATGCTACCATAGTATCTTTTTCCCTCGGGAAGGCCTTTTAAAATCTTCTGGACGCACTCCAGTCCCAGATAGCTTCCTTTATACATGGCCATTGAAATGGCTCCAGCCAGCTTCGGAAGCCTCTCACCAAGCTCGCTTGCAGCATCTTTTATCATTTGAGGAATGCTTTTCAGACTCATTGCAGAAGAGTCGCGGATTCTATAGGAGATCGCTTTTTTCAACAGCAACAGAAACTCACCTTTTCCCATGAACACTCTTCCAGCCTCAAGCTGCGCATAAAGCAGCGAGCCCCCATATTTCAAATAGTCGAATAAACTAATGGAGTATATCCTCATGCTTTCACCGAGGCTTATGCCAGTAATCACTCCTTCTCTATTCTCCTGCTTCATGGAGGAAAAGAAATCAGAGGCAACTTGGAAGAAAACATCTTCCGTCTCCAATGCCAAGAGGTTCGCAGCTTGCTTGGCCTCTTCTTCAGCGAATTTCCTTGAAGCAAGAGGGTTGTTGAGAGTAAAAAGAAGAAGCCGAGAGATCGCATAAAGGGAAGCTTCTTCGTGGGCAGTCTTGAGTGAAAGATCTGCAGAAAGTGATCGCTCCCTTCCCCGCACGACTGAAACAATCCTGTTAATTCCCTTTTCCAAGTCCTCCCATCTCAACTCGTTTCCTGCTTTTTCCTCCAGCAATTTCTTTGCATCGGATATGAAAGGATACTTTGAGACAAGGGAGTAATCAACCATTCGCCCACCAACGGCCAGCAAACCAGGTACCGAGTATTGTGAATAAAAAGCAATAAAGAGAAATCGGAAAAAGAATTTAAAAGGAATCTGCAGCCGAATTTCCATTAGGCCTCCCACGCCGGGCATAGAATTTTTAAAATTCCCTTAAGGCGTTTTCTTTTTACACAAAATGTTCTTTCCTTTCCCGTGAGGAACCAAGGTTCCTTCAACTGCACGAAGCCAAACAGCGCTAACGGGGCTTCGCGCAGTTTCAATCCTCCTTCTATTCTTGAGTTCCTCAGCCTTCTTTTCCCAGGTTTTCTTTCCAAGAAAAGCTGTGCCCACTCCTGTTGGGCGTCAGGTTCTTTTCCCAGGTTTTCTTTCTAAGAAAAGCTGTTTCCATTAGACCTCCAGACCCAGTCTCCTGATGATGAGGTTCTGCAGGGAAGCAGTCAAAAACCTCGCGCCGAACCTGCCGTGCCGCAAGAGCATCTTGATGGGATACGCGGGCCTGAGGTAGAAGCCTCCAATGAACTTCTGGAACTCGGACAAAATATATCGTCCGTCAAATCCTTCGCCGGTAAACACGTGCTCCGAAAAATCGTGCCGGAATGCCTTCCAATCGGCTTCGTTCTTCCTGAGCGTTGAAAAAAGCTCTGAACCAGGGTAAACCGTGAGAATCGATACGCCGACTGCATCCGCGTCAAGCTCTAACGCCAACTCAAGCGACTTCCTCTCTGTTTTAGGAGAAGAGCCTAGCAGACCAACGATGAAGTACAGGCCAGTGAACATGCCTTGTTTTTTAGTGAGTTTGACTGCTTTTCGGACTTGCTCAATTCTTATTCCTTTCTTGATGTTGTTTATCACGCCTTGGTCGCCGCTTTCCACGCCAAACCAAAGCCAGTAAAAGCCGGCTTTTTTCAAGAGAGCCGCCATTTCCTCGTCAACTGTATCAACGCGTATGCCGTTTGGAAGAGTGAAATTCAGGTTCCAGCCCTTGGAGATGATGCCCCGCAGAATCTCTTTCGCCCGGTTTCTGTCAAGCGTGAACGCATCGTCAACTACATGGATTTCTCGATAACCCCGTTCAACCAGGAGTTCTATTTCCTGCAGCACGTTTTCCACGCTTCGCGCCCGAAACTTCCTTCCGAAAGTGGATTTGCAACAAAAAACGCACCCGCCGGGACAGCCCCTGGAAGTGATTATGGTAGTCATCGGCGTTTCCTTGACCACGAAGGCGTTTTTTGCATATCTGTCTAGGGGAAACAATTCCCTTGCCGGGAAAGGGAGTTTGTTTGGGTCCGAGAATTCCCTGGGCGGAGTCAAAACGGTTTTTTTGCCAACGCGGTAGCAAATGCCTTTGACAGCAGAAAGGTTGCGACCTGCTTCAAGAAACGAAACGAGTTCGCTGGCGGTCTCCTCGCCTTCCCCCACTATCACGAAATCAATCCACGGGAATTCCTTCAGCGTGTGTTGTGGCAAAGCTGAAACATGCGGTCCGCCGATTACCGCCTTGATTTCAGGAAAAGAAGATTTTATTAGCTTTAACAACACTGCTGCATCGTATATCTGGCAAGTCGTTGCTGTAACACCGAAAACAGCCGGAGAAAATTCCTCAACTGCCCTTAGAATCTCTTCATCGGATGGCTTGAGAATTCGTGCGTCCAAGATCCTTACTTCATGCCCCGTATTTACAAGAGAGCTTGCAACGTATGCTAAACCCAATGGAATGTATTGAATGTCAGCAGCACGCTCCTTCATTACCGGAGTAGCAAGCATGACTTTCATGGACATTCACTATCATTAACCACGGAATTATTGTGGTAAGTAATAGAAAA
>JACRGE010000042.1 GCA_016212465.1 Microcaldota archaeon
AGGAGAGTTAAGGAGAAAGGGTTACGAGGCAGTCGCAGTTGAAGAGCTGGGTGCTGGCCAAAAGAAGTTGTTCGGCTATTACTAGGGCGGTTCTATGTTAACAGTTTATGTAACGTGTTCTTCCCAAAGAGCGGCAGAGCACATAGGCGAAGCAGTGGTTAAACAAAGGCTTGCTGCCTGCGTCAACGTTATTCCTTCATGTGTTTCGTTCTTTTTCTGGAAGGAAAAATTTTGTAAAGAAAGCGAAACGATACTAATTTTGAAAACAACTGAAAAAAATTATTCTCGCCTCGAAAAAACCATCAAACAAATGCACTCCTATGAAAACCCTTGCATCGTTGCGTTCAAATGGGAGAAATGCAGTAGGGAATATGGAAAATGGGTTGAAGCAAATTCAAAGAGGGAGGTTAAGGAAATTGTTCTTAAACGAAGTTAAGTAAAGTGTCAGGTTTAAGAACAATTCCGTAGGTTCTTAAATGAGTTGAAGACTCATGCAAATGAAAAAACGGAGGCTGCCTCACACTGTTTCCGCAGGAGGCATGGTGGTTAAAAAAATCAAGGGCAGATGGAAACTACTTCTCATTAAAATAAGGCGCCACAAAAGCCTCATGCTGCCAAAAGGACATGTCAAAAAAGGCGAGTCACTTGAGGAAGCAGCTTTGAGGGAAGTGAGGGAGGAAACTGGTTTGAAGAAGTCGAAAGTACTTGCGAAAATCGGTTTCATGAGGAGGAAAAACATCAAAGGGACGGAAATGAAAATAGTCCATTATTATCTCATGCTTGCGCAAGGGAAAATCGATTCCCGCAAGGCGGTTTGGAGGGATTTGGATGAAGCAGTGGAAAAGATTTTCCCTGAAAAAGACGCGGCTTTTTTTGCAAGCTGCAGGAAAACAATTAAAAAAACTCTTTCTCTATTGTGAACATGCCTTCCAAGAAAATCGTGTTCTTCGACTACGGCAACGTTCTTGCGCCGGTCCTGGGCAGTTCGTATTTGACGAACGTTTCAAGTGCATCTGGGCTTCCGAAGGATGTTTTATCGCCTATCGTATTCGGCGAAAAAAGACGCGAGTTGAATAAACTGGAGAGTTCTGCAAGGTACTGGAAAGATTACTCGACAAGGGTTTCCCGTGAAATTGGTTCGCTTCGCGGCAAGTCTTTTTCTGAAAAACAGTATTATGACGCCATGAAAACGGGCTGCGGGGAGTTGAACCCACATATGCTAGCGCTTGCGAGAGAGCTCAAGAGCAAGGGCGTTTCCGTCGTTGTTCTCTCCAACATCACGAAGCCCCATGCTGAATTCGAGCTTTTCGAAAAGCATTCGGGTACGCTCCCCCGCTATTTCGACCGCGTGCTGGCGTCTCCTTGGATGGGAAAGCGGAAGCCCGAGGCGCGCATGTTCAAGCACGCGCTGCGTCTTTCAGGAGGGGCGCGCCCAGGCGAAGCTGCGCTCATCGACGACAAGGAAAGGAATTTGAGGGGCATGAGGAGAATTGGTGGCCATGGCTTCCTTTATAAAATTCCCGAAACCTCCGATGAGGAAGAGCGCGAGCGGCTTTTGGAAAAAATGGATAGTGCCTTGAGAAGAAAATTGAAGCGCGCTGGGTTCTTGTGAGTACTCAAAGCCCGATTTCTTGATTAAGCTCTTTTATTGCCCGAGCCGCAGCTCCAGCGAAATCGTCGGTCTTTTCTTTCTCGTAAGCGTAGTTAATGCCCGCACTTGAATTAATGCGCACAATTCCCAGCGAATACTTAGCCCTCTTCAACGCTTCAACCACTTCATTTGCTGAGCCTCCTTGAGCACCGACTCCAGGAATTAGGAGGGGAACTTGTTGCTTGCTTTCAGTATATTTTCTCGCAATTGCCTCCAGCTCGTTCATGGAAGTAGCTCCCACAACTGCTCCAACATTTCCTTCTGCACTCGCACCCCATTTTAAAATGCTTTCGCTCACCCACTCAAAATTCTTTTTTCCTCCTGCTTCAATATCTTGAAAGTCAACCGCTCCAGGGTTCGAAGTTCGGTTTAAAACATAAACTCCCTTTTCTTTTCCAGTGGTTTCGTTCACGAAAGGCATCACGCTGTCAGTTCCCATGTAAGGCGAAATGGTAACAGCATCTCCTTCCCAGAAGGAAAAAGCTTCCTTCGCATAGGCAGTGGATGTTTTGCCTATATCCCCCCGCTTCAAGTCAATTATGAGTGGAATCCGTTCTTCCTTTACTTTCTCGCATACTTTTTTTAGAGCGTGCAGTCCCTCGAAACCGTGCTGTGCGTAGAAGGCGTAGTTTGGCTTTATCGCTCCAGGCAAAGCATCCTCGGTTTTGCATGCTTCAATTATTTCCTCATAAAAACTCGCTATCCTTTCTTCAACCGAGCCTTGCTTTAACGGAATCTTTTCAATCACAGGATCAGCGCCCATGCAGACAATGGAATTGAATTCCTTTGCGGTCCTTTCAAGCAAATCATAGTAACTCATTTCCTCGCCTCGCTCCATTTAATTGGGTCATTAAAGTAGTCCACGAGATTTTCATACATTTGCTCATCAATTCTTCTGCTTTCCTTCAGTAATCCAAGGAGTTCATTGATGGTCATGACCGCGTGCAGGGAATAGCCTTTTTCTTCCATTTCTTTTTTTCCACCTTGCTCCCTATCAACCAAAACGACGATATCCTTTACCTTCAAGCCATTTTCCAATAGAGGAGTGATTGCCTCTATCTTGCTTGCGCCGGTTGTAATCAAGTCATCTACAACAAGCATGGTTTCTCCTTCTTTGAACACCCCTTCAATAATTTTTTTCGTTCCGTAATCCTTTACTTCTTTTCTTGGATAGACCATCGGCTTTCCTGACTCAAGCGACATCGCGGTTGCGATTGCGATAGCGGCATAAGGGATTCCAGCAATCCTGTCGAAAACCAATCCTCTTGAAATGGCGTTCATTTCCCTTGCGACCTTCTTCAACGTTTCTGGATAACTCACTAAAACTCGTAGGTCAATGTAAATCGGGCTCTTGAGTCCGCTTTTGAGAGTAAACTCCCCGAATTTTACAGCGCCGACATCAAACAAATCGCATGCCAGTTCCTCCTTACTCATGGACCCACCTCTTTTCCTTGGACAAATACTTTTTCTGCAACACCCTTCAAGCTCCATCCAGAGAATGGGCTCCAGTTGCATTTAGTGAATAGGTTGCCGTTTTCTATTATTATTTCTTTCTTCAAATCAACTAAAACCAGGTCTGCGTCCATCCCTTCCTTAATAAAGCCCTTTCCTTTCAAACCATAAAGCTTCGCGGGATTCTCGCAACACAATTCAATAATATGTTTTAAACCGATTTTGCCTTCATTAACCGCATTCAACAATAACGGCAGCAAGGTTTCACAGCCCGGCACTCCGCTTGGGGCTTCCCAGTAATTTTTTTCCTTTTCCGCCAGAGTGTGAGGGGCATGGTCTGTTGCAATTAAATCCGCTGTTCCATCTCTGACTCCTTTCCACAATGCCTCCACATCCCTCTTGCTTTTCAATGAGGGGTTCATTTTCGCAAAGTTGCCTAGTTCCTCCGTCGCACTTTCATCTAAGAATAAGTGGTGGGGAGTGACTTCGCACGTCACTGCTTGCTCGTCTTGCTTTGCTTTCCTAATCAATTCGATTCCTTCCTTTGTTGAAACATGGCATACATGCAGCCTGTTCCCGATTTCGCTTTGAAGTGAAAGCGCTTTTTCAATTGATTTGAATTCGGCTTCATTGTCCCTAATGGACGAGTGGTATTTCGCGTGATTCCAACCCAATTCCTTCGCTTTTTTTATATTCTTTTGAATGATTTCCTCGTCTTCAGCATGCACCGCAACAACCATGTTCCTTTCCTTTGCAGTTGAAAAAATCTTCTTCAGTTTTTCTTCATCTGTGACCAGCAAATCGCCGGTACTGCTGCCCAAAAATATTTTGAAGGAAATTATTCCGTGAACCTGCTCCAGCTCGATAGCATTGTTGTTAGAAGCACCAAAGTGAAAAAAAGAGTTGCACAAGCCGTCTCTTTCAGCGATTTTCTTTTTTTCATTAAGCAGCGCTTGAGTCGTGCAGGATGGGCTCGTATTGGGCATGTCCACTACAGTCGTTATTCCTCCGGCTAGCGCAGCCTTGCTTCCTGAAATCCAGTCTTCCTTGTGTTCTCCTCCTGGAACGCGGAAGTGGACATGGGCGTCAATTAACCCAGGAAGCAAAACATTCCCATTGCAATATATAAATTCAACACCTTGCCTCTGCTCTCCAACCTCATTAATTTCACTGATCTTTCCACTGTTTATTACAACTTGTTTCAGAACCAGCTTGTCTCCTTCAAGCAGCATGCAGTTGTCTAAAGCGAGTTCCACTCACACTTGCCTCCATTCCGCATATTCCCTCAAGCTCACTTCCCTTCCGGACTTCAGCCTCGCAATGCTGCCGAATTCCTTGCTCTTTCTCAACACTTCTCCTGGGAAAACAGGACCGTCTTTGCATACCATCAAATCATCCATTACGCATTGTCCGCACACGCCGAAGCCGCACCTCATATACCTCTCAAGGCTAAACTGGCAGTTTATTTTAAAATATTCACATTGGTCCAAAACTGCTTTCATCATTACTTCCGGCCCGCAACTGAAGATACAGTCTGGTTTTTCCGCCCCCAACAATTCTCCAATTGCATCGGTTACAAATCCTTTTCTCCCCTCGCTTCCATCGTCAGTCGTGATGTAAAGCCGATTGCCTAATTTTTTCAACAATTCCTGCTTAAACAGAAGTTGGCTGCTGGTTTTTGCTCCAAGAATCATTTTCATCCCAATTCCTTTGCTTAAACACTCTTCTACAAGAGGCCTTAAGGGAGCTGCGCCGCAGCCGCCTGCAACGATAACAACTTTTTTATACTCCTTCAAATCAAATCCGTTTCCATAAGGTCCCCTCACACCTATCTTCATTCCTTTACTTAAAGCGCACGCACTCTTGCTCCACTGTCCCTTGCACTGGATAGTTATCCCACACTCCGTATTGGAAATCCTTGACAAGGAAATCGGTTTTTCATCGACTCCGGGAATCCAGACCATGAGAAACTGACCTGGCTTCCCCGCATAATATTCAAAATAAAAACTCATGTGCTCAACAGTTTCCTTTTGAACCCGCATTATTTCAACAGTTCTGGGTAGTCCGCTCATGAAATCACTTGTGCGCCGCACCAATCAGTTCCCTGATATTGTTTACTTCATGCGCCTTCATCCACTGCTCCATTTCCTTGCATACTTGAGCAAAAACATTGATTCTTCGGTAATATACAGCTGAGCCCATTCCAACTGCAGTTGCTCCTGCCATAATCATTTCTATTGCATCCAAACCGGTTGTAATCCCACCCATTCCAAGTACTGGAACGTCCACTTTTTCATAAATTTGGTAAACGCACCTCAAGGCAATTGGTTTTATTGCAGGACCACTCACTCCCCCGAACTTGTTTGCTAGAATTGGCTTCCTCGCTTCCACGTCTATAAGCATCCCTGGCCCAACTGTATTAATTGCGCAAATCGCGTCAGCACCTGCTTCCGCGCATGCTTTCGCAACTTCTGCAATATTGGGCGCTTGAGGAGTCAGTTTGGGCATCACTGGAATGTTTCCATTGACTTTCTTTACTGCTGCAACCACTTCTTCGGCAGATTCGCGGGTTAAACCGAATACCTGGCCTTCTTTCTTCGTGTTCGGGCAGCTGATGTTTAATTCAATCAGGGATGGAGAGTATGGCGCAACAGCTTCAGCTACTTCAGCAAACTCTTCCACGCTCGCTCCGTAAATGCTTGCGATTACTGGGCAATCGATTGCTTTCAATTCCTCAAATTCTTGCGCCAGGTTATTATATCCTGGGCTAGGCAAGCCAACTGCATTAATCAAACCATGCTCCCATTCCAATACCGTGGGGTTTTTGTGGCCTTCTTTTTCCCTTGGCCCAATGCTCTTCATCGTAACCGCGCCGGCTCCAGAGAGCGCAACTCTCTTCAAAAGTGCAGCGTTTACTCCAAGAATACCTGAAGCGAGGACGGTGGGATTCCTCATTCTCAAGCCGCAGAAATTCGTTTCAAGCAGATCCAATTAAACCAACTCCTTAATTCATTGCCTATAGCCCCAGTGCCTGTTCGCAAGCTCTCTGCTTCTTTCTACCCGGTCAATTAACCTGCGTATATCAGGAATTCTTTCGGCGTTGTACCTCAAACTGCCCCTTTTTTCTTCAACGCTTTCAGCGATTCGCCTCAGCAGGGACGCCTTATTCCTTGGGGCATTCAATTCTTTTATCTTTATCCCCCTCCAATTCTCCCATTGGCTCAAGTATTTTTCCAGGATTGCTTTTTCAGAAGGAGTTAATCGCCGATCAGATAGTTCGTCGAAGGCAACTGCCAGATATGCTTGAATTTTTCCCCTTAGACTAAGGCTCGCTTGTAGTTCTTGCATAAAATATCTGCTTGCTTTTCTTCTTGAAACCTCTTTTGGCCCCTTCTTCTCCTTCAACTCTTCAAGGGTTTGCTCGTGAAGTTCCTTATGCGAGCGAATAAGTTGCTCAACGTTTCTTAGTTGCTCGGGCGAATAGAAGTTTGTTTCTTCTATCATGCTGCTTGCAAAGCGATGCATAACGTAATTATGATCGATGACAGCAAGATGTTTTAGGAATTCAATCAACGCCCTCGAGTCCAAAATCTCACCACAGAGAATTAGTCCAATAATGTTTTAAACCTGCTGCGTAATTTAGAAAAAGTGGGCCCGCGGAGGTAAAGACCGCTCCAGGCCGCAGGTCTTTAATACTCGTTGGCCAAGTCAAGCAACAAAAACAAAAAATGGGCCCGCGGAGGATCGAATTCCAGGATTCCTTTCTTTCTAGTTGAGGTCTTTCTTTTGGAAAGAAAGAAGTCACTCCGGTTTTCCAGTGTGTGAGACTGGCGTCTTAACCATTGCCGAGCCGAGAGTTTTTTCAATCAAAGGGATTCTTTCCCAAGGCTTTCTTTCAAAGAAAGGCTTGTTCTTTTCCCAGGTTTTCTTTCTAAGAAAAGCTGGTTCTTTTCTCTCCCTAGGCACTTCTTTGCCTTTAGCAAAGACCTGCACTAGAAAGTTCTTTTCCCAGGTTTTCTTTCTAAGAAAAGCTGGTTCTTTTCTCTCCCTAGGGTCTCTTTTCTTGAAAGAAAAGAGAGGCTACTCGACTACGGGCCCGAAAGCATAATTGACAGAACTAATAGGTTTTTTCTCTTGGTCTGAACGAACTATAGAATGGCCTTTCAGCTCGTTCGCGCTGGCGTTCAAGTTGTTTCGTCTTCTTCTCGTATATTCTCATGTGCTTTCCGCACGACGGGCAGTACGCCACTTCTCGCGTGAGAACGCGCTGATATGTTTCGTCATAGACGTCTTTCCTGTCAAGTGGATTGCTGAAAATGGCTTTCTCAATGAATACGGCTTTGTCCCTTCTCGTAAGGCGGCCGCATTTCTCGCAACGCACTTGGTTTTCCCTTCCTCGAGTTCTTTTTCCCATATTAGCATCACCTAAGCAAGAGAATTAAAATAGACGGAATAATTAAGGAAAGAAGGAAATATAAACAAATTTTATGTGCCGACGATATTCATTTAATAACGATTTTCTTGCCTGACTTCCAGCCCAGCAGCTCTGCTGCATTGCCATTCTTTAGGGAAATTTCGAGCGTGCCCGAGCTGCCTTCTAGGAGAAAAGGCATTCTTTCTCGTGCCTCCGCATAGGTTTCATGGAACTTCATCTTTCGTTCAAGCGAACCGTATTTCACTGAATACTCTCTCTTCCCCGCAGATGGCAGGTTCGTGACGATGTTTCCAAAGGAATCAATTCTCACGAGCTCGCCCTCGCGCTTGTCCAGATCCAGGTGAAAGCCCAAGTGCGTTAAGTGAACGGTTTTTTCGCCTAGTTTCTCAAACACCTTCCCGGCTATTGCAGCAGCTGCCTTCGCAAACACGTCCCTTCCGTGAAATGTTTTAGATGCCCCACGTGAATGCAATGCCCTTAATTCAACAATTTCATCGTCTGATGCAGCAGGAAAAACCAGGCCGTTGTCTGGCCCGACGAAGTAGTAATTCTTGGTTTTCACAGCGATGCCCCTGCGGGCGGTTCCAACGCCGGGGTCAACCACGCAAAGGAAGACCGAACTCTGGGGGAAATACTTGTAGTTCTTCAGAAGAACCCATGCGCCTTCCCTTACGTTTTGGGGCGAAATCGAGTTGCACAAGTCAACTGTTTTCGCGTTCGGCAGCATAGAGTGGATTACTCCCTTCATCACTCCCACGTACTCCGATTGCCCGAAGTCCGTGAGAAAGACAATCATGCTCTCCCTCATGCTTTTCAGCACGCATTCAATTACTGCCCGACCATTTAATAGGTTAATCATTCCTCTGAGAAAGCAAACTTCCTCAACCTCTTTATTCTCCCCAAGTTTACGCCGTTCAATAGAAATGCTTCCGCATCATCCAAGTTCATCAGCCTGTTTTTCAGTATGGGTCCAAGGCCTTCTCCAGAGCGGTTGACTGGCTTTCCTCCTGAAAGGGGGTTAAAGGAAGGAAAGACGACTGCCTGCTGTGCTTTCCTAGTCCCGAATTCATTACTTTCCTTCATTCTTCCTATCACCCAAACCTGCTCGGCCCGCTTGTATCCCTTGGAACTGAATTCAACGAGGGGGTGGTTGTGCGCCATCAAAAGAAAGTCTGATTCAAACACTTCCTTCTTGGGCCAGGCGTGGCCGTGCACGAGCCCATAGGTTTTTCCACCTACTTTAAGCACGAAGCCCTCTGCTGGAACGACCTTAACTTCTTTCTTTCCATATTTTCCAGCCAATTCATCCAAGTCACCATCGTGGTTTCCTTTGACGAGAATAATCCGTTTGCAGTGCAGTTGAGAGAAAAAGCGGTGCATCATGCGTTTCTCCTTCTCCCGCATTCCGTATATGTCGTGCTTTGCATCACCGAGCACGATCAACGAATGCGTCTTGGTTTCCTTCAAAAGCTCATTAATTTCTTCTGCAATCTTGTTTTCCAGCAAAGGCATCCTCACTCCCTTCTTCCTCAGCTCGTACTCGATGCCCAGGTGGAGCTCCGCTAGCACGAGGTATTTTCCCAAAACCATAGCCGGCCTTCCGGCAACGAATTTCATGAAAAGAGTTAGATGAAGTAATAGAAAAAACTTACTCTTGTTGATAAGGAAGCTAGCCCACTTTTCTACTCAAAGGCAGTTTTGGCTTGAATTTGGATTTGGATTCCGGAGGCAACTCGTAATCGTATCTAGCTCTAAAAGGGGAGTCCACTAAATCGGCTCTTCCACCAGCTTTGCTAACTATTCTTCTAATCCATCGCTTCGCCGTAGCTCGCACTGGTATGTTAGAGTAAAAAGTGTCTCCCTCAAAACGGTTTACGGCTTGACGAACAAGCTCTTCTCCAGCAGAGTGACCGGCGAATTTTCTGAATTGGTCTACCAAGGGATTTCTGTTGTCGACATACAAGTTGGTTATCATACTTGGCCTTCGGAAGTAAGAGATAGCCCCAATTGGTTTATTGAATGCAAACAATGCAAGAATTCCCTTCATTTCACCATCTGCTAAAATATCAGTTCGAACCGAGCGCTTTCCTTTTCCAAGCAAATAGTTTACATCACGCAGTTGGCGCTTGTTCAAACAAGTGAGGGGTATGATTTTAAAAACACGTTTCCACCAAAGATTTGTTATTAATTTCATTCAAATCCCTTAGAATAACAGAAGTAGGAACTGCTTAGAATACTTACGGAGGCGTTTTATAGCAATCCGATTAAATAATGCGAGTTTTTCTGCTAATTTTCTACAAATGAGCTCGTGCCCCAATGGTTAGGCCACTTATTTTTTTAAAGAAAGCTTGGGCTTGAGTCCTGCTTTAGAACCACGGGGTATTTTAAAGTGCATAAATATGGGCGTTGACTCAAAAAATTCAAGCGTTGGTTTAAGGCCTAGTCTAGAAGCAGTCCGTCTAATCCATCTTTTTTTTACTTGGCTGATTGGTACTAGTGAAGAAAAAATATAACCCCGAAATCCTTTAACGGCGTGTCTAATGAGCTCCTCTGAAGCAGAATATCCAGCAAACTTATGGAATTCTTTAGCGCGAGGATTTTTAGTGTTTACAGCCAAGCGAGTAATAGTTTGAAAATTGGGTGCATAAGAAATCGCTCCTATAGGTATTCCGTCAGCAAGTAAGGCCACTGTGACTTGTGGGCTTCTTATCCTCGGATGAGTTACTTCTCTTTTTATGCTGGGAAGAAATGAAGCAAGTGCCAGCTCCTGCCCGGGCGTCAATTTATTGAATGGCTTGAGCTCGAAAACGGTCGGTTCTTTTTTTTCCACCCTAGGTCTCTCATGCATTCTGATCCCTCCAAAGAGTTACTACGAGAGTTTTTAAATCTTTTTGGCCATGAACTTACTCAACTGCTTCCTTGCGGCCTCCCTATTCTTTTGGTGCTCCGCAAGGAATTTCTTCACCCGCTCGCAGAGCCGCGCCTTGTCCTCCCCACACATTAGTTTTCCTGAGCGGCACTGCTGCTCTATTTCCTTGAGCTTCTCGTCATCGGTTTCAAAGAGGAAAGTGTAGTAAGAGAATATGGGGCAGATCTCTGGCCTTCCACCTAACCTCTTTTGTTCTTCAATTGTATCCCTTCCACCAGTGAACGCGCTCATTATCTTTCTCTCCACTTCCTCCGGAGAATCTGTGGTATAAATCATTGAATCAGGTGAACCAGACGAGCTCATCTTTCCGCTTCCCTTCAATGAGGGAAGGAACTTGCAGTGGATGGAAGAAGGCTTGGGGAAACCAATCTTGGGAGCTACGTCCCTCGTGATTCGAAAGTGCGGGTCTTGGTCAATCGCGTGTGGAATCAGGCAAGGAACAGGCTTCTTTTGTTTAATACTTTCTATGAAGGCTGGAACGGACTGGATGGAGGTAAAGAAAATGCCGCCGATGTTCGTCTCGTTCGTGAAACCGAACACCGCCTTTGCAGTAGAGAAAGTTACTTTTTTCGCGACCTCCAATGCATGAGGGTAAAGGAAGTCAATGACGTCCGTGTCAGCGAAAATCATGGTTTTCTTGGAGTCAAAGCCCAAGGCGATCACATCCAATGCATTTTCGTAAGCAAGCGAATGCGTCTCTTCCCTGGAAAGCTTTTCCTTGAACAAAAACTTTTCGTCGTCGGTCATCTGGAAGTAAAGCTTTGAACCGAAGGAATCCTGGAGGTATTTCGTGAAAATCCAAGGAACCAGATGCCCAAGGTGAGTGTCATCCGAAGGCCCCCTGCCCGTGTAGAGAAAGAACTTGTTGCCTTTCTCGTATTCTCCCAAAACCCAGTCCAGGTCACGGTGCGAGAAAAAGATTTTTCTTCGGAGCATATAGTGAAGGGGCGCGTGCTTTTTTATTCTGGCCAGTAGCGCCTCATCGATCTCCTGCGTCCCAAATCTCTTAACGAGTTCAGTATAGTCTACGTCGCCCACGACCTCCCAAGGCGTGACTATGAAATCCTTTTCAGCCATGTCTACACCGTCCTCTAAATAGCAAAGTGATTAGCAGTCTATATTTCACTGCCATAGGTTTTAACTGTTTCGGGAAGCTAATTGCTGTAAACTCGTTTTCATCTGTCGGCGAATAGTTGCTATTGAGAATGGCGCTCACGAATCTCCGCTTTGATTTCTTCAATGAATTTTTCAAGGGGGACCCCATGATTGATTTGGCCGCCCCTCTTTCTCACAGAGACTGTATTCGATTCTGCTTCGCGGCTGCCGATTACCAAGGCATAGGGTATTTTCTTCAGCTGGAAGTCCCTGACTTTTGCTTCAAGTTTTTCGTCCCGCAAGTCAGCTAAAACGCGGATTCCCTCTTTCTCCAGCGCTTCCTTCACCTTTACCGCGTAATCGTTTTGCTTCGCGCTGATTGGAAGGAGCGAGACTTGCGTGGGGGAAAGCCAGGTTGGAAAAGCTCCTGCGTAGTGTTCAACGAGAATGCCGATGAACCTCTCAAAACTCCCGAACACGACGCGGTGAATCATCACTGGGCGATGCATCCTGCCGTCAGGACCTTCGTAATGGAGGTCAAATCTTTCAGGCATCTGGAAATCGACTTGAATGGTTGCACACTGCCACATTCTTCCAAGTGAGTCCCTTATCTTGAAGTCAAGTTTTGGTCCATAAAAGGCCCCTTCTCCTGGATTTATTTTGAACGACTTTCCAATTCTCTTCATCGCGTCTGCAAGGGCTTTCTCAGCCTTCTCCCACAAAAGGGGGTCTCCCATAGCTTTTTCAGGCTTTGTAGAGAGTTCCACCTCATAATCGAACTTGAACACTTTATACATCCGGTCAGTCAATTCAATGATTCTAGTCACTTCATCAACTAACTGCTCTTCAGTCATGAATATGTGTGCGTCATCTTGAGTGAACATCCTCACTCTGAAGAGACCAGATAACACTCCAGAAAGCTCGTGCCTGTGAACCATTCCCATCTCAGCTAGCCGCAGAGGGAATTCCTTGTAGCTGTGGAGAGAAGAGGAGTAGATGAGGATGCAACCCGGGCAGTTCATTGGCTTCAGTGCGTAATTCTCTTCATCTATTTTCGTGAAATACATGCTGTTCCTATAGTGGTCCCAATGCCCGGAGTTCCTCCATAAATTCTCGTGCAGGATGAGGGGGGTCTTGACCTGAAGGTAACCTGCCTTCGAGTGCTCTTCTTCCCAAAACCTTTCCAACTCGTTCCAAATGACCATGCCAGCCGGGTGAAAGAACGGGCTGCCTGGGGCTTCCTTGTGCACGCTGAACAAATCCAACGCAGTTCCCAGCTTGCGGTGGTCTCTCTTCTCCGCCTCTTCCATGAGCTTGAAGCATGCGTCCATTTCTTCCTTTGAACTAAATGAAATGCCGTAAATCCTTTGCAGTTGGGCGTTCCTTTGGTCGCCCTTCCAGTAAGCCGCACCGGTTTTCGTGAGCTTGAACGCCTTTATGGCGCCAGTTGAAGGGACGTGCGGTCCGACGCAGAGGTCGATGAAGCTGCCGTTCTGGTAGATTGAAACCTTTTCATTAGTTATTCCAGCAAGCAAATCCAGTTTAAAGGGCTCGTGCGCAAAAATTTTTTTGGCCTCCTCCTTTGAAACCTCTGTGCGCACGAACTTCTCGTCTCTGGCAATTATTTCTCTAGCTTTTTTCTCAATCTTGTCCACGTCTTCGGGCGAAAAAGGTTTTTCTATAAGGAAATCGTAGTAAAACCCTTCTTCTACTGCGGGGCCGATGCCGAACTTCGTGTTCGGAAAGAGTTCTTTCACAGCTGAAGCAAGCACGTGGGAAGAGCTGTGGCTCAGGAGCTCAGTGCCTTCGGGTGACTTCGGGTGGACCAAAACTGCCTCGCATTCCCTTGGAAGCTCTGTGGATAAATCGCATAACTTTCCGTTTATTTTAACCGCAACAGCTTCCTTGTCGTTCAACGCGCTCCTCAAATCAAAGCCCCTTGAGTGCTCAGGCAACTCAACCCTCTTTCCGTTTACAAGAACAGCCATTTACACCATCTCCCAGCAATAAGCATGAATGCTTCGTCAAAAAATTCGGAGCATAAGAAAGAAAGCAGATATAATAATAAATTCTTGTTTTAAATGCGTTTTCAGCGGGAGTGTCCCAAAAAGTACGAGCGACGAAATTAATTTCTACTGGCAACGAAATAATTTGGCGTGTTTTTAGACGCGGCGTGTTTTGGAGTGGCTTCAGGAAAAACAAAAAACCAGAATTATAGGACAGTCCCTCAACGGGAGTGCATAAGAATTGATTACAAACCCCCCTGGATTTTGTCAGATAAATTAATGCCTAACAGACGGGGGTATTCTGAACAAAGCAAAGCTCAACACTGAAGATAAATGTTTTTGAATTGATTTTTTGTGCAGGGGCCCTCGGCGTTCAAGCCAAAAATTCGAGTAAATCTTTGAAAGGGATACAATTAAAAATGGCGGGGGGTAATGAATTAGGTGAAGAGTATGGATTCCGATGCTTTAATTGAG
>JACRGE010000043.1 GCA_016212465.1 Microcaldota archaeon
AGGCAGAAACCACAAGCAGAAATCGTTCTGTAAGAGAACAGAAAAGTTTATAAACTGTTCTTTACTAAGACAATACATGAACCAGTTTGAAGTGTTTGAGGAGTGGACTGCCTACGCCAGAAAAAGGGTCTTGCTTCCAAGAAACATAGAGTTCGAGTCCATCATCAACAACTCTGGCTCTAAAATAATAGCGGTTACGGGAGTTCGGCGCTCTGGCAAGTCAAGCGTTCTAATGCTGCTTGCCCAGCAGCTAATGAAGGAAGGCAAGAGTGTCAGCTATGTAAACGTCGAAGACAGTAGAATAAAAGACGACAAGGAAGTGCTTGATGAAGCACTGAAGTGGTTTGGCGACGAGGGGTTTCTCTTGCTTGACGAAATAACCAGTGCAAGCGATTGGCAGGGCTGGCTGGCTAGGACTCATGAATTGTTGAAGGGACGATTGAGGCTGATAGTAAGCTCTTCGCGCAAAAGCTTGGTTCTGCCGAACAAGCCCTTGCGGGGCCGCATTCTGTCGTTTGAGTTGTTTCCCTTGTCTTTCAAGGAATTCTTGGCCTTCAAAGGGATTAAAGTGGAAAAAACAACTGTGGGAAGAGGCAAGGTCGAGAGGGCATTCTCCGAGTACCTGAAGCACGGCGGTTTTCCTGAAGTGGCTCTGACACGAGAGGAGACAGACAAAGTGCGGATACTGAATTCCTACTTCAAAGACATCATTGGGCTTGATGTCGCGGAGGTCTCACGGGAAGACGTGAGTACCGTTGAAGCATTCGGCAGATACGTCATTCAAAGCCCGTATTTCTCCGCCTCCAAGTGCCTCAACTTCTTTAAGACGCTTGGTTACAAAATCGGTAAGGAGAAAATCCTGCAGCTCGAAAAATATTCAGAGTCAGGCTACTTGTTTTTCTTCACGCCAATCTTCTCCTACAACATAAAGGACAAGTCCCAGTACCCGCGCAAAGCGTATTGCGGAGACACGGGCTTTTACTACAGCACCACCGGCAAAATGAATTTTGGGAGACTTTTCGAGAACGCCGCGTTTCTTGAATTGAAAAGAAGAACGCAGGGACAAAAGGAAATCTGCTACTGGAAAAACAAGGAAGGCCTGGAAACAGACTTCGTAGTCAAGCAAGGCACCAACGTAAGCGAAGCGATTCAAGTGGCCTACGAAATGGAGGATGAAAAAACCCTGAAACGCGAAATCCGTGGAATAGTTGAATGCGCGAAAGAACTCAAGCCCGCCAAGGCCACGTTTCTCACAAACGATTTGACTGAAACAAAAAAGATTGACGGAATAAAAATAAGGTTCGTCTCCTTGCTCGACTGGCTGCTGGAGTAGACGCGTTTAGTAAACGCACACTTTTTGAGTTGGCGCCCGTGCATGCCTGACGTAAACGTTTATTAAAAGTTAAAAGTAAACGAACAAGTGTATTGAGTTCTGGTCTCCGCTTGCAGGGAAGTAAATTGGTTTGCTGAGCCTTACGATGGACACGCTCCCTTCACGGTTCCTTTCTCAGTTTTCGGGTAACCGGAGACAGAATAATAGTCTACTACCACTTCGTAAGAATAGGGCTGCCCAGGGGTACATACTGTAGAAGCTGACTTTATAAAAATCTTGGTCTGGCCAGGCACGCTGAACTCACCGTCTTCTCCAACTCCGCTGCCGGGGTTTTGGTATGTTGAATCGTCTAAGCTAATCAACGCGTTTGAATCCGTTCCGACCATTAATTGAGTCACACTCATCGCGCCCAAGTTGCCTAAAACCAATTTAAGCCCGCTGGTTGAATCCACTACTCCGTCAAGGTACCGGAAGGTAGAGAATACGGCGTGGCCAGCAATCGAAGGCGGCTGGAGCATGGTGTACCAGATGATTGCCGCTATTACGACAACAGCCAGTATAGCCCAACCGTAGGTAACCAAGTACTCCAATGCAGCCTGGCCTTTCTTTACGCTCATTCCATTGACCTCTCTTGAAACTTGAACAAAGGAAGAAGGAGGGGAATAAATAAAAAGCTTATGACTCAAATCTGGAAAGGAAATAAATCACGTTAGGACTATAAACAAACTAAAAGTAAGGAATGGTTCCAAAAAAGAAAGAAAAGAACCAAAAAAGCAAGTTTAAGCCAGACACGTTCCTTTAGCGCTTCCACTTATAGTCTTTGGATAGTCTGCGGTGATGTAGTAGTTAATTACTATGTTATAAGTGTAGG
>JACRGE010000044.1 GCA_016212465.1 Microcaldota archaeon
GGTATGAAAAAAATTGAAGAACATGAAAAAGAGCTTGCAAGGGAATTGATTGAAACCGTTTCCGGCATTGAAGGAATTACAGTTTATGGTCCAACTGATTTCAAAAAGAAGTGTGCGATTCTCGCTTTCAACGTCAAAAAGCTTCCGCCTCAAGAAGTTGCGGTGATGTTAAACAGACTGGGGGGCATTGCAACACGGGCAGGCTTTTTCTGCGCACAACCTGCAATGGAGCACCTTGGTGCGAAGCATGGGGCATTGAGGGCATCTCTTTATTTATACAATACGAAGGAAGAAATTGAGCTCTTAGGAAAGGCGCTGGAAAAAATTGCGAGACTTTAAACCATTCTCTTTACTCTACCTATTTCTTTCTGACTACCGTATAACCTGCATGTTAAATGCGTAGTAATGAAAAGAGGAAACAGGGCGCAACCCCAAGGAGGCTTTGAAAGAATCCGATTAATTCATGCGCCCGTTCCTTCAGCTTCGGAAAATTCGACGAAAGGAGGAATTCCATCCAAAAACAAAACAAGTGATTGCTCTTTTTGAGAACGCAAATCTCCAAATAACCACATTTAATTATTTATTTGTGTTTAATAACTGATGGAAAGCTTAAAAAACTTCCCTTCTTACGTCAATAGACGAATTTTGGAGGACCAAGGCTTTTGATAAGACCTAAAAAGAATAAAGAAAAAGGTATTAAAACAAGAAACGCATTATATATCTTCTTACGCTTTATGTGGTGGAGCTTATTTTCATCGCCTAGCAAGGGATATGAAATGGAGTTCTCTAAGATAATCCTTGAATTAAAGAATTCATTTAGCTTGAGGAAGAATCACGTCCTCATCCTTGAGGCTCTTGAGAAAGAAAACCTTACTGCAGACGAAATCTGTTCCAAGACGGGCATCCCAAAGGGAAGGATATATGAACTCTTGAATTTCCTCCTTTCATCAGGCCTCATTGAAAAAGGTAAGGGGACTCCAGCTTACTATAGCATGATGAATCCACAGGAGAATGTTAGAAACTTTTTGAAGAAGAAATTTGACGAAAACGTGGAAAAACAAACTCAGGTAATGGCGTTGCTTGAGGAAAAGTCGGAGATTGAAGAGATCAAAGCCATAAATGGCGTGGAGGAATTCTGCTTTGCGTTGATGGAAGCACTTAAACGAGACAATAACTTCAGGATCATCATGGGAAAAGAAGCATCTCCTTACACGTTTCACACACTCCACCCCAAGGACGATGATGATTTTATTAAAGTGAGGAAAATGTTAATTGAGAATAGTGATTTGAGGCAAAGCCCCGTGATTTTAAGTGTTAATGATAGTACCGTCCTGCAACTCAATCGTTATTTCAACGAAGCTTTTTCTGCTCAAAAATCTTTTGAATACATTTTTTTAAAAGAATTTTATGACCTTTACGTAGATTTATTGTGCAAAACATTCGGTCTTGATAAAGTGCTGTGGAGGAGGGACAGGCTTGAAAAACAACTAGCCGAGTTCAACATTAAGATGTACGTCCTGGACGAGCAATTTCCATTCTATGCATTCATCTCCGAGAAGGAAGTCATAACTGTTCTAGAACACAAGACTTCGTTCAGCGGAATAAAGATTCGCTCTCAAAAGGCGGTAAACATATTCAGAGACTTGTTCTATGACATGATACACCGGGCAAAACCCATTGAGTACCATCAGATGCAAATTGAAGAGAAATACAAGGGCAAGTGACCATTAACGGTAAACTCTAGGGATGAAAAATGATTGCTTTGGGGGAAATTAATCCTATCACTGAAAGAGGATGGCTTGTTTTAAGCGAGTTAGAAAAATTCATGAAAAACGACGAAAACGATCCGGCCCACGATTTGAACCACCACCTTCGGGTTCGGAAAACCGGCATTGAAATTGGAAAAAGCGTCGGAGCTGATCTTGAGGTCCTTGAACCGGCGCTTTTGCTTCATGACGTCATAAGGCCGAAGGAGGAGGCGAAGGAAAAAACCCACGCACAGGAAAGCGCTAAGGAAGCGGAGAGAATTTTGAAAAAATGCGGGTACAGGAATGAAGAAATAAAAAGAATCTGCAATACCATAAGAAACCACAGCAGGACCGATTTGTCAGAAGGAAAAAAAGACGTTGAGTCAAAAGTGCTTTATGATGCAGACAAGATAGACGGGGTAGGGGCAGATGGAATACGAAGGGTCATTTCCCTTGGAAAAACGCGTGGATGGAATGCCAAAAAAAGTGCTGCATGGTACTTGGGAAGAATACTAGACGTTGCAAAAAACGAGAGGCTTTATTTCGCTTCTTCTAAAGCAATTGCTCGCGAGGGAATCACAATTTCTTTGAATTGGTGTGAGCGCGTTCTCGGCAAAGAGAAATTTGCGAAACAATTGAATGAAGGGGGTTTCCACTCTGCAGGAGAAGTTGAATTCTAGCTCATTTCCTCAACCACTCTCGGAGGTGAGGAATGGCTGGAACGTAATGCGGCAGAAACTTTTCTGGAGATGCGCTGTGGATTTTTTCTATTTCTTCCAGCGGAACGAATTTGGCATCATACGATTCTTTCAGCAAACGGGTATTTCTAATGATTTCACCAGCTTTCTTTTTCGAAATCCTCACTAGAAAAATAGTGCCCCTCGCACCGGTCACGTTGCCTGCGACCGTTTCCAGAATGCTGCAGATGTTTTTTATATCCCGGAGATTCTTTTTCTTAACAAGAGGCATTTCTTCACTCAACTCCCGTAAAAGGGCTTGCTCAGGGGTTTCTCCTTTTTCAAGGTGACCACCCCACCCAAGAACGTATTTATGTGGGTAGGGCTTGTCCGGCGGTCTTTTCGCCAAGAACATTTTGATTCTTCCTTTTTCCTGGTAATAAAGACACGTACCAGCCATGAAAGGAGGCTCTATTTTTTTCATAAAAAGAGAACGCAGCAGTTAATATTAACGGATCGCTTTACATTCTCATGAGGCGCCTCAAACACTTCAAGTCCAGGGAAGGAGAAAACTCGCTGTGGGAGTGGGAGAAGGTCAAGAACCCGCTTCGAGTGGTGTTCAATTTCGTTATCATCTATTCAGCCAGGTATCTTCCGTCCCTTCGTTTGAAGAATTTCTTCTATCGTTTGGTGGGAATAAAAGTTGGAAGAAAGGTTTCAGTTGGCCTTGGAGCTGTTTTTGACATTTTCTTTCCAGAGCTCATTGAAATCGGGGACAACACCATCATAGGGTACAATACAGTTGTTTTGGCGCATGAGTTTTTGGTTAATGAATACAGAACAGGAAGGGTTGAAATAGGAAAAAACGTTTTGATAGGCGCGAATTGCACCGTTTTGCCAGGAATAAAAATTGGAGTCAGCGCAACTGTTTCCGCGTGCTCTTTAGTAAACAAGAACGTGCCAGCAGGCGCTTTTGTTGGAGGAGTTCCAATTAAACAACTTAAGAAATCTTTGAAAAAAGAGAATAAATAAAAAAGAAAAGGGAGTAGCCAGAAGTTATTTCATGGCCATGAGCTTTTTGAGCTCCGAGATGTGCTCCTGCTCGTCCATTATTATATGCCGGACGTCGTGCTCCAGCTTGAGATATTCATAGGGCAGCTTGTCTGCTTCCGCCTTGAGCTTGTCCGTGATCTTCTTGTAGAAGTCCACTGCTTCTTTCTCACCCTCTAGGTTGACTTTCAGAATCTCGTTTACCGTCTTCGCGGGATAAACCTTCGCCAAGCCCATGGAAGGAACGCCACCCAAATAATCTCCGATGAGGGTCCTAAACATGCCTTCGTGCTTCTGCTCGTCGCCAGCGATTTCCTTCAATCTAGCGATAATAGGCTCTGCGTTGAGTCCATCAACTACTTCCGCGTGAGCAAGGTACTGGATTCTTGCCGCGTGTTCGAGCTCTAATGCTGTATTCAGCATTTTCACAATCTCTTCCTTAGACATTTTATCACCTCAAACCAAAATCGAATCCACCGTTTGCATTAAATAGGTGCAGAAACTATTTATTTGTTGAGTGAATCCAGGGGTTAATTCATATATATTTCTTCCCTGTGAGATGGTTGGACTAAAATGAAAAAAAATCTCGTTCTTGGTCTGATTCTCGTCAACGTAATTGCGTTTTTCTACGGCATTTACTACTATTGGGGCCAACTGCAGCGTACGCCGTTTTACTTGTGGCTGTTCGTGATAGACTGTCCGCTATATGCGATTCTGTTTGCCCTCGTGCTGGCACTCATGCTGTTGGGACTGAAAAACAATCTACTCACGTTTATTACCTCAGTGGGCGCATTCAAGTACGGAGTGTGGACGATGTTTGTCATTCTCTTCTACGGTGAGTTATTCCTCTCTCCAGTCAACTTTCCAACTTATTCCCTGCTCTTCATTGCGCATTTCGGGCTCACGCTTGAAGGACTGTTCCTAATGGGTGAAGTCAGTGGAGAAAAGGGTTTCTTGAAGAAATTAGTTTTGGTTTCAGTGGCGTGGTTTCTTCTCAACGATTTCCTTGATTACGGCGTGGGTGTTTATCCCGCTGCAGTTCCTTCAAGGGGAGTAAAGTTTGCGTTTTTAATAGGATTCACTGTTTCAATGACCTTCGTTTCGACAGCAATATTCTACTTGGGCGCACGAAAGAAGTGGAATCCGTTTAACTGGTTTAAGTGAGCTCCTGCTTTGCGCATTTATCCAGTATAGTGTTCTATGTCTGCGGCTGTAATGCGGTTGCCGCACAAGAATTAGCGAGGTCGCGTTTAAGCAGTCTGCAAGATTCAAAGAGGAAAGCAGACAAAAAGACGAAAAAATAAGTTATATACAACGCCGTGAGCTCTGGAAGACTTTATTTCAGGTTCAACGCGGCCTTCAATGCAGCCTTGTCGAATCCAACCATGATGGTTCCGTTCGCATCAATGACTGGAACGCCCATCTGCCCACTTTTCTCAATCATCTCCTGCGCTGCGGCTGCATTAGTTGAAACGTCTATGTCCTCGAACTTGACGCCGTTCTCCTTCAGAAAATCCTTCGCCATGTGGCAGTAAGGACACACGGGAGTTGAATAAACTTTGACAACCATTTCATTCACCTCAAAAAAACCGGTTCATTTTATGCATACGTATTTCTCAATTAGGGTTAATACATGTATCCATAAGTTGTAAAGAAAGCCTTGGGAAAAGAAATGGAAAAGGGGCGGCGAAGGGTTTTTAAACTTTGGAGTTTTTTTAGTAGCGCAAGGTTCTTTTGAGTTAAAGGTCATTTTTTGTGGCGAGGAAGCGAAAGGCTTAAATAGGCACATATAGTAGTCTCTATGCTTGCATAATACTAGATATTGTGGTATGGTTGTTTGGGGCGCCGCGTGGGGACGGTGATTAAAATGAACAGAACGAGACAGAAGAAAGTGGGGAATAGGTTTGTGGTAAGACTTGAAGAATATGGAAACAAGGCCAGATTAATTCTTTTTGCTTTACACCTCTCAGGTGTTATACCAATAACATCTATTTCACTAGGATTAAGCGAAGCGCATAGTCTTTATGCAAATTTAAACACGGTTTTTGACATTAAATTGAATTTTCCGATTCAGTTTTAAGGAGGTTAGTTCAGTGTGAAGTGTCCATATTGCTCTTTCCCTGAAACACGCGTGCTTGACTCCCGTGAGACCGAAGACCTTGAGGCGACGAGGAGAAGAAGGGAGTGCGAGAAATGCGGAAAGCGGTTCACTACCTACGAGAGGATTGAGGAGGTTGAGCTGATTGTCATAAAAAGAGATGGGCGGCGGGAGAAGTTCAGCAGGGAAAAGCTGAAGAACGGGATTATGAAGGCCTGTGAAAAGCGGCCGGTTGGCGTGGAGAAGATTGAGGGATTGGTGGACGAAATAGAGATGGAACTAAGGAACATGAATTCAACCGAAATCGCGAGCAGCGTAATCGGCGAGATGGTGATGAAGCGCCTCAAACGGCTTGACGAGGTTGCGTATATCCGGTTTGCTTCCGTGTACCGGGCGTTCGCAGACGCGGAATCCTTTGAAAAAGAGGTGCAGAGGCTGAAGAAATAAATGGAAAAAATGCACGCAATTGGTAAAGGACCGGGATATGGAAAAGAATTGGGAGCTATTGACGTGGCGATTATAAAAAAATATTTTTGGTTCAGTGGGGGTGAAGGGCATGATTGCGAAGATAAAGAAAAGAGACGGACGAATAGTTGATTTCGAGCAGGAAAAAATCACCACTGCAATTTTCAAAGGGCTCAAGGCAGTTGGGCAAGGGAACCGTGAGCTGGCGGAAAAGCTCTCAGACCACGTCGCCAAAATGCTTGAAGAGCGCTTCAAGGAAGGCATTCCGGGAGTGGAGCAGATTCAGGACATGGTGGAAATCGTTTTGATAGAAAACGGCCTCCCAGAAGCTGCGAAAGCTTACATACTCTATAGAGAGCAGCATCGGCAGTTGAGGGAAGGTGCTGCAGTATTCGAGTACGTGGACAAGATTATTGGGAGTTACATAGACCAGTCTGACTGGAGGGTGAAGGAAAACAGCAACGCGGGCTACTCTGTTTCTGCTCTCCTATTCCACGCAGCTGGCTCTGTAATAGCTCAATACACCTTGAACAACATCTATCCGAAAGAGGTTGGTGATGCGCACAGGAACGGCGACTTCCATGTCCATGACCTGAGTGTCGGCATAGCAGGCTATTGCGCGGGCTGGAGCCTCAGGCAGCTTCTTGCGTTTGGCTTTAATGGAGTTCCCACCAAAACCGAGTCCGTTCCAGCAAAGCACTTGAATTCAGCTGTATGGCAGATGGTAAACTTTCTTGGGACTATGCAGCACGAGTGGGCTGGCGCCCAAGCATTTTCCTCTATGGACGCCTATCTTGCTCCGTATGTGCGCACAGATGGACTGGATTACAAGGAAATAAAACAGGCGATGCAGAGCTTCGTTTTCAACATGAATATCGCTAGTAGATGGGGTAGTCAAACACCTTTTTCAAATATAACGATGGACTGGATGGTTCCAGAGGATTTGGCGAACCAGCCAGCAATGGTTGGTGGAAAGGAGCAAGCGTTCACTTACGGCGATTGTGTGGAAGAAATGGCGTTGATAAACAAGGCGTTTATGGAGATAATGATGGAAGGCGATGCAAAGGGGAGGATATTCACTTTCCCTATCCCCACCTATAACGTGACAAGAGACTTTGACTGGGACACTGAGAACGCAGACCTGCTTTTTAAGGTGACTGCAAGATTTGGCATGCCTTATTTCCAGAATTTCATCAACTCTGACTTGAGGCCTGGGGACGTGAGAAGCATGTGTTGCCGCCTTCAGTTGGATAAAAGGGAACTGAGGAAGAGGGGCGGCGGGCTTTTCGGTGCAGCTGAAATGACTGGCTCCATTGGAGTCGTCACGCTGAACCTGGCCCGTATTGGATTCCTGTCCAGGGACGAGGACGAGTTTTTTGAAAGAACCAAGAACCTGATGGAAGTCGCGAAAAAGTCTCTTGAGATAAAGAGGAAAACCGTTCAAAGGAACATGGACAACGGGCTATTGCCTTATTCAAAGAGGTACCTCGGCGACCTTCATAACCACTTTTCAACCATTGGAATCAATGGCATGAACGAAGCCGTATTGAACTTCATGGGGGTAGACATAGGCAGCAAGTCTGGCAGGAGATTCGCTCTCAAGGTGTTGGATGTCATGAGGGAAGAGCTGAAGGACTACCAAGAGGAAACAGGTAACCTCTACAACCTTGAGGCCACTCCAGCAGAAAGCACGAGCTACCGTTTTGCGAGAATAGACAAGGCAAAGTACAAGAACATCATTGTCGCAAACGAGAAGGCAGCAAAGGAGAGGGAGGCTGCGCCGTATTATACGAACTCGACTCAACTGCCCGTAGGGTATACTGATGACGTCTTTGAAGCCTTGGAGTTGCAGGACGAGCTCCAAACCAAATATACTGGCGGAACAGTGCTCCATTGTTTTGTCGGAGAAAGCATTGATGACCCGGATACATGCAAGAAACTAGTCAAAAGAATCGCGTACAATTTCAGGCTGCCTTACTATACGGTGACTCCGACTTTCAGCGTCTGCCCAGAGCACGGATACATTGCGGGAGAGCACAGGGTTTGCCCCCATCAAGGAAACGGGGAGAGCAAATGAGTTTGGAGAAGATGGCAATGGTGAAAAGAAATCCAAGGTTCGTGTGCAGCTGTTGTGGCAGGGAAGGAGGCGAGAAAGCGACTGCAACCTACTGCCAGGCATGCTACCACCGTTATTTGGGCTACCTTTGATTTTTAAAAAAGTGAACCAGTGAGGTGATTTCATGGAGTGCGGAAAACCATGCGAAGTTTACTCAAGGGTTGTAGGATATTTCAGACCAGTCCAGAACTGGAATGAGGGAAAACAAGCGGAATTCAACGACAGGCTAGAGTTCAATATGGAAAAGTCTCTCGCGAGTGAGCATGGTAACAAGGTTGAAATAGGCGAAATAGAGAAAACTACTGTTGCAGAATCCGGCAAAGCACCTGAAGAGAAGAAGCTGGTTGCTTGCGAGTGCAAAACCTAATTTTATACCCCCTTCTCCCTTGCTTTTGTGATTTATTTTTTTCTTTCATATTTTTTATCATCTGGTGTGCGCACATGATCATAAAAGGCGTTCAGAGAACTTCCCTCATAGATTTTCCCGGAAACATCTGCTCCATTGTATTCCTTGCAGGCTGCAGCTTCAGGTGCCCCTTCTGCTACAACAAGGACCTTGTTTTAAACTCGCCGCACATTAAAGAAATTCCAAAAGAAAGCGTTTTGAGGGAATTGGAGAGGCGAAAAAATTACATTGATGGAGTTACGATAACAGGAGGCGAGCCACTCTTGAACCAGGATTTGCCGGAATTTCTTTCCGAAATAAAACACATTGGGTTGTTGGTGAAACTGGATACGAACGGCTCAAACCCTGAAATGCTTGAGAAAAGCATAGGCGAGAATCTCGTTGATTATATTGCAATGGACATCAAAACGAGTTTAGAGAAATATGAGTTGGCGACGAACTCAAAAGTTGATTTTGAGAAAATAAAAAAAAGTGCGGAAATCGTAAAAAATTTTGGGAAAGAATGTGAGTTCAGAACCACCGCGGTTCCAGGCATCGTGGGAGAAAAAGATATAGAAAAAATTGGGGATTGGCTGCACGGAAGCAGAAAATATTTCTTGCAACAGTTTAAGCCGCTGACAACACTAGACCCGAAATACGAGAGAATGAAACCCTATAATAAAGAAACGCTTTATCAATTCAAAAGAATTGCCACCAAGTATTTCAAGAAGGTTGCCGTCAGGGGGATTTGATTGGCTGACGTTAAACTCATAGAAAGTTATTTGAACCAAAGGGATTGGAGGGTGAGCGAGAACTCCAACATGACTTACTCGTTACAGGGGCTAAACAATTTTCTGACAACAGATTTAATCGCGGAATACTGGCTTAAAGAAATATACCCAAAGAAAATAAGCAACGCGCACAAAAACGGCGATCTCCACATCCATAATCTAGGAACTCTGGGAGCTTATTGCGTGGGCTGGGATTTAAGAGATTTGTTGTCAAACGGATTCACTGGTGCATTCGCCAAAACAGAGTCAAGGCCAGCAAAACATTTTAGGGCGGCTCTTGGGCAAGCAGTGAACTTTTTTTATACCCTGCAGGGGGAGAGCGCTGGCGCCCAAGCTTTCTCGAATTTTGACACGTACCTAGCTCCCTTCATCAAAAAAGACGGACTGAATTACCGGGAGGTAAAACAAGCGATGCAGGAATTCATCTACAACATGAACGTGCCCACTAGAGTGGGATTCCAGACCCCGTTCACCAACGTAACCCTTGATTTAGTTGTCCCGGGTTTCCTGAGGGAAGAAACGGCAATAATTGGGGGAAAAAAGCAGAGAGAAGATTACGGGGATTTTCAAAAAGAGCTTGATTTGTTTAACACCTCTTTTGCGGAGATAATGCTCGAAGGCGACGCGAGTGAAAGAATTTTCACTTTCCCCATTCCCACTTACACCATCGCCAAAGACTTTGATTGGAACAGCAAAGTAGTTAAAAAAGTTTTTGAATTGAGCGCGAAATACGGCGTACCATATTTCCAGAATTTCATCAACTCTGACTTGAAGCCAGAGGACGTGCGCAGCATGTGCTGCCGCTTGAGAATAGACACCCGCGAGTTGAAGAAGAGGGGCGGCGGCTTTTTTGGAGCAAACCCTTTAACTGGCTCAATTGGCGTAGTAACAATCAATATGCCGAGAATCGGCTTCCTTGCTAGAGATGAAACAGACTTCTTCGAGAGATTGGATGAACTAATGGATTCAGCAAAGGAATCCCTGGAAATAAAGCGTAGTGTTTTAGAAAAACTCTGTGAAAATGGCCTTTATCCCTACTCTAAATACTATTTGAGGAACATAAAAAAAGCTTTCAAAAAGTATTGGAAGAACCATTTCTCGACGATTGGACTGGTTGGAATGAATGAATCATTGGTTAATTTCATGGGCAAAAGCATTGCAAGCGAGGAGGGAAGGGATTTTGCATTGAAAACACTTGAATTCATGCGAGAAAAACTAAAGGACTTTCAGATTGAAACAGGCAACATCTACAACCTAGAGGCCACTCCAGCAGAAAGCACGAGCTACCGCTTTGCGAGAATAGACGCGGCGAAATACAAGAACATCATTGTCGCAAACGACAAAGCGGTTAGGGGAAAGAAGGCTGCACCGTATTACTCGAACTCGACGCATCTTCCAGTTAATTACACCGAAGACATTTTTGAAGCCCTTGAGCTACAGGATGAATTGCAAACGAAGTATACTGGAGGAACAGTATTGCATGGATTCGTTGGCGAGAGAATAAATTGGGATGGAGCTAGGAACCTTGTTAAAAAAATTTTTGAAAACTTTCGCTTACCGTATTTAACAATCACGCCGACATTCAGTATTTGCGTAGAGCACGGATACGTGAAGGGGGAGCACTTCAACTGCCCCAAATGCGGCAAACGATGCGAGGTTTACTCTAGGATAGTTGGCTACTACCGCCCCATCCAGAATTGGAACAATGGAAAAAAAGCGGAATTTAGAGACCGGCGGGAATACGATCTAAATTCTGTGAGCACCAGGCGGCGCTGGAGAGCAGGGACAGGAAGCTAAGCAGTTATCTTCTTTATATACTTGTTTTTCTAGGCATCCGCTGGAATTCACTGTTCCACCCCTTTCAAGGCAAAAGTTTTAAATAATGGGGAGCATAAAAATAATATGAAAAAAATTTGGTGTGGGACGGCCTTTTTACTCGTGCTGCTTCCTTTCGTTGTAAATGCTGGCGTGAGTGAAAGCATTCAGAACGCAACGAATTGGCTTAAAACTAATCAGGACGTGAATGGCACTTGGGGTGCCTGGTTTGAGCACCACACTGCTCTCGCATCAGTTGCGCTTTATCTCGTGGAAGGCAACTCGTCTAATGTTTCAGCAGGCTTGAGTTACTTAAAAACTCAGTTGGAAAACCCTTCCGCTTGGTTTTATGGAGAGTGGGGTGAAGCAGATGTTCCAGGTGCCGCTCTTTATGCATTCCCACAAACCAATTACTCTATAAATATTAGTGTAGAAACTGTTTCTTCATTACTGCTTTTATGGAGGAACTCCAGTAATGGGGGTTTTAAGGGGTATTGCACGTTTAACCCACAGACCTATGAATGCCCGAAAACCGAAAGCAGCGTTGATACGGCTTGGGCATTGTTGGGCCTGCTTTCAACGAACTCCATTGACGAAACGAACAAGACAGCTGCCCTTGGGTTTTTGTTGGGGCTGCAGAACGAGAACGGCGCGTTTAACTTAACCAACCAAGTCAGCTCCTTTTCTCTTTATTCCCTAGGACCGGAGCCAATTAGTCTTACTGCCCTGTCTTTATTCGCACTAGGTAGTGCAGGAGTGAACAACGCTAATACGACAGCCGCAATGAATTATTTGAAAAATATGAGCGCGGGCTGCTTTGGGAATTCAAATCATTCCTTTGCGACTGCGATGAGCGTACTTGCTTTCTTGGGATACAACGAAACACTCTTTGCTGGGAATGCGTCTAAATATTTGATGAGCCTCCAAAAAGAAGATGGGGGATTCGTAGATTTTACGAGAAGTAATAACAGCGTGTCAAAGCCGCTTGATACTGCTGTGGCGCTGATTGCACTCAAAAAGGCAGAGAATGAAGGTGTTTTCAATCTTTCAATTACAAATATTACGTTAGCTAACAGAATTGGAAATGGCACTATTCAAAGAATTTCCGCGTCTATCGTTGGAGCGATTCAAAGCGCGATAGCCAATATTTCTCATCCCAATGCCACGACTTATGAAGAACTCATTCTGTCCTATAACCGCGCTACAGGGCGGTTTGAGAACTCAACGGCTAACACGACATATCTTGGAGTCTATAATGTAACTGTTTCAGCGGTTTCTTTGTTCGGGAACGCCTCTAATTCAACTTCCAATTTTACTGTTGCACTGTCCGATGGTTGCAAGTGTACTTCGCCTTCTGACTGCGCTAGCCCCTATTGTGTAAGGAGCTTCTGTAGAGCAGAGGCAACGTCCTGCGGTGACGCAATCTGTGAAGGGGATGAAACCAGCCAAAGCTGTCCCACAGACTGCGTTCCATATACCCCTCCGTCCTCCTCTGATGGCGGGGCTTCAGCATCTCAGGCTTCTCAAGCCAATACAGCGATAAGCATCACAGTCAACCCCCAGAGCACTACTACTAGCACTACAACGACTTCAACTTCAACCAGTTCAACTACTTCAACGACGAGCGTGCCTTTGTTAGACCAATGGGAAAAGGAGAGGCGGGAGTTCGAAAAACTGCTTGTGGACGCAAAAGGCATTGGAGCAGACTGGGTGAACGCAGATATTTTGATGAAGAATGCAACGAGCTTCAAGATGCAGGGCAACTATTCACTTGCATTGCAGTATGCGCGAGAGGCTGTTAAGATGTTGAAGAATAGCTTGAATGCCTCCAGCTTTTCCGGCCAGGCTCCTGCTCCTCCGACAGGCTTTGCCGCAACCGCTTCCTTTTCGCTTATTGATGCAGAAGTGGTTTTTATTGCAGTTCTTTTCATTAGTGCATTGTTTTTCCTCAGAAAACGGTACAGCTCTATATGATTCCTTGGAAGGAAAGAGTATGGATAGAGGAACAGTGCACGTATATGCTGGCAACGGCCTGCCCGCAATGCCTTGAAAATGGCGTTGGTTATCTTTTCCTGCTCGAAATCAACTATTCTTCCATCCCTCTTCCTCACCTTATAGATTCGTGGCATGTTCCTCAAATCTATTAGCAAAGCGCTTAGTTGAAAATCTCGGGTTTTTTCTAGAAGGAGAATGGCGAAACCTAAATTTTGGCTAACCTGCTTCAAAAAACGCGTCTGGCGTCGAATTCCGCTTTTGCAAAAATCGTAAAATTACGAGAGACATTTTCAACAGAGCCATCAGCAAAGGCTTTATTTTAAGAACAGCCAGCTGCGGTTTATTGAAATTTTCTTGGAAGGATTTTTTATTTCATTCTGGACAGATAGACAAAAGCGGACAAAGCCGCCTTCGCCCCTTCGCCAGCGGCCACGATGATCTGTTTTTCTGGGACATCAGTCACGTCCCCTGCAGCAAAAAGCCCGGGAATGCTCGTTTGGCAACACTTGTCAATTTTTATTTCACCTCTTTCATTCTTTTCCACACGCAGGAACTCTGAGTTGGGCATGTATCCTATCTCCACAAACACGCCTTCTACCGCAAGGGTTTTTTCAATTCCCTGCTGGTCAATCTTAATCCCCTTCACGAACTTGTTGCCAAAAACCTCCAGTACAGCTGCTTCATTGAAGACCTCTACCTTGCCTGAGCCCAGGATTTTGTCTTTTATGAGTGGGTCTGCTTTCAGCTCAGGTGCAATATCTATCATGTAACTCTTTTTAGCAATCCTAATGAGTTGAAGCGCAGCGTCCATCGCTGAATTGCCTCCACCAACAACTGCGACGGTCTTTCCACTGAACAACGGCGCATCGCAGGTTGCGCAGTATGTAAGCCCCTTTCCCCTGAACTGTTCCTCACCTGGCACACCCAGTTTCCTGGATCTTGCGCCAGAGGCGATTATTACCGTCTTCCCCTGAAAAGTTTTCTTCTCAGTTTTGACTTCAAAAACACTACCCTTCCTTTCAACATCTACAACCAACGCGTCCTTACCGGTCCTGACCTCTAATTCATTTTTCCCCAGATGTTCTTCAAATCTATTGACCAACTCAATTCCGGAAATGTCACAAAAGCCAGGGTAGTTGCAGACCTCAGAACTGAACGCAACCTGCCCACCCAAGTTCTCAGTCAATAGAATAGTCTTTAATCTCTTCCTGGCGCAATAGATTGCGGCAGTTATCCCCGCGGGTCCACCACCAACTACTATCACATCGTACATCCGCATCACTCTCGAATAGGCTTATGCATAATCGGTTAGACACCGTAAAAATAAAGTCTTTACTAGAGCACACCCTAAGATTATAATGTATTTAATAACTTAGTAAATTTTTCTTTGAAGCCTTGGTAATCGTTATTTTGACAATCTAAATCGGTTACGTATGAAGAATTAAAAACATTCCTTGGAATAGGAGAAAAAGAACGGAGTTCAGAGGGATATTGCTTGGACGGGGCAGCCTTCCGCAGCTCCCTTGCAATCACACTTGGAGCAGTTCCTGGGGTTTTTAATACACGCCTTTCCGTCATCCCCTAATTCAAAGACATCGGGACAAATGCTTACGCAGAGTCCGCAGCCAATGCATTTTTCGGCATCAACTTTAACTACCATTCGCATCACCTAAAGGACTTTTAGCCTAGTATAATGCCGTGCTCAAGCGCTTCCCACAGCACCACGCCAATAATCATTATCATAATGATGCCTATTAAATCCACTTCCATGAATTTCACCTCTCGCACGTAGGATTGAAATTTTCTGGCATAATCAGTTGAACCTCAACTTCCTTTACCCCCTTCACAGCCTTTGCTCCAGTCCTTACTTCATTAACCAAGTAATCCGCTAATGGGCAGAATGGTGAGGTGGTCGTCATCTTTATTTTAACATTTCCCCCGCTTATTTTTACTTCCTTGATCAAGCCCATGCTTACGACATCAATGCCTATTTCTGGGTCTATCACTTTTTTTAGCGCGTTTTTAATATCGTTCACCGCAATCATAAACATCGCCATTAATCTGCGCAATTAACGATTTGATTTTAGTGAAAGTGTTGTTTTTTCAGGGCCTTTACGAGTCTTTCCGCTTCCTTCAGCAGCTTCGGGTCGCTGCCGCTTTTTTTCAGGTAATCGTATACCGCCATATGCAATGCGTCAGCTGCAAGATTCGAACAGTGCATCTTGATGGGCGGGAGCCCACCCAACGCTGATGCAACACTCTCGCGGTTGATCCCCAAGGCCTCTGCAAGAGTTTTGCCTTTTGCGAGGTCCGTTATCATACTACTGGTCGCGATTGCAGCCGCGCAACCCATCGTCTTGAACTTTATATTAGTTATCTTGTTGTTTTTAACCTTAATGTATAACCTCATTATATCGCCGCATACAGGGTTTCCCGCCGTCCCTTCTCCATCTGCATCCCTGATTTCGCCTATGTTATGAGGATGCCTGAAGTGTTTTACAACAGTATCAGAATAAAGGTCTTTCACTAAATTCACCTGGATAATATTCAGCCTATCTTTTAGTCAACTAGGTGCTAGTTTTTCATCTGATTCAGATTTCATCTCTGCTTTGATATTCCTAGTTCGGTTTTCCTTTTTCTTTATTTGATGAGGGGAGACATTTTTCTGAGTTTTTTAACGATGCCGGGCAAGGCTTCTAGGACATAGTCTACGTCCTTCTCCGTGTTGCTTCTTCCGAGCGTGAGCCTGAGTGAGCCGTGTGCATCCTCGGGCTTGCAGCCGATTGCCGTAAGTACATGAGACGGCTCCAGCTTGTGTGAGGAGCAGGCGGAGCCTGTTGAAGCTGAGATCCCTTTTTCATCGAGATAGAGGACAAGTCCCTCGCCTTCAATGTATTTGAAGCCAACGTTTACGTTGTTCGGCAGCCTCTTGGTTGCGTGGCCGTTAAGCCATGAATCATTGATTTCAAGAATGCCTCTTATGAGCTTGTCTCTCAGCTTCCTCTGCTTGTTTGCTTCCTCCTCCAATCTTTCGTTCGCGAGCTCAACCGCCTTCGCGAAACCAACAATTCCCGCCACGTTTTCCGTTCCAGACCGCAAGCCTTTTTCGTGCCCGCCTCCAAATATGATTGGCTGGATTCTTGTTCCCTTCCTCACGTACAATGCTCCAACCCCTTTTGGTCCATAGATCTTATGAGCTGAGAGGGAAAGCAGGTCAACCCCAAATTTGTTGACATCAACTGGAATTTTTCCAAGCGTCTGCACCGCATCGCTGTGGAAATAAACCTCTTTTTCCTTTACAATTTCCGCAATCTCTTCAATCGGCTGGATAGTGCCTATTTCATTGTTTGCGTGCATGACTGAAATAACCGTTGTTTGACCGTCTAAGACTTTTTCAATTCCTTCGACTTTTACAATTCCTTCTTTGTCGACCGGGGCATAGCTTACCTGAAACCCTTCCCTTGCAAGATATTCGCAGGTACTTAAAACAGCTGGATGCTCGATTGAAGAAGTAATGATGTGGTTTCCCCGTACCTGGTTTTTGAAAGCGATTCCGATTAGGGCTAGGTTGTCTGACTCAGAACCGCCCGAGGTGAATATGATTTCTTCCGCGGTTGCACCAATTGCCTTTGCAATTTTTTCCCTACTTTGCTCCAAGGCCTCCTTCGCTTCCCTCCCGAACGAATGGATGGAAGAAGCATTGCCAAAATCTTTTGAGAAATACGGTTGCATCGCCTTCAAGACGAGTGGGTCAACTGGAGTTGTTGCAGCATGGTCCAAGTAAATTCTCATTTCCCTACCTCTTGCAAAGCTCACAATATTTATCAAGTGGGGTTTCACGGATATGCAGGTAACAAATCCGCCCCTTGTCCCGGAATTTCCTGCAGGTGATACAGGTTTCTCTTATTATCCCCCTGGTTTTGAGTTTTCCGTCCGCAATTTCGTTGGCGATTTTCCTTGCTTCTTCGCGGACTTCCTGATTCTTCTCAAAAACCTTTATCTCCTTGCCATAGTCCCCCGAGAGGTATTTGCTCACAGCAGCCTGGGTGAGCCCCAGAAGTCCTGCTATTTCCTCTTGAGTAAACTCCTTTCTAGCGAGCTCCTTCGTAATCTCCGCCCGCATCGCTGGCAGGAATCGTTTGACGACGATTTCGCACGGGAACAACATATTCACACCGTTTAATCTGGGTTACCCACCCCCCGTTGCATATATCAACATCAATAGAACTAAAAATCTAAAACCTGTTATGCCAATCATCACAGGAGACTGCAACCATGCGCCCCCGAAGCGGACACCCCCCAACCCTAGGAACATAATCCAGTTATAATTAGTATAACCAAATTATATTTAAGCTTTTTGCTTGCGGCAGCAGGCGCAGTCTTTCTGAGTCTTAAGTTTTTTCTTGTGGAAAATCCCATTCCTCAAATCCCCGTAAAAAAGGCTTCCCGCAAAAACCGGTTTGCCAAAGCAGAGTAGGTTGACCATTTCCTGTATCTGCAGGGAAGAGATGAAGGCAGTTGTGGTGTTCATGATACCGGCTTCTGAGCAGTTTGACTCCACTTCAGGTTCTTTCGCCCAGCATTGAAAGCAAGGCGTTTTACCTGGGATGACTGTAGAAAGCATACATTCCATTCCGAATGCTGAAGCGAAGATCCATGTTTTTTTGTTTGACCAAGCGTATTCATTGATTATTTTTCTGGTATCATAGTTGTCTGTGCAATCAAGAATGACTCCCGTTTCCCCTAAAATTGCTCCGACATTCTTATGACTCAATTGATCTTGATAGGCGTTAATATCCACGTCCGAATTAATCTTGTGAAGAATCTTTTCTGCTTCGCTTGCTTTCGGCTTTCCAATACTTCTTTCACTGAAGAGGGACTGCCTGCTTAGGTTCGTGACTTGGACAAAATCCCTATCAACCAAGATGAGTTTCTCAACCCCCAGCTGGGTGCAGAGCAGCGCCGAGTTGCTTCCTATCCCCCCTATGCCAACAATTCCCACCGAAGCATTCCTGAGCTTCTTGCTTTCTTTCCCAAGTATTCTCTCTTGTCTCAGGTATCTTAACGACCTCATGCCTATCATATTACCTATTTGCATTTAAATTATTAGGAATGCGTTTTTCTCCCAGAATTCTGCAAAAAAATTTATATAAAGACTCCCTTCTGTGAGTGGTTGCGATGGAATCAATGGTCTATGGTGCTGCGTCAGTTCTTGCTCTGTCTATAGCATTTCTTTTCAAGAGCTCTGATTGGGCTATTGAAAATGCGGTTGTTATTGCACGTTATTTCAGATTAAGCGAGATGGCTACCGGCTTTCTACTGTTTTCGGTCGCGACTTCCTTGCCTGAGCTCGTAGTCTCGCTAATCGCCTCTGCCCAAAACCAGGTAGGCATATCCGTGGGGAACGTGATTGGCTCTAACATAGCTGACCTTGGATTGGTGCTGGGGGCAAGCGCACTGTTTGGAGTAATTCTCATAATTAAAGGTGACCTTGTTACTCTCACAAAGATCGTTTTCCTCTCCTCCTTTCTTCCTCTAATAATGCTCTTTCCAATAAGTCCATTCATAGGGGTTGTTTTGTTGCTGGTTTTTGTTTGGTTTGCATATTTTTCGCTAAATTCGCGTTTGTCACCTCAAACCAGTATGGAACGACCCAGAGTTGATGCGGCATTGAGATGCAGCAGTTATTTCTTGATAAGCGTTGTGGTACTCTTGGTCAGTTCCCATTTTGCAGTTGATTCTGCTGTTAGACTGGCGACTCTTTTAGGCATTTCAAAAGCATTTATGGGTGCAACAATAATCGCAGTTGGAACTTCTCTTCCCGAGCTGGCAGTAAATATTTCTGCGATGAAAAGGAAAAAAACGGGCATTGCTGTTGGAAATGTGTTAGGGAGCTGTATAGTAAATCTCACTCTTGTGCTCGGTCTTGCATCGATTATCAATCCACTTGCAGCGAACATGGGTGCTTTTTTTAACCTCGTAGTCTTTCTGCTTATTATTAATGCCGTACTCCTTTACTTTGTTCAAAGAAAGAAGAAACTTGGCTTCAACGAGGGAATTGTTTTATTGGGACTTTATGTTATATTTCTCTTGTCTTCAATTTTGATTGAGTTAAAGTTCTGAAAACATCACAAAGGAGATTTCGTGATTGAAACGCTGGTCATATTCATTGTGGCTCTCGCGGTTTTGATGAAGAGCAGCCACTTGGTTTTGCGTTCTTCAATCAAAATAGCCGAATATTTGGGTATAGCGGAGCTCGTTGTGGGCTATGTGTTCATCGCTTTTTTCACCTCTCTTCCAGACTTCACTGTTTCAACCATAAGTGCTTCAGTTGGGCATGGAGGAATTGCACTTGGTGACGTATTCGGTTCAACGATTGCAAACGTTTGCCTCGTCCTGGGCATAGCTGCGCTATTGAGCGGCATTTACATAAAACGGGAGCAAACGCTTGAAAGTGCTGAAATTCTTCTCATCATTAGCATTGTTCCCTTGCTTATGCTTTATAAGGGAGTGATAGGCAGAAACGAAGGTATTTTGCTTCTGCTGATATTCATAGCATACCTCGTATTCATAGCGAAGATGAAGTTTTCACTGAACCTAAAGGACGGCGTTTCCAGAAGAGAGTGGGTAAAAAACGTTGGTCAATTCATTTCCGGAATAGTGCTTCTGCTCATTAGCGCAAAATTCGTTGTTGCTTCCACCATAGACCTAGCCGCTTTCCTAAACCTTTCGGATGCATTCATTGGAATGACCGCAATCGCATTTGGCACTACCCTGCCCGAATTGGCTATAGATTTCATTGCAATCAGGTACGGTCATCTTGCGCTTGCAGTCGGAGACATTCTCGGCAGTAGCGTCATAAACCTTACGCTGGTGCTCGGCTCTGCCGCTGTAATAAGCCCGTTGAAGGATGGCGTTCTTTTTACCCCGGCGATAGCTTTCCTTGTTGGGACCATCATGTTCCTTCAATACAACCTTATAAAACATGAGGGAATTTCCAGGCGAGCTGGCCTCGTGTTCGTAATCGCTTATATAGCCTTCATAATCTCTGAGATGATTGTCGGTCTTGGTGGCTGAATTTAAATAGGCAAAGGCCTTCACTGCTCACAGCTCCTGTGGCGTTTGCAAAATTTTTCATTAATCTTACGTCTTTTCTTACATTGAATTATGAATAACCAAGATGGGAGAAGCTTTTTATTAGTAAAATCCCCCCTCAGCGGAGAAAGGGCGTTCAGGCGTGAAACACTTGAAAAAATAAAATTATTCCCGACCATTGGTGTTGAAGCTGCAATGAACGTGGATTTAGTTTTCCTTAAACCAAGACCTGTAATAAAAGAAGTTTTTATCGGCGAATTTGTTGCCGTATTCAAAGGAGTCGGAGAAAAATGCGAGGTGGGAAGAGCAGTTCTCGAAAAAGCCCGAGAGCACAACAGGCTTGAGAGAATAAAGGAAAGCAATTTCATTGCATTAGTGGAATTATTAGAAAAATTAATTAAAGAATAAGAAATAACCAATACCGAAAGATAGAGTTTAGTGGAAGATGGTTTGAATGGATGTTTCTCTCTTGATTGGGTTAATTGGGGGCATCATTTTCTTGGGATTTTTCAGCCTGCTTTTTTTTGAGAGGACCAAAATCCCTAACGTCTTGATTCTAATCCTGTTGGGCATGCTACTGGGACCCTTGCTGAAGGTGTTTGACCCCCTGTACTTCATTCCCCTTGCACCATTCGTGGGGGCGCTTGCCCTCATCATCATCCTTCTCGACGGCGGCATGAACCTTAATCTCTTCAAAGTGATAAAAGAATTTCCAAAGGCCGCTCTTTTCACTCTGTTCGCTTTCGTCCTAACCACTGTGTTCACGATGGGCCTTATGCACTTTGCGTTTGGTTGGACTTTGCTTGAAGGATTACTCTTGGGAGTTGTGCTCGGAGGACCCTGTTCCACAATCGTAGTCCCCATTGTCTCCAAGCTGTCACTGAAAGACGAGGCGAAGACGATTCTAAACATTGAAGCGGCTATTACGGATGCGCTCTGCATAGTGATTGCAATCACGCTCATCCAACTCATTGCTTCAAACACCCTAGAGTTGTCGGCTCCATTCAGAGGAATAGCCAGCGCATTTTCCATTGCTGCAGTGCTTGCAGTCGCCGTCGGCGTATTTTGGATGAACATACTGAAGGGGTTTCACGGAAGGCCATTCGGCTATTTGCTTACTCTTGCAGTCGTCTTCATTTTATATGCTATAGTCGAGTCAGTTGGAGGCAACGGCGCCATATCCATACTGGCATTTGGTTTGGTTCTAGGGAATTACGCAGAACTTGCGAAATTGTTGAAAGCAGAAGGAGATTTTACGCTGGACACTTCAATAAAGGCCTTTCAAACGGAAGTAAGCTTTTTTGTGAAAACCTTTTTCTTCGTTTACCTCGGCGTTATATTCAACTTGAGCGAAACCAGCACGAAACTGTTTCTGATGTCGTTTGGAGTCCTTTTGGCAATATTTCTTGCAAGGCTTTTTTCCGTTAAAGCTCTTTCTTTCTTTGACTCGTCGCTGAAGGACTCTGAAACCCTGTTGGCTACAATGATGCCACGCGGCCTCGCTGCTGCAGTGCTGGCTGCAATGCCCTTAAATTCAGGAATCAAAATAGGGTTCTTTATTGAAGTCGTATTGCTTGTAATAATATTAACAAACATAGTTTCAACCGTTGGCGCATATGTTTACGAGAGGAAAAGAGTAAGGCATGAAAAGGTTGCGCCAGGTCCAAGGGTTTTAGGACAGCGCGACAGTAACCTGAAAGAAAAAAAGTAAAACTAGGCTAATCTTATATAAAAATGAAAGAAAAATTCAAAAGGAATTGGATTCGTGTTTCTAGTGATTGAATCCTGATTTATTGGGCGCTTGCAACTTCGTACAATGCCTTTAGTGCTACGATCACTGCAGCGGGTGCGATGAATGCTTGAATGTTGCCAAGGATTGCCACGATCTTTTCTGCCCCAAATGGAATCACTTGAAGGCTTGCTGCAGCCAGCATAAGCGCGATTGTGGCTACCAGAAATTCCGTTGTTTCTTTTGCTGTCACGTTCACGAAGCCTACTATGACCCCGAGTATTGCCAGGACTGCTACGAGCATTGCTGCATCGAGTGGTACGAATGCCGCTAGTATTGCCAGTATCAAGCCAACAAGAAACGACCAAAATCCCACTGTTGGCAGTATTGACTTTTTCATGTTCAACTCACCTCTAAACTACCTGTATTGATTAATACTATCCTTTTAAAAAACTTTCCCTTGAAAAAATAAATTGGTTGTCGTATTATTAACATAGCTCGCGATCTTTTCTCTTAAAAGTTCTGGATGACGATATGGCTGCGGAATTGATTGGAATAGAGTTTCAAATGAGCCTTCTTTTATTCGTTTCCTTGCTTGGATACGTAATTGCAACCCGGTTCGGGCAGAGCATCGTCATTGGAGAAATCCTCGTAGGTCTTTTGATTGGTCCATCTTTTCTTGGCGTGATCACATACACTGAATTCATAAGAGTACTCGCCCAGTTTGGTGCAATCTTCCTTCTCTTTGTCGTGGGGCTCGAGTGCAAGTTCAAGGAGATCTATACGCTGAAGTCATTTGCGATAGCATCTTTTGGGGTTGTTGTGCCGTGGGTAGGCGGATTTATGTTAGCTGGCTTTCTAGGATATCCTCTCGCAACCTCCATATTCATAGGAACCGCGTTGACCGCAACCAGCATTGCGATAACTGCAAATGTGTTGAAGGAATTAGGCAAACTGGAAACCGATGTAGCCAAGGCGGTCATAGGTGCCGCGGTAATAGATGACATACTGGGCTTGCTTGCGCTTTCGCTGACTACGGAATTCGTTGCACACGAAATTTCGCTGATTTCCGTACTGACAAAGGCAGGTATTGCAGTAGGTTTTCTCGTTGTAGGAGCTTTTGCAGGCATGGTTTTGTCTTACTTGTTATCCCTCTCCAACTATTGGGCAGAAAAAAAAGGGGTTCCCCAGACGACTTTCATTTTCGCTATAACCCTTGCCTTCTTCTACAGCTTTGTTGCCGAGCTGGTCGGGCTAAGCGCAATAGTCGGCGCATTTATTGCAGGTGTTGCGTTGGAAAGCGTCAAAATAAAGAGCTACCGCGAAGGAGCGATGTACTTTGAAATAGTTTTTTCGGCAATCTTCTTTGTTTCCTTAGGCATCCTGATCAACTTGAAAGAGATAACTGGAGGCTTTTCGTTCTTGATTTTCCTTATTCTTTTGGTGATAGTGGCTGTGTTAACCAAGCTCGTTGGCTGTTGGGCTGGAGCAAGATTGTTCGGTATGAGCTCAAAGGACTCACTGATAGTCGGAGTAGGGATGACTCCGAGGGGGGAGGTGGCAATGATCGTCGCACTGATTGGATTGAGCGCAGGTTACGTCAAGCAGGATGCCTATTCTGGAGTTATTCTCATGAGTCTTTTGACGACCCTCCTGACCCCACCCCTGTTGAAGATACTATTGAAAAACAAACCATAACTGAAATTAATTGTATGTTTTTTGAATAAGTTTCGGAGCGTAAACGTTTAAAGTCGTTAGCTCTAAATGCATTAAGTGGTTTTCATGAAACTGGAGTCGTATTTGGCGTGCTTGGGTTTTGTTAGTCTATTGGTCTTCGGTTGCGTGCAGAAGCCGCTTGGACCTGCAAACCAGACATCAGCCTGTATCGTTCCTAAAAGCATAGGCGCCAACGTTCTTACGGCATTCAAAGTCTCCAGCAAATTCGACTTTGGGCGCGAGTTTGATGGACTGGACTCAAAGTTCATCAGTTTTTCTAGTGATGGGGTTTTAACAGAGTTTTATTCCTTTATGGCACCGACTGATGAAAAATTAAATCAATTAATAAATGCATTAAAAAAGAAAGCCCCTGGGTTTAGAGAGTGCGTGGTTTCCGAAGTTCCTGGAATAGTGTGCGTGAGCCAGGAATGGGATTGGGAGAAAAAGATAGCTGGCACGCACAACTTCATTTGGGTAAAGAACAAGGAGGTCAGAATCATCTTCCAATGGCTGACGCCTTCAAGAGAAGTCGTTTTCCCCGACATTGCAGCATCTCTAAAAGAATTTGTTGAAAAACTGAAATGCGACGTTATAGCCGAAGAGTCCCCAATAAGTCCAAACGGCGAGTGTACCACGGGATTAAAATGCGATTTTGGGACGGGCTTTGAATGCCTGGGCTCATTTAATTATGAGAAAAAATTTCGTGAGAAGATACTGGCTTGTGAACTTGGTCAAGTGATAATCTGCAATAAATCGCGTTTTGGTGGAAAGCTCTTTTCAGACACCTTGACACTGCTTGCTAGAACCGACAAGACTTGCGAGGGCAGAATGGAGCGGAGCTTTAGTAGCAGCCACGCCAACAACACAGTCGTGGTCTACGTTTATGAGCGAGATAAGGCGGATGTCCTCGATTACGATTAGCGGAGCTAGATGATGCCAGCGAATTTAAGGAAAGGGTAGCCTACTATAATGAAGATGAAGAAGTCGTCTAGCTTCACGTACCCAATGAGCGTGAATATCACGAGAAACACTGCGATGGTTTCTATAACGCCGTCTGCAGGCATCTGTTCACCCACCAAGTGCTTTCTTTGGTCCTTCTCTTAGGGACTAGCTTCAATGACTTCCTGACTGGTCTTCCCACTAAAACATGATTTTTTGAATCACCGGCAAAAACCAAGGCCGTTCACTAATAAGTTGTTGAAGGTATAAGAAAAAGGTAATATAAAAGCCTTTGCCAATACATTTCATCGGTTTTTCCAGTGATTTAAGGTTGATGGCATGAGACCAATACACTTTGCCACCAGGAACAGAGGAAAGTTTTTTTCTGTAAGCGATTCCCTTTCCAAACAGGGCATTGAAACCATTCAGGTTCCTATCGAGATGCCGGAGCCTAGGAGCGATGACCTCAAGGAAATTGCAGGTGAAAAGGTTTTGTTTGCTTACGGAAAAGTCGGCAAGCCCTGCATATCCCTAGACTCAGGCTTTTACGTAGATTCTTTGAATGGCTTCCCAAGGGCTTTCGTGAATTTTGTTTTGGAAACCATTGGAATTAATGGCATCCTGCGGCTGGTTGAAGGAAAGCAGCGAGAATGCGAGTTCAGGAACTGTCTGGCTTACTTTGACGGTGAAGTTAACAAGCCGCTATTCTTTGAATCCCGCGTTTTTGGGACGTTGGCTGAAGCGCCAAGAGGAGAGTTGCAGCCAAACGCCTGGTCTGATCTTTTTCTCATTTTTACTCCAGTAGACTCTAGTAAGACGCTGGCGGAAATGACTCTGAAGGAGTATGCGGAATGGAAGCGTTTGAGGGAAGCAGATTTGTTCGTAACAAAATTCGCTGAATGGTTCTTGGAAAACAGATGACATCAGCCATGCTTTGGAACCCGTTCATTTGAAGAACTTCTTTTTCGCCTCAAGCATGATGAAAACACCGGTGGATACCGCAAGAACTGCCGCCCAGTCTCCAACTGAAAGAGGGACTGTTTTGAATATCTGCTGTAGGAATGGAACGTAGATGACGGCTGCCTGAAGGAAAACCGCGGAAAGAACACTGAAAAGAAGGAATTTGTTTGAGAAGAAACCTGTTTCAATAGATGACTTGCTTTCTGAGCGAGAGTACAACGCTATAAACATTTGTATTAAAATGAGGGTCGTGAATGCCGTTGTCACTGCTTTGGTTTCATCGTAATGCAGGTAAAACAGGTATACAGCAAGCGTGCTTATGCACATGACCAGCCCTGCAAAGAAGAGACTGAACAAAACTTCTTTTCCAAGCATCTCTTCCTTCTGGCTGCGTGGCTTTTTCTTCATCACCTCCTTGTCAGCGGGATCTACTCCCAACGCAAGGGCAGGTAGGCTGTCCGTAACCAGGTTCATCCACAGTATTTGTATAGGCACAAGAGGTATTGGGAGATAAAAAAGCATCGCCGAGAAGATTGTCAGGAGCTCTCCGATGTTGCACGCCAGCAGGTAGCGGACTGACTTTGCAATGTTGTCGTATATCACTCTTCCTTCTTCTACGGCGTTGACTATGCTCGCGAAGTTGTCGTCTGCAAGCACCATGTCCGAGGCTTCCTTAGCAACGTCAGTACCGCTTATACCCATCGCTACGCCTATGTCGCTTCTCTTCAATGCGGGCGCGTCGTTTACGCCGTCACCAGTTACAGCAACGACCTCGCCGTTTTTCCTGAAAGCCTGAACAATCCTGAGCTTGTGCTCCGGCGAAACCCTGGCGAATAGCCGAACATTTTTTACAACTTCCTCAAGGGCTTCGTCAGTCATTCCGTTGATCTCTTTTCCCATGAGGACTCTCGAATCTCCTTCAACGAGTCCGATCTCTCTTCCTATTGCATTGGCAGTTTTCTCGTTGTCTCCTGTAATCATCACTACCTTGATGCCGGCGTCCCTACAGATGACAATGGCATCCTTTACCTCTTCTCTCGGCGGGTCGTAAATCCCTGCTAGTCCGACAAATACAAGCTTTTCTTCAACCGAATCAATTGAATAACCTTTTAGCTTTTCAGGCAGGCGGCGGTATGCGAATCCCAGCACCCTCAACGCATCAGAAGCCATTCTCTCGGTTTCCTTCCCTATGAGCTCTTTTTCTCTTCTGGTGAGTTCAACTTCCTTCCCGTTTTTCATTATTCTATCGCATTTCTCCAACAGCATCTCTGGCGCACCCTTTGTAAATGCGTGTTTCTCAGCGCCTTTTTGGTAGATGACGCTCATCATCTTCCTGGAGGGATCAAAGGAAAGCTCATCCAAGAATTTATATTCCCTGCTCAACTCTTCCTTGGACTTGCCTGCTTTTCCAGCCACGACGAGGAGAGCGGATTCAGTTGGATCTCCTGTTACCTCAACCCTTTCACCTTGGACGCGCATGCTTGCATTATTGCACAGAATACTTATTCTCATCACCATTTGGATGTGTCTCTCATCAGGCATTATCCTTTTCCCGGTTTTTTCACTAATGAAGCTACCGCTTAATTCAAACCCGCTTCCCGAAACCGAGAGCGTAGTGCCGTTGCAAAAGATTTTTTTGACTGTCATCTCGTTTTTCGTAAGCGTTCCAGTCTTGTCTGTACAAATCACTGTTGAGCATCCGAGGGTTTCGACCGCAGGCAGCCTTCGGATGATTGCGTTTCTTTTGGCCATGCGCTGCACTCCTATTGCAAGCGTTATCGTCACGACCGCAGGAAGTGCCTCAGGAATCGCGGCAACCGCGAGGCTTACGCTCACGAGGAACATCTCAATCAATTCGATTCTGCGAAGCACCCCAAGCAAAAATATGATTCCACAAAGCATGACGAAAATTATTCCAAGCTGTTTACCAAGGGCTTCAAGCCTCTTCTGAAGCGGAGTCTTGTCTTCCCTGACTTCTTGAACGAGGTTTGCTATCCCCCCCATTTCAGTGCTCATACCGGTTTTAACTACAACCGCTTTTGCACGGCCGTTCACTGCACTGGTTCCCATAAACAGCATGTTTCCTTGCTCGCTTATCACCGCGTCTTCAGGACAAATAGTTTCCGCATTCTTTCCTACGGGCACACTTTCACCTGTAAGAGAAGCTTCCTCTACTTCAAGCCGAGAAGACTCAATCAAACGGGCGTCAGCCGGAACCTTGTCTCCTGCTTCAAGGACTATGATGTCTCCAGGAACCAAGTTTCTTGAATGAGTGCGCTTTTCTGCAGGCAGGCTTTCAGCTGAATCCCTCCTCAAAACCCTTGTTTGGGGCGCAACCATTTTCTTGAGCGCTTCTATCGCTTTTTCCGCCTTGTATTCCTGGTAGAAACCGAAGATTGCGTTCAGCACGACAATAGCTATAATCGCGCTGGCATCAACCACTTCACCAAGCAGAGCCGAAATCAATGCCGCAACGATCAGGATTATAATGAGGATATTTAGAAATTGTGATACAAAGAGTTGAAGGGAAGTCTTTTTCTTCTCTTCCTTCAATTCGTTGAAGCCGTATTCGGCTCTCCTTTTTTCAGCCTCCTCTTCAGTCAAGCCGTTTTCACTGGCATTAAGTCCAGCAAGAACGTCCTTTGCACTCAAGGAATGCCAGTTGATTAAAGCCATTAGACCACTTTTCATAGACTGAACTTTCCTTCAGAAAAAAGCACTGAAGGCGGTATCTATTAAATTCACGAGATATAAAAAGTTGCGGATTCCATGGCTTCAGATCCTCAAAAGAACCGCTTTCTCGTCGCAATGCGGGTATTTCACGCAGTTTATGCATTCCCCAAACACTTTTTCCGGAAGCTTTTTCATTGAAACTCGCTTGAAGCCGAAGCGCTCGAAGAAAGAAGGAATCATCGTGAGGGCAAAAACTTTTTCCACGCCCAACTCTCTTGCTTCCTTTAGACATCTTTTTACCAGCTTTGTTCCAATCCCCCTTCCCTGGAATCCCTTGGCTACCGCAAGCGACTTGACTTCAGCCAAGTCCTTCCACACCACACAAAGGGAGCAGCAGCCCACAATCCTTCCCTTTTCCTCGCATATGAAGAAAGCGCGTATGTTGCTGTAGATATAAGAGAGCGGCCTCGGAATGGTTTTACTGTCCGCTGAATAGGAGTCTATGAGCTTCTTTATCTCCACTGCGTCCTTTACCTTCGCCCTTCGAATCATGTAAACACCAAACAAAGGATATTAAATCCTGGAAGTATTTAATTTGTGGTGATGCCGTGATTCGGGGAAGAAAACGTGAAGAGCCGCGGGAAGTTGCCGTAACGCTCATCCGCCATGGTCACAACAAGGGGGACGAGCTTCTGCCCGAAGGGTGGGAAAATGCTCGGGGGAAGGGAAAGCTGCTTAAAAATATCGTTCGCGGAAGCCCAGTGAAATTCTATTCCAGCCCCGCCAAGAGGGCCATGCAAACGGCTTTCGCGCTCGCGGAAGCGTTTCATCCAATGATGGAGTTGGCAAGCGGCAAGGCGCCGGAGGAGCTTTCTTCGGAAGAGCTTGCGAAGGTTCTAGCCAAAGCAAGGATCCGCGTCCGAGAAGGACTCAGGCCCATGGACCGCAAGAATACGGAATCGTTCGAGCGACTCTCGAAGGAATTAGGCATCGAAGGATTTTGCAGGAAGTGGCTGAAGGGCGACCAGCAGTTGCTGGACGCAGTAGAGTCGCCAGAAGAAGTTGTTTCTCGGCTGAGAAAACAAGCGGTTGAATTCTCTAAGCGCGTTTCGGAAAGGTTCAAGCAACGCGCAAACTTGCCTCGCATACTCAAAAAACCAATTCATCTCGTAATGGTAACCCACGGTCCGTTGCCGGAAGCAGTCGTGGAACAATTGAGTGGCAGGCCTGTTTCGTCATTCGGCTACGACCTACTTTCTGGAAGGGGAAAGCTGTTGGACAACCTCGAGCGTGTTACACTGATAATAAAAGGACAGAGGGTGTGGCTGCGTTTTCGGGGAGAAGAGATTCGGATAAAAGGATGACTGCTTTGCATTCTGCTCACGACGAAAAAATCTGATTTGCTTTCAGGCGTAGGTGTGTTTTAGGGCAACTTCTAAGAAAACCAAAACTTGAGTTATAAGTCGCTTCCGTGTTTAAAAACTATTTAAATAAAGGAAAACCTTTAAGAACTCGGAGCTTCCTTATACTAATGAAAGATTTAAAAGCTTTTTTTAAGCATGGTAGTTATTAACCGAGAGGTAGTTACATTTAGTCTTTTCAATCTAAGGGGTATTCTATGTTAGGTGCTCAATATGAAATGCCCTGAATGCGACGGAAAGAAATTCCGCAGAGACGTTGAACGAGCTGAAATGGTTTGTGCAAACTGCGGTCTCGTCGTGGAAGAGGACGCTATGCAACGCGGTCCTGAATGGCGGGCGTTTACTGCCGAGCAGCGCGCGAAGCGTGCTCGGACAGGAGCTCCGCTGAAATACACTCGGCCTGACCGGGGTTTGACGACTCAGATAGACCAGTATGACAGAGATGCGGCTGGTGGAAGGATTGAGGCATCCCGCAGGGCTCAATTATACAGGATGAGGAAGTGGCACAGGAGAACCTCTCTTTCGACTAGTGCAGAGAGGAACCTTGCTATTGCTTTGACTGAACTCAACCGCGTTTCAACTCACTTGGGTCTGAGCGAAAGCATTCGCGAAAGCACGGCTCTTCTTTATAGGAAATGCCTTGACAAGGGATTGATAAGAGGTAGAACGATTGAAAGCGTTGTATGCGCAGTAATCTACGCGGTTTGCCGCATGTATGGCTTCCCGCGGACTCTCGAGGAGATCTCCTCGGTTTCAGAAATCCCGAAGAGGGACATTGGAAAAACTTACCGACTCATCATCCACGAGCTGGAGATGAAAATTCCTTTGATGAGCCCCCATACCTACATACCGCGCTTCATTCACTCGCTGAGGCTTTCTGGGAAAACCCAGGAAAAAGCTGTTGAGCTTCTGAATGAGGCAGTAGGCAAAAAGCTGATTTCTGGGAGAGGACCTATAGGCGTGGTGGCAGCAGTCGTATACATAGCAAGCGTGATTTGTGGCGAGGAAAGGACTCAGAAGGAAATCGCAGAAGTCGCAGGCGTCACGGAAGTGACTGTAAGAAACCGCTATCGCGAGCTAAAGAAGTTCCTCGGCTTGAAAATCCCCCTATAATCTTTTTCTTTATCTTATTTTTTAGCAGACTACTTTCTCTTTCAGCTATTTTATTATCAGATTTTCCTTCCTTTCAACTAGCCCATTATCTTCCAAAGCCGTTTCAATCCATCAACCAGGCTTGGCCTTCCTGCTTTTCAACAGTCCCATTCTCCTCAGCAGGTCTTTCATCTGCTCCCTGTTTTTTCCACTTGTTTCGCAGAGGGGCAGCCGCAGCCCGCCAGCCGGCAGGCCAACTAGATTCATTGCTTCCTTGACCATAATCGGGTTCGTGTCTATGAAAAGCGTGTCAAAGAATTCCTTCAACAATCCATTTGCCTTCTCCATCTCCTCCCATCTCCCGTCAAGGCCCCTGCCCACGAATTGGTTCATTTCCAGTGGTATAACATTGGAAGCAACTGAAATCACTCCCCTCGCTCCAAAGTCCTTCATCAAAGGATAAGTATCACCATCATTTCCTGAAAGAATCACGAATTCCTTTCCGCACAGCTCCCTAATTCTTTTCCAGACCTCTGGATTTCCGCTTGCTTCCTTTACTCCGATGATGTTGGAATGATCTCTTGCAAGCTTAACCATTGTTTCTGGTGCAATCTCCCTGCCACTTCTGCCCGGGATGTTGTATAATATAATTGGGAAATCAGCTGTTTTTGCAATCTCCGAGAAATGCGAGAACAACCCAGCTTGGTTTGGCTTATTGTAGTAGGGACAGACTTGAAGCGATGCGTCTGCACCTGCGTCAAACGCTTTTTTCGTTAGTTCAACTGCTTCTCGCGTGCAGTTGCTTCCTGTCCCAGCAATCACGAGTCCCTTGCACTTTTCGACTGCAACCTCAATTAGTTTGTCATGCTCCTTATGCGAAAGCGTGGGTGACTCGCCTGTTGTCCCGCATGGTATTATTCCCGCAATTCTCGCTTCATCCTGGAATCCAATGAGTTTTTCATATCCCGCCCAATCAATGGATGGATTTATCCCACTTCCTTTAAATGGCGTGATGATTGCAGTAAAACAACCGTCGAACTCGCTTTTTTTTCTTCTCGTAAAAGTCACCTCTTCCAAAGCCTGAAGTATTCAACGTAAACCCAACACATCCTCCATCCCAAATATTTTTCCTCTTTCCACATTTTTTTCCAGCCAAAGCGCGCTCTCTATCGCTCCCTTTGCAAATTCGGAGCGCGAAAACATTTGGGTCTCAATTGAAAGCTTTCCATAAGGGCCTGCGATGCGGAGCTCGTGCTGACCCGGATTGCCTCCCAACCTAAGTGTCCCCATTTCCAGATCATTTTTTTCTTTTACACCAATTTCCTCGCCCCTGAATTTAAGCTTTTTGCCGCCTGTCGCATCTGAAATGATTTTCGCCAGCTTTTTTGCAGTGCCTGAAGGTGAGTCCTTTTTTCCAGAATGATGCTCTTCCACGATGCCGAACTCGTATCCTTTGTTTCCAATGAGTTCGCAGGCTTTCTGAGCCAAATAGAACTGGGTATTTACGAGGAAGGAGAAATTAGGTGAAATTACTGCTGAGACTCCATTCTTAACTATCTCTTCTCTAATCCTTTGCGTTTGTTCCTCACTAAAACCAGTTGTACCGAGAACGATGTTCTTTCCTGCTCTGGCAATCCTTGGAACCAACTCAATTTCAGCAGCAGGCGTGGAAAAGTTTATTGACATGTCCGCTTCTCTTAACGCCTCCTCCAATCCTGTGGGGGTAAAAACTCTTGCACCCAAAGCATTGAATGATTTTGCAGCAAAATCAGAGCAAGCCACGTCTACGCCGGAAACGACTTTGACCCTGTCCTTGTAGTTTAACGTCTCGCCAGCAATAGTCGAACCCATTTTTCCGCATACGCCAACCAAACATACCTTGAGCATGCTAACCCCCGAAAAATACCTTCCAGAAAATAAAAGCACAGGAATATTTATTCCAATTGGAAGCGTGCGGAATCCGTATAAGGACACATCACTATTTTCCTATCGGCTTGCCTTCTGTGATAGAAGAGAACTGATATTCGCATTCTTGATTTCTTCCTCCCTCCGTTTTCTTTTCCTGTAAGCGTACGCAAGGAATATGAGTGCGAGTGCTGCTCCGCTTAATCCAACGATGCGTTGCTGGCTTAATTCAAGGAGTTGCTGGGGCGGGAGTTCAGCCAGTTTTTCTTGAATGGATTTCTTCGCTTTTTCAAGTGCGTCAACTGCATTCGAGTAATCCCCCCTGTCCTTGAACTCGCTTGCTTTCCTTAAGTCCAGTTCTTCTGCGGAAATGTTTAATCCAGCTGCCTTCGCGTCAGCTAAAAGGGAATTGACTTCAGCAAGCACTCGACCATAAGCATTTGCAAGCGTTTCATTCGTCTCCAGTTTGCACTCACCCCCCACACCCACCTTCGTACAACCCACCCTGCATTCCTTTTGAGTTTTCCAAGCTCCTCCAACACACTCAAACAAAAATTTCCCCGCACTAGACTCAACGCACTTGCTTTCCCCTGAAGTGCATTCCTGCGTGGTTGAAGTAATCTGCAAGGAAGTGGAAGTAGACAATGAACTGGTCTGGGAGGCCACTCCTCCACCGGTGCCTCCAGATGGAGGGCCGCCCCCGTCACCTCCTCCACCGCAGTTCGTGCAAGGGCATACGCCGCAATCTACTGGACACGAGTTACAATTCTCAGACGAATCACAAATTCCGTTACCGCAGGACTCAACTGGGTTTTGTGGAGGATTGAACAGGATGCGACCTGTATGGGGCTTTAGTGTCAGGTTAGTGCCCGCAGAGTAACGCTTGCCTGATTCTTCAACAAAATCCTGTTCCAGCGTGTAGTTCCGTTCCAGAGTCGAATGGCCGTTTACGACAACAGTGCCGTTGGAGTATTTCCTTGTCTGAAGCGTCGCATCGGCATAGACGCCAGTGTGATTGTTTCTTGGTTCAATCAGGTCCCCAAGTTTCTCCGTCAAGTTAAAAAGTCCGATCAAATCCCTTTTTTGGTCCGCTCCAAACCAAGCAAAATCGTTTTTTGCCAAAAGGAACGAGCAAAACCCGAAATAAATCCAGCCGTCTATCCCGTCCGCAGGATCCCCTGGCCTGTCGATTCCATGAACGAGCATGTGCACCTTTTTCTTCCTATTGTCGGGAAGCTGCGTGTTCCATTCCACGACGGTTTCTATGTCTTTCAGACATTCCCGCCAGTAATCCGGCTCGTAGTGGTTCATGTCAACTCCGTTGACCGGCCAATGCCTGAAGAACGCCCACTCTTGGAAGAAGACGTCCGCGGTTACTTCAGGACTGTTTTCCTTGTAGTTTGGGGACTTGTATTTTTCTGGAATGGAATCGTCCGGTTTCCAAAAGGGGTCCAAGTAAATCTTTCCCAGCCAAGTGCCATAGTGCTTCGTGCAAAGATTGTGCACTATCTCCAGATTGGATGCACGCAAGAAGGGAAAAACGCTGTGCTGGAAGCTCTGCACTTCCCACGGGGTAATATTCAAAACGCTTACTGTGCTGCCATCTGTGGTGTGTGTTCCAAACTCCTCCACTTCCGCCAGCGAGTCCACGAATACTCCATCAAGCTTGTAACGAGTTGCCTTGTCTACAGTTCGTTCCCTCCAAGTATTCTGGAAATTAGGGTCGTCCAGACGAGTGCAGTAGGAGTTCTGGTACTCGAACGAGAAAACGTAATTCAGCGGAGTCTTTCCGTCGTTAAAGAATCTCTTCCACGAAGCCCTGTTGTCGCCCGGCGGGTTTTTCACCCCTGCGTTTTGCGGATAGGAATAAAACCACTCAGGATGGTTGTCAATCGCCCAGCCGAATCCAATTGGGGAATTGCTGTACCAAGAATCGTTGTAATATCCGTCGCGCCAGTCAGTTATCGTCGCACTCTCGTACAAGTAAACTTTTATGTTTGGATTGTAGTACTTTAGCCTCTGGGCAAACGTGTAATGGGATTCCTGTTGCAACATGACTGAATCATATGTCTTAGCTATCTCGTGGGGATCGTGCTTGTTCGCATCGAAGAAAATCATCATCGTATTTATCTTCCTTTCACGTGGGACTGGAACCACCTCTTTCTCGAAATCACTGCTTCCTGCGCGTTTTATATAAAGGTGCGCTCCGTCCACGCACACGCCAGGCTGCCTTTCCCCCGAAATGCTTGAAACGCCCACACGGATTCCAACAATTAGACTCGTTTCCCCTGAAGTGGGAATTCCCTCAATTTCAGCAGAAAACGGAACCGAAGAAGGAGCGAGTTTTTTTTCATTAACCCGTCCATCAGACCATTCGAGTAAAATCTTGTATTCAACTGACGCTCCGCTCGGAAGATTATCGTAGTCCGACATTCTAATGGAATCTACGTGGAATAGAACAGTATCGCCTGGATGAATGTTATACTGCTTGCTGTCAACAGGAAAGACTGACTCAAGCAACGCAACGCTATTTCCTGCAGAGGTATTCTTGAGCGCGAAATACTGGCAATTGCTGCCTCCAGTTCCTTCGTTCAACAACAACTTGTATACAATGTTTTTCCCAGGATTGACGTTGCTTCCCGTTTCCCTAAACCAGCCTACTGCAACCGAATCGTTCTCCGTTGCCAAGTTAACGCCGTTCCTCCACAAATCGGAGTTCGGCGGCGACGTCCACCCGCTTTCCTTCATGAAATCATAGTCTGCCCCGTTGTATCCGGAAACCCAGTGGGTATCTGCGGCGAACTCGAAGTCGCCCCATCCCCCCAAGAAGTCCTTGTAAATCAGCTGAGGGGGAGAAGCTCCTTCAACCAATAGCGGCAAAGAAAGAATCGCAAAAGCTAAAAAGACTTTCTGAAGTGTTTCCATAACCATACCCTAAGTGGACTCGGCGCTTTTGATTCTTTACTCTTTTGGCTAATATAACAACCTTGTTTCTGGCTTGGAATTTTACTGGACTCATGAAAGGAAGCTTTAAATCCATTCTTTATGTAAGAGAATTGAATTCCAATGGAAGAGAACGAAAAAGAGTTTCTGGTTCACAAGATACGCGATCTAAAAGACCATTTCGCTAAAGGAGACATCGCGTCCCTAAAGAGCTCTGGCGGGGATTTTGCCGAGCTGGCTTTCCTTAGGCAAGAGAAAGAGCTGGTTGATTTTTCAATAGTTGCTTATTCCCTTGCCAAGTTCTTGGAAAAACCCTATATTTTGGAGAGTAGTGAATGGAAGGACTTCAGCTTGAAGACAGCTCACGACTTAGAGCAGTGCGCCATACACTTGGAGCACGATCAGTTGAAGGAATATACGGAGCAGCTTTCTGCAATCATCTCGGAAATAAATAAGATCAGTTTTTACCTCGGCAGGTTTACGACGAGCGTTGTTGAAAAAGCCAGAATCAAGGCAGGCGCTCAGATGTACGCGCATGGAGCTTCCTTGGGCAAGGCAGCTTACCTCTCAGGCGCGGAAAAGGATGAATTGGCGAAGTATATCAGCGAAACCCGCCTTCCTGAGAAATACCTCTCCCTTTCCCTTGCAGAGCGGCTTAAAAAAGCTGAAGAACTATTTGAATCATGAGCGGATTGAAATGGTTAGCCTCGTATTCGATTCCTCTTCATTGATCGCGGTTTCCGAGACCTGTAACATTGAGGTCCTTTACTTCCTGAAGGAAAGGACGAGGGGGAACTTTCTCATTGCTCCAATCGTAAAGGACGAAATCATTTTACACCCCATTAAAGTGAAAAAGTTCGAGCTGTCGGCAGTCAGGCTTAAAAAACTTCTTCTCGACGGAGTCGTTTCCGTCATCTCGTCACATTTGCTCGTGAAGGAAACTCGAGAAATTATGGATTTGGCGAACGGCATTTTTCACGTTGACGGAAAGCCCCTGAAGCTGGTGCATGACGGAGAAGCAGCGAGCATTGCTGTATTTTCATTTGCGAAAGCAGATGCGCTCGTTGTGGACGAGAAGACGACGCGCTTGCTTTTGGAAGCGCCTTTCAAGATGAGGGAAACGCTGCAGTCGGAGTACGAGGGGAAACTGGAAATCAACGAAGACGGCCTGAAAAAATTCCGGGAAAAGACGAAGGGAATCTTCGTGCTCCGTTCCTCAGAGCTGGTCGCGATGGCTGCCAAGAAGGGTTTTTTCAAAAACTACCGCACTTCCGAAGAGGAAGCCTTCCGGGCATCCATTTACGCCCTCAGGCAGGCGGGCTGCTCCCTAACATCAGAAGAGCTGAAGGAATACGAGGGGATAAGACTATGAAAAAAATATTGATTGCAATTGCGGTCTTTGGTTTTCTGCTTCTAGCCGCAGCGTTTTATTTCGGTTCTGAAGTGAAAAAATCTTGGCTTCCGCGGGAAAAGGACGCTTACGCAATACCCTTACTACCAATAGCCCAAATAGACTGCAAAAATACATCCTCTTGCTACGACAAATACAATTCTTGCACGGGCTCGTCGCAAGCGACAAAGCAGTGCATCGAGAGGTTCGGCCAAACGCAGGGAATTAAGGAGAAGTGCGGCGTTTACGTAGAGTCCGCGGGTGAACTTTATGAAAGAATCAAGACCACCAACGAAGTAATACTTGCAATTGAAGCTCTTTCGTCCGGCATGCTTGAGACTGACTCGCGCGTAAAACAAACGCTTGCTTACCTGGATGGTTGCTTGAACGAAATAAAGAGGGTTTCCAACTCCGCTTAATCGAAAAATAATAAACCAGTTTCTCCACTAGTTATTAAACCGGTTTTTTAACGAGGGCCCTTAGTCGATCGGTAAGACGCCGCCTTCGCAAGTAGCCTCTTTTCTTTTCACAAAAGAAAAGACCCGCACCTCTTTTGATAAAAGAGCTGCACCAGAAAATTCTTTGGTGAAGCTTTCTTCAAAAGAAAGGTTCAGGGAGAAAAGAAAACCTTAACTACAGGAAAAGGCGGAGACACGGGGTTCAATTCCCCGAGGGTCCATATGAGGAACCTGCGGTTCCTTCAATCCTCCCTTTTATTCTTGCTGCTCCCCTCAACCCCCCTTCTATAATTGGCGCCCCCTTCAGCCCTCTCTCTAATTCTTGGTCCCTCAACATTCTCTTTTTACAGCCGCTTCCGAACCGCCTCGCTCTCCAATTCCTTAAGAGCGTCAGCCGCAATCCACTTCGCTGCCTTGGAATCCATTTTCTGAATCTCTTTCGCGCATGCAATTGCTTTTTTGTTTAAATTCTTGTTTCTTTTTCCAATCTGCCTCAGCGCCCAATTCACTGCTTTTTTCACGAAATTGCGTTCGTCCAAAGAAGCTTTTTTTATGAGCGATAAAAGGTTCTCGAAATCCTTGTCGCCCATTTTTTTATCCTGCCACGCCAAGCAAGCAATCAACGCGAAAGCTGCTCTTTTAACAAATTCCGTTTCACTCTTGCTCCACTCCATTGCCTTAGAGTAGGCAAAATTCGTTTTTGAAAACAGGTTCATGCAAACTTGGTCACACACGTCCCACGAGTCGAATTCACCTGCCCACTCATTCATTTGTTTTTCAGAAACTTTTTTGGGTTCATCAACCATGCTTGCTAAAATGCGTGCTTCGTGAATTCCTGAATTCCAAAGCTCATCAGCAAGCGCATGGTTTTTCCCTATTTCCTTCGCCATTTTCCTTAGAACAGGAATGGAAGCGCCGAGGGTTTTATTTGGGTTGATGCCGAACCGCGCCATTCCTGCAACCGCCTTGGGGTCGGCGTTTTTTCTTAATTCTTCAAGCACCTTCTTGCACTCGGCTTCCGTTTTGTTCAAATAAAGCACCTCGCTTACCTTCTGGCGTGCGATTTAACGAATAAGTCGCTCACTGACTCGCCGAGATGGATTTTTTTGATGGCTTCGCCAAGCAAAGGAGCAATGGACAGTACCCTGATTTTGGGAATGGCTTTCCTTGGCTCGAGCTGGATGGTGTTCGTGGTCACCAACTCCTTTAAGGAGGAGAAAGCGATTTTCTCTACTGCGTTTCCGGACAAGACTGGGTGCGTGCAGCACGCGAGCACTTCTATGGCGCCTCCCTTCAGCAACGCTTCAGCTCCGGCTACAATGGTTCCGCCCGTGTCAATCATGTCGTCGAACATGACTGCAGTCTTTCCTTTCACGTCTCCAATTATGTCAGTTACTTCAGCTACGTTGTCAGCTGGCCTGTGCTTGTTTAAGACCACGAACTGCGTTCCGATGAAGTCGGAGAACTCCCGCACCTTCTTCACGCCGCCCACGTCTGGTGCGACTGCAATGGGGTTTTTCAGGTTTTTTTCCAGCGTGTATTTTCCTAGGATCATGGACGCGCTGAGGTTGTCTACTGGTACATCGAAGAACCCCTGTATCTGCCCTGAATGCAAGTCAATAGTAAGCAAACGGTCAATGCCCGCGATGGAAAGCAGGTTGGCGACGAGCTTCGCTGAAATGGGGTCCCTGGGATGGGACTTCCTGTCCTGCCTCGCATAGCCGAAGTACGGAATGACTGCCGTAATCCTCGAAGCCGACGCTCTTTTAACTGAGTCAACCATTACAAGAAGGTCCATGAGGTTTTCGTTCACTGGCGGGCAAGTGGATTGGATGAGAAA
>JACRGE010000045.1 GCA_016212465.1 Microcaldota archaeon
CATTGAAAGCGCCTTTTCTTTTTCAAGCAAAAGTGCCTTTCTCCTTTCCTCCGTGAGCGGAGTATCACAAACGGGGCAGGCCGCGGTTTCTTTCGATAACGCCTCCAATGAATTCCTGGATTCAATCATGCGGGCGTCCTTATTGTTTGCGTCGCGTTGCGCTTCCTCCAAAGCTTTTTTGAGTTCGCTGACTCTTTCCTCTAGATTGAGCCCCCATGTATCCAATAGTTTCCTCTTTTCCTCTTCAAGCAAGGCCTTTTCAGCAATTAGTTTATTCAATTCCTCCAACCGACCCCCAGAGGCAATGAGCTCAGCAGACAACTGGTTCTGTTCCTTCTGCAGCTCCTTCAACTTTTCTTTCTTGTTTCTAATCAATTCTTCCATTTCTTGAAGGGTTTTTTTCTCTTCCTCAAAATCCTTTCCCTCTGCTTCCACCATCCTTTTTCTTTCTTCTGAAATGAATTTTAAGCTCTCCTCCAGTCCCGTTGCAAGTGCTTTGAGTTCAGCTAATACCTTTTCTTTTTTCCTTAAATCAAGTAGCCGTTCCTTCAGATTCTTTTCCTCACTTTCAATCGTGTTCCTACCGAATTCCTTTTTGAGAAGACGCTTTTTTTCCAAAAGTGTTTGCTCCATGGCTTTAAGCGAGCCCTTCAATGCAGCCAGTGCTTTCTCAAGTTCTCTGAACTCCTGTTCAACCGCCTCCGTCCTCTTCAACTCAACTCTTCCTTCCTCAAACTCCTTTTTTTTCGCTTCAATGCTTTTCCGGCATTTTTCAGTCTCTTCCTTCAATGCCTCAATTTCCTTCACCAGACCATCATACTTTTTTTCTACGTCCTCCACTTGAACTCCTTTCAAGAAACTCAGGGACTCGTCCCTAATGGTCTTCAGTCTATTGATTAAGGTGCTTGAGTTGCTTCTCGCTCCCTCGAACCGGTCTATTCCAAGCAACTCATCAATCTGCTTCTTCCTATCCCCCTTTCCCAGCGTGAGGAAGTAATCGATTCGGTTCTGCTCTGAATAAATGGCTCTCACGAACAGTTCGTAATCCACTTTCAGGATTCGTTCCACTGCTTCGGTTACACGCTGGCTCTGCGGACCCTCCAAAAGCCTATCCCGCTCTCTGAGGTAAGCGCTGCTCCCTCTTTCCGAAATACTGCGCAATATTGAGTACTGCTTGCCCTGGCACTCGAACTTGAGTTCTACGTTCGCGCTCATGAACTTTTTAGGCCGCTGGGTGATGACTTCCTCAAGCGACACCCGCCTACTCTTGAGTGCAGGAAATGTTCCAAACAACGCAAAGCATACGCCATCAATCACCGAACTCTTTCCCGCGCCAATCGGTCCAACCAGTAGGTTTGTTCCCTTGACAAAATTAAGTTCCGAGTCTTCGTGGCTCTTCCAGTGCTTTAGCTTAAGTGAGAGAATCATTTCAGTCTCCTTGTTTTCCCCGGGCTTTTGCCGGAGCAAAAGGCTTTTTCCGTCAACGCTTTTCTTTTTCCCCAGGCTTTTCTGCAGAAAAGGCTGCTCCAGTGCTTTAGCTTAAGGGAAAGAATCATCTGCAACCACCACACCATCAAAACTCGTCAGCGCAATTGATAAAGTTGTTTTAAGAGATAGATGCACGCAGGCATCAATGAAATAAGCCATTACGCATTCAATACAATGTAGTTTAAAAGACGTAAGCATCCACCCCCCCCACAAAATAAGAAATGAAAAAATTAATTAGCCTTAAAGCCCTCCGATTTTCATGCCCCTCTTCCTCGCGGATGTAATGCTGAAGAAACTTGCGCGATGGCTTAGGATTTTAGGTATTCCAACACTTTATGCAGGAGACTTTACGGAAGATGATGAGGAAATAATAAAGCTGGCAATGAGAAAGAAGGCAGTCCTGCTTACGACCGACAGATCGTTGAATGAAAAAGCCAAAGATTACGTGAAAGTATTCTTGATTGAAACAAATGACTTAGAAGAGCAGATTAAAAACATTGTCGCGCATTTCAAGCTGCGGCTGGACAAGAATTTTCCTTCAAAAACCATTTGCCCCCAGTGCAATTCTCCACTGAAAACCGTAAAAAGAAAAGATGTGGAAGAAAGCGTTTTGCCTGCAATCCTCATACGTCACCGAGTATTTTGGTTGTGCACAAACAAAAAGTGCGGCAAAGTTTACTGGGAGGGAACGCATTGGGATAAAATCGAGAAAACTGTAAAAAGAATATCTGATACAACAAACCCCCTCGCTTAAGTCGGTGAATGAACTTCATGGAATGAATTTTCTTCAGACGAATTACTCGAGCGCCTGTTGTATTTGTCTATCGACTGTTCAATTGCTTTTTCTATATCGATGTTGTTAAGATTTGCCAGGGCAGCCAACGAAAACATTACATCTCCGATCTCCAAGTCAATCTTTTCAACCTCTGCCTTTTTCCTGTGGCCCGTTTTCAATGAAAGAACCCGGCCAATCTCTCCAACTTCCTCAACCAACCGCATAAAGATAATGTGTTCTGGCCAGTACCCGCCATTGGTATTAATCCAGTTATCCACTTTCTCTTGAATCAGCTTCAAAAAACCACAAATACTTCAAGAGTTGTATAGTACTTAAGAATTTCTGGCTAAAAAATGTGCAAAGAGTTGTATTTTTTAAAATCTTTTAAATGAAAACTAGCAAATAGTTCCGGGTGAGTTTTTGCTTTTCGATGTTGAGAAAATTACAAAAATAAAGGAAATGGTTTTCGAGCGACCAAGGGCGGTTAACGAGATAGCGGCTGCATTGGACGTCAATTGGAGGACTGCCGACCGGTACTTGAAGGAATTGGAGGAAAAAACAGGAGCACTTTCTCTGCATACGTTCAGGGAAGGAACGCGTGGCGCGTTAAAGGTTGTCTACTGGAAAAGCCAGCCTCTCCCGAGTTCTTCGAAAATTCAAGATGCCTTGAAGGAAAAGATTTTGAGGGGAGTTGATAAAGCGGATTTTTCCACTTTCGAAATATACCAGCATATTGACCCGACAAAGAGAAACGCGTTTTGGGAGGAGAAAAAGAAAAAATCGAAAATTTTCTTTTACGGCACGAGAAACCTTAAAAAATCCGCGGAGGAGGCAAAAAACGAATGGCTGTATTTCTGCGGAGACATGAGCTGGATAATGAAGGAATCTACTGCGTTAAGTATTTTGGAAAAAGTTGCGAGAAAGGGGGTTTCTGTAAGGATTCTTGCAAGAATTGATTTCACAAACTTGAGTTTCACTGAAAAAATGCTTAAGTTGAATAAAAAGTTTGGCTCGGATGCAATAGACTTGAGGCACATTCACCAACCCCTGCGTGGTGAAATAGTTGACGAACAGGTCGCTAGGTTTGTTGAAACTTCACTATCAACTGTACAAGAAAGAGGAAAGGAGGCACTGGCTTTCTATGAGATCTACGCTGAAGAGTGGATTATCTGGCTAAAGGAAATTTTCCGCGAATTGTATGCGCAAGGGATTCCCGCAGAAAAAAGGTTGGAGGACATGAAAACAATCCGCCGCCTGCCCTTCAAATAATTTAGTCTGAAAGGAACTTTTTTTCAGTAGAGCGTAAAGAATGCGAGAATGAAGAACCAGAAAATACGGTAAGCGCGGCGTGAATTAAAGAATTCAACTATCGGATTAAAAACGTACACGCTTAGGAGCACCGGCCCATATATCAACAGATACAATAGCTGGATTCCACCCCTTTTCACTATCCTAGAGATGTTTCTCTTCAATCCCACCTCGCACTTTCCATATCCAAATTACTGGGGAAAGAGGCGTTTGCAAATGAAACCGAAAGCCACAAAAAAATTAATCCAACGAATGGATTTACGTCAAATGGCTCGTTTAACAAGGCGAGCGCATCCTTCAAAAAAATGTATGCAAGCGCGTTCCCCAAAAGGAAGGGGAGAAAGGCGATGAACGCAAAGCTGAGCCCACCACTGCCTCCCCCAGTATGATGAACCGTTCCTCCCTTCAAGGTGACCTCAAACCGACGCACTTGTCTTCCAACTAGAAGCACGGCAAGAGCGTGCGCAAGCTCGTGCAACGCTATTCCAGGAACCCAGAGAATACGCCAAAGAATCCTCCAAACGCCAAATTTCGCCATGGATTAATTCACGGAAGCGTGGTTAAAAAATTGTCTCTAAAAACAGAGGGCATCCCCTACTTCCTTTTTGTGCTAGCTATAATTCAAATTGAAAAACATTTCCTCTAAAAACACCTTAAACTCTTCGTCTGAAGCAATTTCGCCAATCACACTTTTTTGGTCAGTTTCCTGTAAATACGTTGATTTCCCTGATGTTTAGCTTATGAGTGAAACGTCGTCAACCTGGACTTCGTTTACTCCATTCACTTTCTTAACAATTGATTCGAAATCAGTTCCTTCTTTGTCTTCACATACGAACCCCGCTCGAATGATTTTGATGCCGAAAGCAAATTCTTCCACCTTGGCTGAAATACATCCATTCACTTTAAAGAGTTCGGACGCAAGCTTGTCCGCATCACTTCCTTCGGCTGGATAAACCTTCATGACCGTCAAAACCTTTCCCACCCCAAATCACCTGCGATTCAAGAAAAGTCCTTATTCGAGAGCTCTTGTATTTTTCTGGTAAAAGCGGTTTTTTCAGCCGTATCACTTTTGTGTTTAAGTCCCTTTCTTCAATTCTTCTTTTCAATTCCTTTAAATCAACTTTCTGGTCGTAACCGAGCACTATTACGTCGGGTTTTTCTCTCTCAATTGGCTTGTGGAAATCTTTTTTATCGCCGAGAATTGCTTTGTCAACTATTCTCAATGCGCTTACCATTTCAAGTCTTTCCCTTTCATTTAAGTACGGCTTCCTGCCTTTGAGCCGCTTGATTGAAGAGTCTCTGGCTACTACCACAACCAAAGAATTTCCGAAACGCTTCGCAGACTTGAAGAATGCGAGATGGCCTGGGTGAAGGATGTCAAAAGAGCCGAACACCAGCACTTTCTTCATCAAGGTCCCCTGAAGCCGCATTCCTTGCAAACGTATTTGCTTTCGTTTTTCCTGCAGTCCTTGCATCTCACTATCTTCACTTTTCCACAGTTCGGGCATGGAAATCCGACGCACTCCAGAGAGCTTCTTCCGCAACTTGAACACACTTTCATTCAAACCACCATTAAAAAACGCAAAAACGCGCTGTCGAAAAACAATCTTCCGTTAAAAGGAGATATATACTTTTGGAGCCATTATTATATTAAATTTTTGTCGGGCCCATAGTATAACCTGGACAGAACGGGAGCTTGCGGAGCTTCAAATCGGGGTTCGAACCACCTTTTTCTTTTGTAAAAGAAAAAGAGTGGCCGAAAAAGAAAACATTTAGCCTTTAGCGAAAATCCCCGTGGGTCCGTTCCAGCTTTTTCTTTTGGTAAAAGAAAAAGACTGGTGGAAAAAGAAAACAGCTTTTCTTAGAAAGAAAACCGGGGAAAAGAAATGAAAGCGTGGCCGAAAAAGAAACACTTTGAATGAAAGAAAGGGCAAGAAAAGAGATACTTGGAAAAGAAAAGTGTGGTGGAAAAGAAAAACGTGGTTCAATGGTAAAATTCGATTCCACTTCCTTCGGAGAAGTCTGGATTAACGGCCAAAAACACGGCGACGTTCTAATTGTGGAAGGAGAAATCATTCCCAGGGATATCGGCAATCTCAAAAAAATATTTGGGACATCCCACAGGATCAGCGAAGATGAAGCGAACAAGCTCCTCGAGGGAAAGCCGGAGTATATCGTAATAGGAAAAGGCCAGGATGGAGTGCTTCAAATCGACGATTCCATTATGAAAAAATTCGAAAGCGCAGGAGTACAATTGATTGATTTGGAGACTCCAGAGGCGATCGAAAAATTCAACGAGCTCCATTCGAAGAGAAAAAAAGTCAACGCGCTTATTCACACTACCTGCTGAGCTCGCGCGCCTATTTTTCTTACAATGCCGTGCGTCGCGTCCACTTCAATTATTTCGCCTTCTTTCAAAACCTTCGTCGCGTTGCGAGCGCCCACTATGCAGGGTTTGCTCATTTCTCTTGCCACGATTGCGGCGTGACAAGTGATTCCGCCGGTGTCAGTTACGAACGCAACTGCCTTCGCCATCGCAGGAACGAAATCGGGGATGGTCATTATTGCAACCAGAACGTCGCCGCGCTCGACTTTATGAATATCCTCTACCCTAAGAACGATTTTCACTGGACCACTTGCTTTCCCGGGGCAAGCAGATTGACCTCTTATTTCGGAAACCGACTCTGCTTCTTTTTGTTGTTTTTCAATGATATGCATTGCGACAAATTCCCTTGCGTCTTTTCCATAAAAGAAGCTCAGTCTCCCTTTATCTAAAAGTGCAACAAAATACTCCCGCCTCTGCTCCAGCTCTTTTTTCTTGGCTGAACTTATTCCCTCAATATAGGATCTTATCTCATCCATCATAGAGTTTCTCAAGTCTTCCTTCGATAACCCAATTTTTTCGCTGAGCGCTTCAAAAATGACGTCCAGAGTGAAATTGGTTTTATGCCTCACATCGATGCGGTACATTTTCATGAACAAAAAATCCTTCGCCGATTCCACTAAAAGAAGGTCGCTCTCCTTAAGCTGCAGCTCGGCAAGATAGGCGGCCTGCATTTTCTCCAACTCAACTGGCGCGTTCTTCAATTTTTTAAGCTCTTCTCCTAAATTCATTTGGTTTTTGAACGCTTCGAAAATAGCGTTAATGAACTCTTCATCAGAATAGGCGGGACCGCGGTATCCGTAGTTAATCCAGAAAAAGCGTTTTGTGTGTTCTTGGAGTTTCTTCTTGAACTCCGCACTGTTTTCTATGGACTCTTGGAGTTCGTTCAAGCTTTCAAACTCTTTCCTGCTTTTGCTTATTTCCCAAGCAAGTTCCATCAGCGCAATGCTTTCTTCCTTCACCGCGTTCAATTCGTTCGGTGAAATGAGCATGCTCAAGTACTCTTGCGCCTTCTTCTCCAACCCTCTTTCGGAAATTCTTTTCCTCACAATGCGGTCTAGTTCGTTCGACAGCACGAAGTGATGGTAGTCGCTTGCGACTGCGATCACCCCGTAAAATGCCAAATCCTTGGAAAGCAAGTAAAGCCTTTCGACCTCTTCAACGAGCTGCCCGATTGTTTTATTCAGATTTTTTTCCGAGAGAATCCTGTCGCATTCCTTAAAAAGCGCATCGCCGACTTCAAGGGTTTTTTTCTTCAACTCCCTTGTTTTAATCCTGCCGGACTTGATGCCTTCAAGCACTTTGCTTCCCAGCCGAGCCCATTTTTCTGAGTTGGCGGCCCATTTCAGGTAGTCGTCGTGGAATTCGCATGCCGAAGTATCCAAATACTCGCCCACGTAATCCTTGAACCGCGCGTCAGCGAATCCAATCCACGTGTAGTAAACGGGAAAGAAACTGACTTTGTCCTCTTCCAGAATGAACTCAAGCTTTTCCATAAGGAAACCTCAGTATGCTTACTTGTTCAAAGCCTTGAATGAAATGGATCATCCTCATCATATTTTGGTGAATTGCTTTTATTACCGAATAGCCGAGAGAGTAGCCATGCAAAAGCTAAAATTAATACAACCAAAATATTTACTTCAAATTCCATACGCACACTTTTTAACCACTATACTATTGTAAAAAACTCCATATTTACCAATAAAGCGGGCATGTGACGGCTATTTAAAAAAATCAGAGAAACTGTTCCATTATCGCAGGAATGATCTTGCTTTCCGCTTTCCTCAAATGTTCCTGCAGGGTAGTGCGCGGTATTTTCAGCTGTAACGCAAGTTCTTCTAGGCTTATGCTGCGGGGGTAGTTGTAGTAACCCGCTCTATACACTGCTTCAATAGCCTGCTTTTGCTTTTCAGTCAATTGGGCGAAAGCAGTGGGGAAGAAGTTTTTCAGGCGCTCTTGTTTGAGTGAAATCATTTCAATAGTCGCATATCCCTTCTGTGCCTTTATCCTACTGAAAAGTTTCGTCAAATTCCTTTTATCCCAGCTTGCGACAGTCCAGTACTCGAACCCCCGCATTATTCTAACCGGTTTTATGAAAATGAGGTTTGAATCAAAGAAAACACTATGGAAAGCAAGGTTTATTTTAAGAGAGTAGAATACTTGGTTCCCGATGACTTTTGTCACATCTATCCGAGGTTCTTTGCCCAATACCATAATTAATTTGGCCGCGTCCGGGCCTTGAACCACTCCCACTCTATTGATATAACTTTCCCTATTTTTTTCAAAAGAATTTAAAGTGAAACTCGAGAGCGTGGCGTTGTACTTTCTTGAAAGCTCCATTGCCACGGAACCTTTATGCCAGACCTTGAACTCGGCCACCCACATCTAGGTCACCCTGCCTTAAGTCGTTTTTTCAAGTGCTTGTGAATGATCTCTGGATGCGCTTTTCCTTTCGTCAAGTGCATTACTTTTCCAATCAGAAAGTGAAGTGCCTTTTCCTCTCCTTTTTTGAAGTCCTTAACAGCTTTCTCGTATTCCTTCAATACTTTCTCAACCGCCTCCTCTACAATGCCTTCCTTTTCTATCCCAACCAGCTCTTCGTATAACGGAAGCTTTTTCAACGGCTTCTGTTCATCAAGCATTAGGACGAGGAGTTTCTCAGCAACCTTTGGAGTGATGCGCTTTTTCTCCACAAGCTCAAGCAACTCAATAATTTTTTTCTCGTTCAAACCAGAATTCGACAGTTTTAAACCCCGGTAATTCAGTTGTTTTTTCAACACGCCCCTCATAAACCTTGCTGCCAGCCTTGGCTGAATCTTGTGTGCAATCTTTTCAAAACCGTCTGCAAACTCTTTTTCCTGCGTAATGACAAAAGCATCGGTTTCTGAAACCGTGTAGTCCCTCACGAACCTCTTTGCTTTTTCCGCAGGAAGCTCAGGGATTTCCTTTTTGATTTCTTTAACCTTCTTTTCGCTTATCGTGATTGGTGGCACGTCGGGATCGGGGAAATAACGATAGTCTGCCGCTGTTTCTTTGAGCCTTAATCCAATGGTTGTTCCCTGTCCCTCGTCGAAGTGCCTGGTTTCCTGAATTATCTCTATATTATTTTTTATCAGGTTTTTCTGACGCATTGCCTCATACGTTAGGGCAGTGAGCACGCCTTTGAATGAGTTGATGTTCTTTACTTCAACTCGGTTGTGCCCTCCTATAGAAACGTTTGCATCTATCCTCGTTGAACCTGCTTCCTCTCTTGCAACATTCAAGTAATTCATGATGGCCTGAAGCTCGTCAAGGAATTTCCTTGCATGCTCCGGGCTCTTGATGTCTGGCTCGGTAATAATTTCGACAAGCGGGATTCCACTACGATTGTAATCCACTTTGCCTGTCCTGAGGTCATACCTGCCGGGGTCTTCCTCCAAGTGAACCTCCCTTATCCGTACTCCAGAAAGCATGCCGTCCTTCGCGATAGGTTTTGAGGTGCGCTGGTAGTTTGAGGGAAGATCTGGATAGAAGTAGTGCTTTCTCTGCACGAGAATGGGTTTTTCCGTGACGACCTTGCAGCCTAGCGCGAGCGAAATCTTCACCGCGTTCCTTACTGCTTCTTCGTTTACTCCATACGGCTTTGAGCCTGGGTGGGAAACGCAAACTGGACAGACTAGTGTGTTCGGCTCCGCTTCTAGATACCCTTCAGTCGGGCACTCACAGAACAACTTCGCATTGGTCTTCAGTTGAACGTGCTGCTCAAGACCGATTATTGTGTTCATCATCCATATCCCTTCCAGCCAATTCCTCCACTGACTTCATGGCTGCAAGAACCTTTTCGTCTTCGCCTATTCTACCCATAAACTGGACTCCAACAGGCAGCTTCCCGCAAAAGGCCGCCTTCACTACGCCAGCTGGAATGCCGCATATGTTCGCTGTTGTAGTCAGAGTGTCTGCAAGATACATTTGAACAGGATCCTCGTTCTTTTCACCAATCTTCCACGGAAGACTTGGATTGGTCGGACTTGCGAGAAGATCAACTTTCTTAAACGCGTTATCAAACTCTTTTCTCATCAAATCCCTTGCCTTCAGTGTTTTAGTATACCAGGCGTCCTTGAATTCCTTCATCGTAATATATGTCCCAAGCAGGATTCGTCGCTTTACCTCTTTTCCAAGCGTCCTGTCCCTTACCTCGCTCACCGCATCAACTAGATTCAGCTCCTCCCAAAAAGCCCCGTATTTCAGGCCGTCGTACTTCTGCATGGCTGAAGAGAACTCCGCAAATACGTTAAGGAAATAGATTGGAACAGAGTATCTCGAAATTGGTAGTGGGACCTCTAGTATCTCATGTCTTTCACCCAATTTTTCAATAATCTCCTTCACCACTTTCTCCACTTCCTTGTCGCATCCCTCGAAAAATTCTTTTGCAATGCCTATCTTCAATTTTTTCTTTGTTTTATCAAGCAGTCGCGTGTAATCCCTGTCCTTCGTACCTTTAGTAACAGAATCGCGGGGATCCTCTCCTGAAATGACTTCCATAAGCAGTGCCGCGCCATAGGTGTCTTTTGAAAAAGGGCCTATTTGGTCAAAACTCATCGCAAGGTCAAGCAACCCATACCTTGAAACCAATCCATATGTGGGCTTGAATCCAACTACCCCACAGAACGAGGCAGGACAGCGTATCGAACCACCAGTATCGCTTCCAAGCGCAAGGTCTGCCATCCCAGAAGCAACAGCAACAGCACTTCCACCGGAACTTCCTCCAGTCACTCTTTCAGTATCAACTGGATTTCTTGAAATCTTGAAAGCGCTTTTCGTGCAATCGCTTCCGCAAGCGAATTCATCAAGATTTGTTTTTCCAATGATTATGCCATCCTCTTGAAGAATTTTTTCGACCACCGTTGCGTTGTAAGGTGCAACGTAGTTTTCTAGCATTTTCGATGCAGCAGTGCAGGGCATTCCCTCTACGCAAATGTTGTCCTTTATCGCAATCACGAGGCCAGCGAGTTTACCCAATTTCTTTTTTTTACGAATTTTTTCATCAATTTCCCCTGCCTTTTTTCTCGCGCCCTCGAAATCCAGATGGAGAAATGCGTTCAGCTGCCCCTCCTTCTGCTCAATGACCTTTGTTTTCTCCTCCAGGTGCCCGCTCGCGCTGCATTCTCCCTTCCTCATTCCTTCAACCAATTCTTTTGTCACAACCAAGGATTAATCACCAAACTCTTTGAACAAACCGTTCGACATTCCCCGCACGCACCCTATAAGACGCGTGAATTTGAGTCCCCGGCGGAATCGTTTGACGCTGTTCAACCGCATACTCCTTAAAACGATTCAGAATGCGTTTACGCAATCGAGGGTTTTTGAGGTGCTCCACGAGCCCCCCATGGTCTGCTCCGTAAACCAAGGCAATCGTCGGCTTTCTGCCAACCTGCTTAGCAAGCTGCGGAGCCAAGTATCGCTCGATCTTTTCAGCCGAAACCGCGTTCCTAAACTCTATGAGCGGTGAGGGGATCGCGCCAGAAAGAGAAGCTGCTGTTATTCTAAGCAACTCGCGCCTGTTGATTTTACCCGGAAGTGCTTGGGGAAGGGCAAGGGACTCTGGAAAAAGAACGGTCCCGGCAGCAAGCTTGCCGCCCATAATCAAACCGCGTTTTAGGAATTCCCTTCTGGAAATGCGTTTATTGTCCTTCAATGCTTTTGCCGCGTCGTAAACGCCGCTCACTAATAAAGCGCCACCAAACAGCCGGGGGGCCATACTTTGAACACTGCCGAATACGGTTACCCCTGGGTCTACGAACCACACTTCCTTGGAGCGGAGTCTCCTTTCGTTAACACAACCTAGCAGCTGTGCTTTACTCATGTCCGAACCACCCTCTAACACGAGAATATGGGCCGTCCTCCACGGCCCGCCCTTTGGCGCTCGGGATCCGTGTAGCTCCAAATACAGTATGTACTTCGCGTTCTTCGTCTCGAATTTTGTCCAGCCCATCTTTTTCACCAATGCTCACTTAGGCTCATTTTGGAGTACCTTTCTTCCCCGGCCTTATTTTCATCTGCATTCTCAAATGCCAACTTCACAGGCTCCTGGGGGCAAGCAGCCAGTTCTCCTGCTTTTTGTTGAACGCCTTCCTTATCTTCTCGTCTTTGTCGCACTTCCTGGGCAAATCCTTTCTCACGGCATTCCTCACCGCTTTCACGTAATACATCTCTTCTCCCTTTGCCGCTATCTCATTGATTTTTGAGAAATAGTCCAGAATAGTGTTCAAGTCCTTTTGCAGCTCTTGGATTTCTTGTTCGCTGAGCTTCAGGCGAGAGATCTGCGCGACTTTCTTCAGAGTATCCTGGTCAATCAATCAACCACCGTTCACAAAATGCGCTAATTAAATACGGGGGGTATCAATAAAAACATGAGGGAATCCCTTGGTTGATTTTTAACAGAATATAAAAACACACTCTTGGGGTCAAGTTAGTCTTTTCATTTTCTTCAAGGGAAAACCACTTTCAAGGAAATCAAACCAGTCAAAGAACCGTCTCATCCTCCCCAGTCCAGTAATCTTTCCCAAATTTTAATCGGCCAACTCCCCCGAACTGCAAGAATTAAATAGAGCCTGTGCTAATCTTTATGGAGGGTTTTCATGGACAAGAAAACGGTTTCCTTAATTAAGTTCTTTGGGTTTGCGTGCCTCATTGGGTTATCTATTTCAATGCTCATATCCCTCTACTTTGCTTCCAAGCCCCCGCATTATGCGGTAATCGTCTACGTCAACAAATATGGTGAAGTATGGGCTGATTATGCGGTGACTCTCCTAGGCCTGTTCCTCGGCATCGCCGGCTTCTATTTCGAGGCAAAGGAGATAAGAAAGCAGCATTAGCTCCAGGATCCTATTGCCTTGTCCCTCAACCGTTCAGAATTCTTCTTGTGCATTAGCTGTTGCGTCAGGTTTAAATAATGGAAAGCAGTTATTCCTACTGGTTGGAAGGTGATTCGGATGGTTACCTGCAAGATATGTGAAGAAGCCTTTGTTACCAAACCGGATACGATGGTCATCTGCGAGCACAGGGATGGAGCGGTTCACATTGGATGCTGCGTGCACAAGTGCTCGTGGGACAAGAAAGGCCCCGTAAACTGCAAGCACGCCAAGGCTACATTCAAGAAGATACAGCTACAGAAATAGTTTTCAGAGCTTCAAAACTCTCTATTTAAATGAATGCATCGATGTCTCCATCAGAGAGTTCCTTTCCTTCATTCATTGCCTCAAATTTCTTCGCCATTTCTTCAAGAGGGTCTCCCTTTCCAGCTTTTAGGCTCTTCCTCCGCCGAATTTTCAAGAACGTAGGATAGTTTATCGCCTCTCCGATGAGGATGCCCTCTCCAACTTTCAAGGAAGTGATCTGGTCTAACGAAGGAGAATCAATGGCTTCGCAGCTTTCCCCAATATGCTTTAAATCAAAGGGATTCGTTACCCGCATTATCAAGAATGTGTTGCACTGCGAGAGCGCGGTGGTGCTCAATTGAACCGGTCTTTGGGAAACCAGGCAAAGAGATGCACCGAATTTCCTTCCCTCTCTCGCAATTGTTTCAATAATCCCTTTTGAAATAGCGCCTCCTTTCGGCGCTTTTTCCCGTGCGAAGTTATGTGCTTCTTCTACAAGCATCAGAAAAGGAGGAATGCTTTCCTTTCTCCTCAAGTTAAAGAGCTTTTTAGCGAAATACGCGAGAATCATCTGTTTCTTCTGTAGCGAAGTCAGGTCAGATAAATCAAATATGCTGAGCTTCCCTGGCTTCACCAACTCCTTTGCAGAAGGATAGTCTGTTGTTGAAAAAAGGTTGAGTGACTTCAGGTGGCCCAACCAAGACACAAGGGGACCTTTGATATTTTCCTTCAACTCAGCTTTCTCAACTTCCTTGACGAGTTCATCGAGGTCATAAGCTTTTTCGCCTTTCTTCACCCCTTCTTTCATTCCTTCAATGATTTTTGCAAGCTCTCTTCCCTGCGTCGCACTAATCTCTGGCATGAGCTCGTGAAACATTTGTGCGCTCATTTTGTGGGTGGCAATCCTTATCCTTCTTCCATCTATGACTTCAGTCCGGTCTGCATAAGGACTGTGTTTATCGGCGAATCCAATGTAGTCTCCGTGGGAATCGAATACAACTATGCCCACCCTCCCCATTTCCTTCTTTCTATCCAGCAGCTCTTCTATTAACACTGCTGAAGCATAGCTTTTCCCGCATCCACTCATTCCGACTAAAGCCAAGTGTTTCTGGCATAACCTGGATAGTTCGATTTTGGCTTCAAGCTCGTGTTGAAGCAGTTTTCCAAGGTTTAATCCATTTTCTTTAAACCCTAGAAAGTCCTTCAGCTTCTCTAATTCTATTTCGTGAACCTTTTCTCCTGGAGAAGGAGGGAACGATGACCGCTTCATCGTCCCAGAATCAAATGCCCCGAGCACTGAACACTCTGCTACAACGTACTCCCATTCGTCAACTGGAAAATTATCGAGGAAGCTTCCCTTGTTCTTCTCGTATTCAGAAATGCTTTCAGCTCTTTCAAAATACCTGTTGGCTCTGAAGATGTCTTTTATGACGCCAATGAGCAGGCCTTCCTCTCCCGTCAATTGCACAAACTGCCCTCTTCGAACACTAGGGGAACTCAACACGAAACTGAATTTCTCGGTTGACGGGCCTTCCTCAGTTGAAATGACCGTGCCTATTTCCAAAAAACCACCCGCTTTAGTAGAACAATACGATAACAAAGAATAAATCTTAAAAAACAGTTTCAACCTGTTTTCCAATTGATTGTAAAAAGGTTTTTTAATAACGCTTTGCCTGATTAAACCGTGGTAACGTGCCTTTAGGAAAAAAATTGAAAATCGCGGGAATCATGGGGTTCGTTGCCATCAGCACACTCCTGCCGACGAAGAGAATCGCAATTGAACCAGAGAGGTTCGAAAAACCGCCTGCATTTTATTTAAGGGCCCAAGCGGGCGTTGGACCAAATCAGTTGAAGCAGTTTCTTAAGGCAAAAGGGATGGTTATAAAAAAGCCGGTTTCTTTAACCAGATTTGAGAAAGAACTACTGAAACGAAAAACAGCACAAGTAAAAAGACCAGGGCCAAGAATACAAAGTGGCGTGGTAACAAAATCCTCGAGCATGACGCAGGAATTTGGCACTCTGCTTAGAGAGGATCCTCTTGCGTTTACGAGGGAAATGAAGCAAACCGCCGAAAGAATTGCAGCTGGAAAAGCTAGCTTGCTTCAAAAATCAAGGGCTTTTTTTGAAGCAACTAGAATCGGGAGAGAAAACGAGGGGGTACCGAGTGGTGCGTTGGGCATTGAATTCAACTTTAGCGGTGGGGATGAAACAGGAGAGCAAGCAAGGCCACCGAAGACTGCAACAGAAGTTTTTTACCAGACAAGAAACGGGAAAAGGTTCGCTGACTGCGACGAAATTGTGAATCTAAACCTGGCTCTATTGCGCGCAGTTAGCGCGACTTATCCTGGGGGAAAAGCAGTTCCAATTGTGGTTTATTTGGACAAGGACGGAAAGCCAGACCACCACATGGCGTACGCAATTGTGACGAAAGAAAAACCCCCCGATGGTGAAGAGCATTTCCTGTTCCGCAGGAACGAAGGAGTTCGAAAGAGAGTGCTTTCACAACTTGGGTTGAGAGGAAGCGGTTTTCATCTCGTAGTGGTTGATCCCACTTACAGAGAATTCGGTTCCCAACCAAAAGGGTTTTTCATAGTTCACGATGCTTTTCTTCACTCAGAGAGGCAAAGAGGCTTGGGAGAAATTTTTTTCCAGAAAGGAAGCAACAAAGCAGAGGACCATTTGAGAAAAGCAGTGCGTCTCAGCAGGGGCTCAGTCGACGCGCTTCACGACCTTGCGTATTATTACATGGCGACTGGGCAGAAGGGAAAAGCAGCTTATTGGTTTGACAAGGCGGTAAAGAACAAGAACCGCGCAGGAGGCTATTCCAACGCAAGAAGCATTTATCCCGTTCACTTCAACTACGGGCTCACTCTCGAACTGATGGGAAGGTATAAAGAAGCGCTTGAGCAGTTCGAGGAAGCGTCCCATGTGCTGCCGCCTGATATCGACGGAGAAAATGTCGCAAGGTCGGATGCGAAAATAAAAGCAGGTGAAATGCTGCTGAGGCTCGGGAGCCCGCGGGAAGCGCTCAAGCGGGCAGAGGATGCGTTGAAGCTAAAGCCAGGCTACGGCGATGCGCTGAAGCTGAGGAAGGAAGCTGAGAAGAGAATAAGGGAAAAGGTTCTTCTTTGAGAGTGCCTTCAATTTTGACAGACTAACTACTTGAAGTACATCCTCGGAAAGCGAATAAAAAATAAAAGAAAATTCAAGACGGGCAGAAGCAGTACGGCCCACTCTCGCTGTACATGCACCAGCAGGGATACGTATCTCCTTCAGGGGTCGTATGTGTTCCGCAGTCCTTGGTTTTTATCCAATACCCTTCAGAGTTGCACGTGTTGATTTGAGTCCAGAAAAACAGCGGGGGGAAGGGAAAGCCGTATTCAGAGGCGCATATGGACATTCCCGGCTGGCAGCTCCTGCACCTTCCAGCTGAGTTGCACCCGAACCCTACGTCAGGGCTGCACACTTCATTGCAAGACTGGCACCTTGCAGTTTGATTTTCAACAATGCACCACGACTGGAACGTCTCATTGTAAAGCGTGGACTCGATCAAGGGGCAAGTTTGGGTTGTAGTCCAGTATCCCTCCGAGTTGCATGTTTCGACTATTGGACGCATTACGAGCTCGTTGTAAATCATGTTGCAACGCGTTTCTCCAGGCTTGCACATTCTGCATTCTCCAGCTGAATTGCACCCGAAGCCCCCTGCTTTGGAGCAAACTTCCTCGCAACTCTGGCAGGATGCGGTGTCGTTTTCAGCTACGCATGCTGAGTACAGAGTCGCGTTGTTAGTAGTCTGATAGACAGGGCATTCTCTTGAAGTATTCCAATAGCCTTCGGAATTGCAGGTTTCAATTATGGTCGGGAACGAAACGGGCTTGGAATTATTGTAAACGCATTGTTGATTGCCTGGCTTGCACATCCTGCATTCGCTGTTCGAATTGCACCCAAATCCGCCGCATGCTTTGCAAGCCTCTGCACAGCTTTGGCAAACGCCTTTCTTGGCGGAATCGTTTACGCAAAAAGAGTGGCAAGCCCCTCCGTAGATAGTTTCCGTGTAGTCAGGGCAATAAGATGTATTCCAGAAGGCATACCTCCAGTTGAAATAGTCTCCGAGCGTGCATTCCATGCGGTCGCCGTAGTAATAATAAAACGGTTGGTTCTGGACGCAGAGGACGTCGCCGAGGTTACCCTCGGGGAAAATGCACGAGTAGTTTGACGTAGTGGTGGTAGAAGAGGAAGTGGTTGTGGACGTGGTCGTGCTGGAGGAAGTCGAGCTGGAAGTCGTTGTCGAAGGCTGCGTAGTCGAGGTAGTTGAAGTTGTTGAGGTGGTCGTTACAGGCGGGCTAGTGGTTGTTGTAATTGGGGGCAAGGAAGTTGTTGTGTAGTTTGGAGTCAGTGTGGTCGTTGTTGAAGGTGGGAGCGAGGTGGTTGTTGTAATTGGGGGCAAGGAAGTGGTGGTGAACGGGGGCAAGGTGGTAGTGAAAGGCACTGTAGTTGTGGTAATAGGAGGCAGCGTGGTGGTAGTTACATCGCAAGGACAAAGCCACTCCTCATATTCGATGCAGTCTTCAGGCGGATCTGGGTCGTCTGGGCCAATGGTGTTGGGGCAGTAGCACGGCCAGTCAATGCTGCAGTTAACGGCAATTATTGGAGTAATATTGATTATGGGTACAGTAATAAGAAAATCCAATTTCCCTTTTTTTCCAGAGGCTTCTTCAAGGAAGCTTATTTTTTTTGCAGTGGGTTCTTCACCACTCAACTTTACCTTGCATTCCTTGTGAACGTGCTTGTGGCACTTGCCAGCCAAGTCACCTGAAGGACAGGCCGTTTTCACGAAATTCTGTTTCCACACCACGGTCTTGAATGTTTGGACGCGCTTTTTAATGTCCTCGAAGGTGATGGTTCCCGAAACAGTTTGAGCTGCTCCGACTCCGAGTCCAAGCGCTTGAACAATCTTTTCTAGTCCAGCTGAGTATCCGACTGAACTCCAGGTCCTTTTTTTGGCAGGGATGGTGATGAAACGTTGCTTTAAGTAAGCAGGCACCTTCTTGCTGACTCCCGCAGCCCAGTAGCCGCAGCAGTCGGGCTTGCTGTTGTCGTAATACTCTTCAAGCGGGTAAGTAAACTTCGTTTCCTCAACCCTAATCTCTGCATTGGTTTCCCTCTGAACCGAAAAAATGATTATGCCCCCCGATACCTTTCCATAAGCGCAGACTTTTCCCATCTTAACGTTCTTCTCGACAGAAGCCTGCCTGTAAATTGGGCAATGGGTATTGCGCACGACTATCTCGCAAACTGGCTTTGGGGAAGGAACTGGAGACGGGAATGCTTCCGGGATACTAATGGCGAATTGCGCCCCACTGCCTTCTTTTTCGAATGACCAACCTTGCTCTTCTGCGCTTAAACCAGTGAGTGCATAGGCCGTGAGCGCAACAATAGAAAAAGTGATTACTAAAAAAACGGTCTTGAAACCACGCATCCCCTCACCCCCTTTCGTTGGAAGTATTCGAAACAAAAAATCTTTTAAATGTTTCTGATGAGGGACTCTTGCGTCATGCAAAATTCTTGCGCGCATTTTTAGTTGGCTTTGTTTATATACTCAACCCAAAATGTTTTACGGTAGTTTCAGTTTGAATTGGCTTCAGCCAAATATTCAAAAACGCAGATGTAAAAAAAAATCTTATGAAGTGGATTTTTTCAAAGACAGCGGCACCGGATTACTTAGTTGGGGCGGAATAACTCTTCCTGCAATTTGAGAGCGCCCCTTAATTCTGCGTTTTTAGTGGATGCCGGGTTAAATTCCTGCACAAACCAGGGGGGGGAGCTTTACGGAAATGAAGCTCCAGGGGCTAAAGCCCTTGGTTTCAAGGCTTTAGGCGGAAACAAAATATTCGGGGCATCCACCACAAACTCGAGGACATGTCGAAGTCAGCGGAATGGCCTGATATTCCTCCTTAGCTTGAATAATGCACTCTTCGGCCCCAAAACAGAGAAAAGGGTGTTGTAAGTTCGTTCAATCTCTTCTGGGTTCAAGGCAGCACACAAGTCAGCTTCAATCAAGACAGCTGGATGCGCGTAGTTTTTGTTGAGCTTTGAAAGAGAATAAATCAGAGAAGAAACCCTTTGAATAACTTCCACGGTTTCTTCACTGCTTCCCTTGCCAGTGTCCAGGAAATCCACTCTAAGCGGCCTATCGTATGGAACTGG
>JACRGE010000046.1 GCA_016212465.1 Microcaldota archaeon
AACCCCTTCAAAGGAATTCCTGTTTCCTCGCACCAGTCGAGAAACGAATACCATCCTTCCTGCAATCCCTCTAACACTTTATCCCTCGCGTTAACCAGTCTGCACCAACTAAATGAACCCACGCGATATGAATTACAAAAGAAGTATATTTAAAACGTTTTATTAAATTAAAAAAAGAGGGATAAAAAATTGTCTAGTCTGTGCATTTGGTGACTTCGCCGGCGACTCCGTCGCGGCTTATGATCTTTTGGTAACAATCACTGCCGGACTCAACACGTATTTTTATATCCTGTGAAGCAGCACTCAACTGTGAATAGGAGCCAGAAGACATTGTGACCTTTGCTTGCGTTTTGTCAGGAGAGTCTATCTCAAGACCAGTTCTTTTGGAAAACTCTACTCCACCAGAGTATATAGTAACAGAGTAACTTGAAGGGGGTAATCCTTTGTAGGTAACATAAATTTGGGGGAGGTCTTGAGCATTCTCAAAGGGTTTAGAGATATCGGTTACAATGAAATTGCTTGAACCCCCCGCAGACCCGCCGGAAGGAACGGCAGTTCCCGGCTTAATGTACACCTCTATTTTTTCGTCGTTGGAGGGGGCCCCTTTTGCAACGTTTGCAGCGTCGCTCAACTTATAGGAGTAGATGTGCAGAACGTACTTGTGGGACTGGCCATCACGAGGGGGAATCAATCCGAAAACAGGCGATATTGGCTTATCTCCGTTCATATTTGTATGATAAGGCACGTAAATGCTGGTTCCTCCCAACCGGTTGAAGGTATCCTTCACCTTTAAAATGGCCTGTTCCTTGCCACCGGCAACGTTAATTTCATAGATTTTCACCACAAGGAAAGCGTCGGCGTCCAAATAGAACTTTACATAAAAGGTACACAAATCCGCGGGATTCTCCGTGCAGATGAGGGGCTTGTCTTTAATCTGTTCAATCAAGTCCACGTCCGGAATGCCTTTCGTTGTTGTGCCTGGACTTTCTATAGCCGAGTAAGTGGACCCTGGGGAACTTAATTTGCTGGTGACGATGACTGTCTCTGTTTTGAGAGAGTATTTTACAGGTTTTATCCCGGGATACTTGGCAAACAATTTGACGTTGTAAGCTCCGACCGGAACGTTTTTGTCCACCGTCCACGGGTAATCCGCGTGGACAGGAAGAGGCATTATCTGGGCTTTAGGAAGTCCTGGTACATAATTAGTATACGCGTCATGACCGTCTTTAATCGCCATTGAAACCTCGTAGGCAGACGTATCTGGTGGCTTGAGGATACTAATGGAAATTCCTACGTTTTTTGGAGGCTGCAAATCTTCGCGATAAATAATATCCGGAGAAACGGTCAGACTGAATTGGGGGGGGCTGGGTTGTGAAGCAATATTCAGAGTCACAGTATTTGATGCATACTCATCATTCGCTCCGATTTTAACTACCACTCGATACGTGCCTGCTTCCGCTAAGTTATGAGTAAAGTGGAAAGTGCCCTGCAATACGGACGCTGGCTTAAACTCTTTGACAGGATAACTTCCACTAATTTCTTGTTGCGAAATATAATATGATACCGCTTCCGGGGGTTGGTATGGCGTGGGGAGTCCTTCCTTATTGATTGTAACAGTCAAAGTCGTAGGATCGCCTTGCTTTTGAACAGTTAGTTGATCTGCACTTAGGGTAACGGTAATGCCATTGGAGGGTTGGGGAGGCGGCTTGCACTTTACAACAATGCTTTTTTCATTCACATCCATTTTGCAGTCGGTATAGCCTTCCAGACCGGATGAGGATAATAATTGTTTAAGGTTGGGTAAACCTGAATATTTTTCATCAATTAAATATTGTACCAACTCCTCAGACACGCTTTCCAGCTGTTCCATCGTTTCAACTTTCAACAACGGCGACGTTTGATCTAAAACATTCATCGAAATGCCAATGACGAGTGCCCTTTTCTCCTCGTCGAGTGAAGGGTCAGTCGCGGAAAGAAGGTTGCTGCTTACGAGGACAGTACCATCAGTCAATTTCCCTATGCCAGGCACCAATTTTTTGATGTCGGTGACGACATCAAGCTGGTCTCCGGTCTTATCTTCCGTCTTATACGGTCTGAAACCGTACTTGTTCATCGTATACAACTTGGGGGCGTGGTCGTCGTATTTGACGACTGAACCAGTGTAATCAACGTACGGGAATCCATTGGCGCTCGGGAAAGATGTTCCGCCGGCATCCTTCAGCACGAGGCTGGCTTCGTTGTGTTCTTTTCCGCCGATTTCGTAATCCAGTACTTTAATGCCTCCTCCTGCTCCAGCTTTCTTCAAAACCCACTTGAACGAGGCTGTCGTCCAAGGAGCTCTTTCAATAAAGAAGGAACACTCCTCGCCAGCGTACTTGGTGAAGATGTCGCCTCCTCCGTAAGGAGAGCCGCCCCACATGCATCCTTGAAATGTCCCAGGACCAGAGTAATAAGGCGGCTGCCCGTACTGCGGCCACGGCTGCTGGAATACGCCTGGGGTGTAGAAGCCCTGGAAGTAGTTGCCCATACAATACTTCGCCATGTAAAGGTCTGCTTGCGAACGGGCCTTTATAACGAAATCAAACAATTCAATCTGGCATGCAACGCGCGCGCCGGTTCGCAGGAACTCCCAGAGCGTTGCAGAAGGCGGGTATTGGTTGCTCTTAAACATCGCCTGGCATGCGCCAAAAAGACCTTGGGAAAGCGAGGCCCCATAGCATCGGGAGTATTCTGGGTCCGCGTTCATTTCAAGAGAGGTTTCAAAAGCGCCTACAAGAAACGCCTCAAGCCCGAGTTCAAAGTCACTCCGCAAACTCATTTTAGTCGGCGTCACCTTCGTCAGGTAACTGTGCACCCTCTTCCACTCTTCGTTGATGTTTTTTGTAACATCATCCGCGGCAGTCTTGAAATCCTCTTGCGGACAGAAGTATTCGTAGCTACATTGTTGACGTGCTTCTATATTCGTACCGGTTCTTTTTCCCGAGTCACCGATTACGTCGTAGTTGAGCAGGTTATTCAATGAAGCAGGAATTCCTACGAGGTTCTCGCTGGTCGTTGAACGTTTTCCGATGTCACTTGAATCCATTCGCAGCTTATACCCTCCGTAAGTAGTTTCAGCGAAAGTGGGCGTTTCCGCGTTCCTTACGTCTTTCGCGACTTGAATAAGGAGGCTGCCTAATTCGTTTGGTTCAATGCGCTGTGTATCGCCAGTTGACAATTCCACGACCTCAATCGCTGAATCAGTTGGATAGTGAATGTTGTTCACGAAATAAAAGGGCTCAACTGCCTTTGGCATTTTAGTGAAAACGCGTGAGTGGACGGACAAACTGTCTGGCGGAAAGAGGTTGACTTCCTGGAATGCGAAGGAGGAACCCAGTGTGTCAGGAACTATTTTAACTGAAATAGTCGCCTTTCCTGCAATCCCTCCTTTGGGACCGAAGGTGATTGAATCCGTGAACGAGGACTCAGAGCCTTTGACGGTTATCTTCATCTTGTTGTCGCCCGGCTTGTACGTGAGTTTCACGCACTCTTTTTTCACTATTGCGACAACGGTCCTTACCTTGCCTGCGGGCACGGTGATGCCAGTCAATTCCTGCTCAAAGTTGTCAAAGGAGACAATCTTCAGGCATTGGGGTGGGGTCCAGTCGTACCTCAGCTCGAATTGGTTAACGGAGTTGTCTATGGAAATCGGGAATGCGTTGATAGGAAGCAAGGGAGCCACTTTAAGCTCGACGGAGGAAGGCATCGCAACCACGCCCTCAACAGGGTTGTTGGTTATCACGACACCAGAATACTGGCCTGTGTTCACTGCGAGCGGGTCAGATTTCTTGTCCTCGCTCTTTTGTTTCTTTAGTAAATAAAAGTTTTTCCAGAAGTTTTCGAAAAACCTGATTGCATAACGCTGGTCCAACAAAGCCTTGCAGTCTGGAACCTCGGCTTTCTGGAAGCAGCCCAGGAATTGAGTTGGGGAAGTGCCAGTCGGATAAACCACGCTCGGCGCAGGAGGGTAATGGGGTTCGCAGTATTGGGAGAGAGCAAGGCATTCTTGTTCAGTGCAAACAGGGCAGTTGAGGGAAGAGCATACTCCATTAGGCGTGGTAGTAGTGGTGGCTCCGCTCACGCAGTTTCCTTCCACGCACACCTTTCCTTCTAGGCAAGGCATGCTCGGCGAGCACTCGGCCACATCAGTGCAGGTAACCGTTACGCCTAAATCCTGGTCTGTGATGGCGTCCACGCCCTCAAGCTGGGAATGAAATGAAAGCATGCAGAACGTCCTGAGATTAGGCAGGATAGAAAGCAGTTTTTCGCCTTTTGGGCCAAGGGTGAACTCGTATCTATTGGAGCCCGCTGGGTTTGCACCGAATATCTGCACGCATGGCCTGACGCCTTCCTTGAAATAAGCAGTTACTGGCACCGAAGTATCCAGCGTGTTCGTGATCTTAAGCGTCTGATGGGAGCAATCAACTGAAAGCTGGTCCGATGGTTCCAACTGAAGGAAGTCCTCTGCCTTCACCTCAATCTCTGCATCCTCGTCCCTGAATCCTTCTCTCTTGGCGACGAGTTTTACCTTGCCCGCACTCGTGGTATAAACATCATTTAATAAGTAAACGCCGCCTTTTCCGCTTCCTTCAGCTCCGTCACCCAGCAGGTGATAGCTTTCGCCGGAGAACGGATGCCTTGCAACAGGGTCGTCTGGAATCTCTTCAAGGGAAAGGTGCGCATCCTCTACTGGAACCCCTTGGCTCGTTTTCACAGTTACTTCCATATCCCTTCGGATGTTTGCGGAAAGCGACTGCGGACTGTAACCCACACTTATGGTTCCTGTTCCCTGAGGGACAACGTAGCCCTCTGTTCTAACGATTTCACCGTCTTTGTCGTTGAAACTCACCCCTATCTTCGCGATGTAAGAGGGAAGCACGACCTTCGAAACCGCGTTGCCTGTCGCCGAGCCGTTGTACATTGAAACGAATCCTTCTGCGAGGCTGATTCTTCCCTCTGTTTTTCCACTGAGGTCTACTGGAAGAATTGCTGCAGAGCCGGAAACAGCAGAGAATTGCGTGAGCTCGTCTAAAGAAGTTATTTTAAGGAAAGGCTGCGAAAAGGTTCCGAAGGTAGTCAATTCAAAGTTGGTTGGGAATTCGGTGTTCAGGTCCACGTTGAATCCGCTTCCCTGCTTGTTTTCGCCGAAGCTCGTCACCAAGCAAGCTCTTTCAGTGCAAGTCGCCTTGCCTTCTACTATAGAAAGCTTTTTGTTCAGTGTCTTCGCATAACACCAGTCCTTCTCCCCGGTTTTCTCGTCCTGTCCCAGGTCAGGGTCTTCGGGATAACGGGACCACACCCTTCCTTTCACTGCATAAGCGCGGTAATTCACCAAAAGCTTGTCTTTGCTGGTTGCACTTGCTTTAACAAAGATTCTTGCCATCGCGTCCTTTCCAGTCACTCTCTTGAATCCCCAGTTCACCCACTTGATTCCCCGACTATCATCCTGATTCGCTAAATCAATGCCGCAATCTCCTCCAGGGTTGAATGAATTGCTCCAAACGCTTTCGTCAGATGGCTCGTAATAGGTTATGTAAGCGGGTTCTTCCTCGGGCGTTGCCTTGTCGCCTATCCTCAAATAAATTCCTGCGCGGTCGTTTCCAGGCGGGAAGTTTGCAATCAGTTTCACGGTATAGTATTTGCCGCGCTCAAGGAAATTCACTTCCTTGTTGTCGTCATCCAGCACGACGACTCTGGAGATGTTTAACTCATTTGCGAGAGCAGATGGAGTCAGGTAAAGCGTTTCCTTCCTCAACTCATTTACCGTAACGATTATTTCAGAGGATTCTTTGCTGACGTAACCAGATGCATTCGCCTTCAGTATAACGGATTTCTTCGCCGGCACAGAGAGCTCACAAGCCTTTCCTTCCTTGGTCGAACAAGAACTTTGCTGGTCTTCGCCGATGAAAGCTGAGACATTGGCTTCAATTGCCTTTCCGTCTGTGACGTCCTTTGTTTCAACAAGGATTTTCCCATAAGGCACGCGGAGTTTCATTGAAGTATTTACTATATCACCTGCGATTACTGTGAAGAAGTCGCTCCACCCATCAACTGCTCCTTGTCGTGCATACGCCCTCATCCTCTTCGGGGGAAGGGGAGTAAAACGCACTTTTCCGTCAGCAGTCGTCTTCTGAGTCGGAAGCCCGACGTTAAAACCATTTTCGTCATATAAGTCTACGTCCGCCATTTCAGCCGGCTTGTCGTCAGCATCGTAAACAGTTATTTCTGCTTCCCCGTAACCGCCAATCACCGCCTTCTCCAAGAGTATTTCTTTTGCTTGGCCTGCTTCCACTGACTGAGTCGTGAAAGGAAGGTATCCGTCTGCATAGATGGTTGCATAGAACAGCATTCCTCTTGCGACCTCAAAGAAAACCCTGCCTTTTTCGTCAGTTGGCTTAGCTGAATAAGCGACCCGCGTTGGCCTGTCCTTCCAGAACAAGGTCACTTCAGCGCCTTCTATGGGTTTATTTCCCTCGCCGAGGACCGTGAAGTTGATGAAACCATACGTTGCTGCACGAGGCGGCCCAACTGGTTTTTTCTTCAGCACTACTCCAACCTCGTTTTCTTCCTTGACCTCAAACGCCGCCTTTGCTCCATTGTATTCTTCGTAAGAAGAGTCTTTTGGCTTTACAATAATATAGACTTCAGTTCCCTTGTCCACTATCTTCTTAAAATATGCTTGCCCGCTTTGGGTGTAGAGTGCGTCAACCGGTTTTGTGGTGCTCCCTGCATAAAGCTCAACAGTCGCATCCAAATAAGCTCCGCTCTCGTTTTTAACGTCTACGAGCACGCTTCCCTTTCCCTTGTCATCCGGGCCGTCTTGGTTCGGTGGAAGTTCCTCGGGTTCAAGAACTATCTTGCATACTCTAGCAGACGCCGGGCAGGTCTTGTACTTATCTTTATAACCATCAGCTTGCACATGGAGATTGAATACCTCAGTTGGGTCGGAATACTTCACCTTGACGCTTCCTTCATCTTCTGTATAAACAACGATAAGCTCGCTCGTCAGCGGATCATTGTAAGTAATTTCCGCACCACTTATGGGATCCCCGTCGCGGTTCTCTACCTGAAGAAGGAGCTCTAGCTGACCCGGAAGGGACTCCAACCTGATTGCAACAGCTTCCTCGGAAATGGTTATCTCTTCAATGGCGTCCTTGAAGCCGTATTTCTTTACAGTCACGTTGGCTTTTTTCCCAGCTGAAACATTTTCAAACTTCGCTATTCCCTCTGCGTTTGTCGCATCGCTCCTTTGTTCGCCTCCCTCTATGTCAAGGGTCACACCCGCACCGGAAACAGGGCTTCCGCCGGATGCAACTGAGACTGTCAGAGTAACGTATTGCGCGCCTGGCTGGGCATAAGGCAACAGGAGATAAACCACTCCACCTAAAAGCAAGAGGAGAATAAGCACCGCAACAGGAAAAGAAGGAACGCCCCTCTTCTCAATGGGCTCGACGAACCAATCGTAGACCGGGATTCCAATGGATTGAATGCGGTCGCATACACCGTAATAAAAATCCTCTATCTTGAAGTAAAACTCTGATAACGAATCCGTTATACCCATTCAAATCGATAAGGATTAGAATCAAAGAGATATAAAAAGATATTTTTAGTTTGATTTAGAGCCTTTGAAAGACACTTAAAAAATAACGGGGGATATAAATAACTCTTGGGTAATAGGTTTTCCCAAAAATCATGGGAGTGGTTTTTTGCGCGAAAGAAAAAGAATTGAAATGTTTTTCTTGTTGGCCCCTCTTTTACTTATTACAGTTAATGGAATCACGATTTCAGTTGACGCAAACGACGTCCAAGGAAACGTGAGCAGAGACCTCTTCGGAGAAGGGCTTGAGATGAGTAAAAGCCTGTTCAGAAGCATTTTTGATTCTTCTACCCAAACGTTTAAAGACCCTCCACTTTCAGTGACCAAGGAAATGGGCTTAACAAGCCTGAGGTTCGGTGGAGGTAGCGCAGAGTCTTATGATTGGGAACAAGGAGTCGGAGAAGTTTCTCAAAGAAACCAGTCCGGCAGATACTCCTTCGGTTTTGAGGAATGGTGGCAGTATGCAAGGGAATTGAACGCGTCGCTTACCGTGACAGTGAATGTCGTACTCAATGATTCAGCTAAAGCGGCACGGTGGGTCGCGTACGCAAAAAACAAGGGCATTCCCGTGAAATACTGGGAGATGGGCAACGAAGTAAACTTGTTTGGAGTAAGTGCAAATGAATATGGGGACAGGTTCAACCGCTATTGCTCTGAAATGAAAGCCCAGGATTCTTCTGTGAAATGTGGTCTTGTGGTTGACCCATTCAACAGAGTTTATGAGAACCCACAGCAGCCCATGGAATATTACATGTACGACAACAAGGTGTTAGCTAAAGCCGGCTCAAACGTGGACTTCCTAATCCCGCATTTCTATGTACCCTACAATTACTGGGACGGAACGGTGGTATACAGTGACAGCGGGTGCTTCAATTCCACGTTCTTTGTTGAAGCAGGCGAAACGTATAATATAACTGTCTTCGCAAGCGGAACAAACATAACCCCTAAAGAAACACACCCCAATCCCTTCCCTGAAGGAATGTTTTGCATAGATTCCATTTGCATAACAAAAAACATAACATCCCCCTACAAGGAGCCAGACGACTGGCCTTATCGGTTGGGAGGGCCCTGGGAGAACATCACTTTCTTCGATATTACATTAGCTAGTGGGGAACACAATTTTTCAGCCTGCCTCTTGAACGACTATTGGGACCCGATTACAAAAGAAGACATAAACATAATTCTCGGGCATGCTTACATCAACGGAAGCACTGGAAGCTCTTACTTTGATTACATAAACAAAACCAAGTGGACTCTTGACGCGTTCGCCAGCACCCTTTTGCTGGACACTCAGATGAGCCTACTGAAGGAAGAAGCGATAAACAACACGGGACACGAAATTCCTTTTGTTTTTTCCGAATACTCTTTTCAATACCATTCACTCGTATTGCCTTGGAGTTCTCCTGAAATGTATGATTGGAGGAGTGGAATAATCATTGCTTTAGAAATGCAGAAACTGATTTCTTCCCGAAGGGTCTTGCAGGCTAACCAATGGACTGACCCTGGAACAGGCTATTGGACTTATTGCTTGAACTCCCAGGGAACGCGACAGATTCCTTTTTATGTAATGAATTTATTCAGCAACCATACTGGAGAAACCCGGTTAAATGCAGTCGTTTCAGGGGTTCCAACCTATTCCTCCAAGGTACAAGACCAGCTCACGGAAACCCCTTTCCTCACCGCCATCGCCTCCAAGTCTGCTGATGGAAGAAAGCTGTTCCTGAACGTGGTTTCAAAAAACGTTTTCGGGCCCATGCGAGCCAGCATCAACTTGAACGGCTTCACTCCAACCTCTGCAAAAGCATTTGTGTTGACCGCGCCTTCCCTTGATTCAAACAATACGTTCTCTGAGGTAATAAAAATCGTTGAGCAATCAGCTCCGGTCCAACAGTCTTTCGAGTATGAGTTCCGGCCTTACTCTATTACAGTAATTGAATTTGAGTCGGTCCCGCCTCCAACCTCAACTTCTTCAACCACGACCAGCTCCACTACATCAACTTCTGCTTCAACCACTTCATCGCAGCCAACAACTTCAACAACC